>UQSB01000050.1 GCA_900543505.1 uncultured Collinsella sp. | reverse complement strand
GGCATCCGGGGACGCTCCTTGGTTGTTGCCTGTTCAAGAGTGTCCCCAACGATTAGTCGTTTAAACACCCAATGACTAGGCCGCTTGCCTGCGATTTTTGACCGTTGGGCGGGCGCTTCGCCGTTGCCGCAAAAACGTTTTTGCATATCGGGTACAACGGGCTTTACGTGAGTAAAGTGCGCGCCTCGTCCACGTGTCGCGCTTTTAAAGGAGGCCCCATGCCAGGTATTACCCCTGCAGAAGTTCTGTCCAACTTTGGCATTACGCTGGTCGAAGATCTTGCCGAGAACCAGCCCCGCCTGCTGGTCGACCTGCCGGCAGCCGAGCTCGTCGAGCACGCCATCCGTCGCAACGAAGGTCGTATGGCCTCCAACGGCGCGCTGGTGATCGAGACGGGGGAGCGCACTGGCCGCTCGCCTAATGACCGCTTTATCGTTGACACCCCCGATGTTCACGACAAGATTGCCTGGGGTGCCGTCAACCGCCCGCTGTCTGTCGAGAGCTACGAGGCCATCAAGGCCGGCATCGTCGACTATCTCAACGAGCGCGACGTGTTCGTCACTCGCGGTATGGCCGGTGCCGACCGCAACCATACGCGTCGTCTGCTTGTCGCCTGCGAGCGTGCCAGCCAGGCGCTCTTTATTAAGCAGATGCTCGCCCGCCCGCTTGCCCGTGAAATCGCACGCACCGGCGAGCCGGACTTCTGTGTGCTCGCCGCGCCGGGCTACCAGTGCGATCCCGCCATCAAGGGCCTCAACTCCAGCGCCGCCGTGGTCATTAACTTCCAGGAGCGCGTGATTCTGGTCGCCGGCACCGGCTACTCCGGCGAGATCAAAAAGTCCATTTTCAGCGTCATGAATTACCTGCTGCCCGTCGAGGACGACGTGCTGCCCATGCACTGCTCGGCCAGTATGGATCCCGTCACGCACGAGACCGCCGTGTTCTTTGGCCTGTCCGGCACCGGCAAGACCACGCTTTCGGCCAATCCCACGCGCCTGCTGATCGGCGACGACGAGCACGGCTGGTCTGACATGGGCATCTTTAACATCGAGGGTGGCTGCTACGCCAAATGCGAGGGCCTGGACGCCTTCCACGAGCCCGAGATCTTCAACGCTGTCCGCTTTGGCGCGATCTGCGAAAACGTGGTGCTCGACGAGAACCGCAAGCCCAACTACGACGACATCTCGATCACGCACAACACGCGCGTGGCATACCCTGTGGAGCACATTCCCAACGCGTGGACCAAGGGCATGGGCACCACTCCAAGCGTCGTGCTGTTCCTGACCTGCGACGCCTTTGGCGTGTTGCCGCCCATCTCACGCCTGACGGCCGATGCCGCCATGTACCACTTCGTGACGGGCTTTACGGCCAAGATCCCCGGCACCGAGGTCGGCGTCACCGAGCCCACGCCCACGTTCTCTTCGCTGTTTGGCGAGCCGTTTATGCCGCTCGACCCCATGGTCTATGCCAAGATGCTCGGTGAGCGCATCGCCGACGGTCGCACCCGCGTCTATCTGGTCAACACCGGCTGGATCGGCGGCGGCTACGGCGTGGGCCATCGCATTGAGCTGGCCTACACGCGCGCCCTAGTCGCGCGCGCCCTCGACGGCACCATCGAGGACAGCGAATTCGTCCACGACGATATCTTTAACGTTGACATTCCCACCACGTGCCACGGCGTGCCCGACGGCATCCTGGTGCCGCGCCAGTACTGGCAGAGCACCGCGCGCTACGACGAGGCGGCGCACAACTTGGCCGTGATGTTCGAGGAGAACTTCGAGAAGAAGTACTCGCACCTGCCCGAGTCCGTGAAGGCCGCCGGTCCGCACGCTCAGGTGCACGCCGACGCCCGTCATCGCGGCCGCGGCCTGCTGGGACTTCGCCACTAGCGTCGCCTCAGACCCAAAACCACCATAAAGGGGACAGGCACCTTTGTGGTGGTTTTACTCGCGCGGATGACTCGGGTTACAATACGCCTAACATATCGCTCCCTTCTCCGGATGGGGGCAGCGTAAGCGCTCTTGTGGCGGCACCGTAGGACTTTGAAGGTGGCCGTCGTAAGGGCGCTTTTTGTTTAGGCGCCCTCGCTCGGGCGCGCACGATGAAGGGAGAGCGCATGAAGAGCTTTATTGCCGAGGATTCGTTTTGGGAGCTATTTCCGCAGGCGGCTGTCGGTGTTGCGGTCGTAAAGGGCATGAAGCCCGCGGCTCAGATTCCTCAAGAGGACGTGGACGCGATTGCGGCGTTGCTCGACCGCGCCAATATCGACGCGGAGCGTCATCTGACCAGCGATACTATCAGCGAGAACGCACCGGTCAAGGCATGGCGCGAGGCTTATCGGCTGTTCAAGACCAAAAAGGGCGCGCGTTGCTCAATTGAGAACCTGCTCAAGCGCGTGCTCAAGGGCAAACCGGTGGGCCACATTACGCCCGCGGTGGACATCTACAACACGGTGTCGCTGACCTACGCGCTGCCCGTTGGCGGCGAGGACCTGTATGCGATTGAGGGGGATCTTCGCTTGAAGGTGACTGACGGCGGCGATGCCTTCCTGCCACTTGGCGAGGAAACGGATGACCCGACGCTGCCCGGCGAGCTCGCCTACATCGATGATGCGGGCGCCGTATGCCGCTGCTGGAACTGGCGCGATGGCGTTCGCACGGCGCTGTCCGACGATTCGGCCGATGCATTCCTGGCGATTGAGTGCGTGGAGCCCGAGCGGATGGGGGATTGCCAGGCCGCGATCGATCGCTTAGCCGAGCTGCTTGAGCGCTATCTGGGAGCGACGGTTGTCGTTAAGACGCTTGTGACCCGCGACAATCCCTGCGTGGAACTGTAGCGACGCCTGCGGATCATGTTCGCCGGTCAAAACCACTACAAAGGTGCCTGTCCCCTTTGTAGTGGTTTTTATGTTGATGGGTTAACAAATGGGATATTTGGGTATGGGTGTTGCCTTGTGCGGCTAAGATGTTTACCCGTTAGCATCATGCAAGCGAAAGGCGGTCGTCTCCCATGCAGCAGAACGACGAGACACGTTTCGAGGACTTTGTCGGACTGATCAGCGGGCTCTACAAGGAGATCCAGCGCATTAAGACATCCGAGGGCGCAAGGCTGGGCCTCAAGGGCTCCGACGTTATGTGCCTGTACTATCTTGAGCGCAGCAAGGACGGCCTGACTGGCGCTGACCTGGCTCGCATGGCAGGCGTGACCCGTGCCGCCGTCTCGCGCACGCTCGCGCATCTGGAGGAGGGCGGCTACGTCGAGGTCGACGACTCGGGTGATGCAGCCGTTAAGTATCGTGCCCCGGTGCGCCTGACCGCTCTGGGCGGCGAGAGCATGAGCGAGGCGGACCGCATCATTCGCGAGGTGCTCGACACCACCGGTAAGGCTATGGGTGTGGAGCAGCGCGAGCAGATGTATGCGTCGCTGCGTACGATTCTCAACACCCTGCGTGAGATCTAAGGCCGCCAAGGCATTTGCTTCCCATTAAAAACTGCATAGTCCCGTTTGAGCGCGTATGCCGTGCCGGGGCATTGCTGTCAAAATTCCCCGCGCGGGACCTGCGCAAGAAAGGATTCGTTATGTCCGTCCGCATTATTACCGATTCCGCAAGCGATATGTCGCCGGCGGAGCACCCCGCTCTGCGTGTTCTGCCGCTGTCCGTCACCTTTGGCACCGATGTGTATATGGATGGCGTCGACATCGATCACCAGCGCTTTTACGAGATGCTTGTGGAGCGCGATGAGCTGCCCAAGACCGGTCAGGTCAACCCGTACGCCTTTTCGCAGGCGATTGCCGAAGCGCGTGAGGCCGGCGATGAGGCCGTGATTATTACCGTGGGCGCCAAGCTCTCGGGCACCAACCAGAGTGCTCGTACGGCACTTGCCGAGGCGCCGGGCGGCGACATGTTCGTCGTGGACAGCAATAACGTGACCTTGGGCGAGCGCGTGCTGGTCGAGTATGCGCTGCGCCTGGTGGACGAGGGCCAGGGCGCGGCTCAGGTTGCGGCGGCTGTCGAGGCCGTGCGCGACCGCGTGGTCGTCATCGGCCTGCTCGAGACGCTGGAGTACCTGGTGCGCGGCGGTCGCCTGTCTGCTGCGGCCGGTGCCGTGGGTACGCTGCTCAACGTAAAGCCCGTGGTGGCTGCCGAGGACGGTCTGATCGTGCAGCTGGGCAAGGCGCGCGGTTCCAAGAACGGACGTAACCTGCTCAACCAGAAGGTCGAAAAGGCGGGCGGCATCGACTTTTCCATGCCGCTGGCGCTCGGCTATACGGGCCTTTCGGATGCGGTGCTCAAGAAGTATATCGAGGACAGCGCGGCACTGTGGGCTGGCCACACCGAGGGCGAACTGCCCGTTCACACCATCGGCGCCACCATCGGCACCCATGTAGGCCCCGGCGCCGTAGCCGTAGCCTTCTTCCAGCCCGTTAACTAGCCCACCTGCCAAAACCACCACAAAGGGGACAGGCACCTTTGTGGTGGTTTATGCTATTCCGGGTGGAAGGGAGTGAGCAATGGTGTCTGAGGGCTTTTTTGAGCGGGTGTACGAGGTGGTCGAGCAGATTCCCGAGGGGATGGTCGCCACGTATGGTCAGGTGGCGCTGCTTGCTGGACGTCCACGAAGTGCGCGGTACGTGGGGTATGCCCTGCATGGCAATCCGCGTCCCGGCGAGATTCCCTGTCACCGCGTGGTGTTTGCCGATGGCCGCATATGCGATGGTTTTGCTTTTGGCGGTCCCGATGCTCAACGTGAGCTTTTGCTAGGGGAGGGTGTGGCGTTTAAGGACGACATGCACGTCGACTTGGCCGCCTGTCGCTGGCTTGCAGGGCTCTAGCGGCTCTGCCGTGGCTTAAACCACCACAAAGGTGCCTGTCCCCTTTGTGGTGGTTTTGGCAGGTTTACCGAGGTTAACTTATGGAGAAGGTATGGCGGCGCGGTTTGTCGCAGCAAAGTAAACCACGGTGAACTATATTGTTTTCAGCAACGGAGCAGGCAATAGGCGATGAAAAAGCCTGCCCTGTTGAGTTTGATTCGCATTCCTCCCCTCTGTGCGATTCAACGGTGTACTTCGGGAACAGGCCCGCTGGCAACTATCTGCCAGCGGGCCTGTTCCTGTTTCGGTGAGGATTCAGCCTCACCGTCTATGTTGTGCGAAGGCGCTTTGCCTAGTACACCATGCCCATGGCGTCCTGAACCTCGGCCAGGGTCTGCTCGGCAATCTCGTTGGCGCGACGGTTGCCCTCGTGCAGCACGTCCTTCACATAGTCCAGATCGTTCTCATAGCGCTGACGACGCTCGCGGATCGGCGCGAAGTACTCGTTGACGGCCTCGGTCACGTACTTCTTGAGCTGGCCGGAGCCGCCCATGCCAATCTCCTCGGCAATCTCGACCTCGGAACGGCCGGTGCAGATGGCGGCGGTTGAAAGCAGGCCGGACACGCCGGGGCGATTCTCGGGATCGAACGTGATCATGCGCTCGGAGTCGGTCTGGCTCTTCTTGATGCGCTTGGCCGTCTCCTCGGCGGTCATCGAGATGTTAATGGCGTTGCCGTAGCTCTTGCTCATCTTGCGCCCGTCCAGGCCGGGCAGCAGCGGGCTCTCGGACAGCAGCGCGTCGACCTCGGGGAACACCTTGCCGTAACGGTTGTTAAAGCGGCGGGCGATGGTGCGGGTGAGCTCGATGTGCGGCAGCTGGTCGCGACCGACGGGCACCACATTGCCCTTGCAGAACAGGATGTCGCAGGCCTGGTGCACCGGGTAGGTGAGCAGAAGGCCGGTGAGCTCGTGGCCCGAGGCCTCCATCTCGGCCTTGACCGTGGGGTTGCGCGCCAGCTCGGCCTCGGAGACCAGCGACAGGAACGGCAGCATGAGCTGGTTTGCGGCGGGTACGGCGGAGTGCGCGTAGATCATGGTCTTGTCGGGGTCGATGCCGCAGGCAAGGTAGTCCATGACCATGTTGTACACGTTGTCCTGGATGTGCTCGGTCGTATCGCGGTCAGTGATGACTTGGTAGTCGGCGATGAGCACGTTGGTCTTGGCGCCCATGTTCTGCAGCTCAACACGGCCCTTGAGGGTGCCGAAGTAGTGACCCAGGTGCAGACGGCCGGTGGGGCGGTCGCCGGTGAGCATGGTGAACTTCTCGGGCGTTTTGGCCAGGCCCTCGCGAATGGCGTTGCTCTTTTGCAGCGCGACTTCGTAGCTGTTCTCGTTTGGCATGATTGCTCCTAACGTATGTTCATGGGTCAAGATGATAACGCGTTTATTGGAGGGTCGGGGCGTAAGTACGCGAGGGGCGGGAGAGCGGCGGCATGTGCGATGGGCGCGGCGTGGCTGCGCGTTTGGCCGGCGGCGCCTGGGCGCAGCCTCGGCAGCTTACCCTAGCGCCTGTGGTGGCGCTCCTCCCTGCGTTCTTCTGCCGCCTGCTCCTCCTGCTTAAAGGCGGGATCGTCGGGGGTGACGAGCTCGTCCTCGTGCGTGCGCTTGTTGTAATGGTGGCGCAGCACGGGCTCAAACAGGTGCAGGTGCTTGGCAAAGGCCGCCGAGCCAATGGCGAGTACGGTAAAGATGAGCACGCGCATGGGCACCTCGACCTGGTTAATCGCGGCGGCGCCGGCCGAAAGCATGATGCACCAGGCGTAGATGAGGAGCACTGCCTGCTTTTGGTTGTAGCCCTCTTGGATCAGGCGGTGGTGGATGTGGCCCTTGTCGGCCTGCCCGATGCTAATGTGGGCGCGCTTGCGGCGCACAATGGCGCTAAACGTGTCGATGATGGGCACGCCGGCAACGATGAGCGGGATGATAAGCGAGGTGAGCGCGGCGGTGCGGCTCACGTTGAGCAGCGAGATGGAGCCCAGTGCAAAGCCCAGAAGCAACGACCCCGAGTCGCCCAAGAAGATGCTTGCGGGGTTGAAGTTGTAGCGCAAAAAGGCCAGGCAAGCGCCAAAGAGCGCAATGGAGAGCGCGGCGGCGTCGATGCGGCCCGAGAGAACGGCCATCGAAAACATGGTGAACGACGCGATGCCGCAGATGCCCGTGGCCAAGCCGTCGAGGCCGTCGATGAGGTTAATGATGTTGGTGAATGCCACCAGATAGATCACGGTGATGGGGTAGGCGAGCCATCCGAGCATGATCTCGCCGGGGGCAAACGGGTTGACGATGACGCCGATCCGCAGGCCGCCGATACAGGCGATAAGCGCGGCGAGGACCTGTCCGGCTAGCTTTTGCTTGGGCTTGAGCTGGATGACGTCGTCGATAGCGCCGGTCGCAAAGATGACGGTAAAGGAGAGCGCCAGCATGGGATAGCTAATGTGAAGGCGCGGGTGCGGCACCAGGACGGGCGGCCAGCCTAGGTGCCAGGTGCCTAGGATTTGCACAATGCAGGCAACGACCAGGCCCAAAAACACCGCCGTTCCGCCCAAACGCGGGATGGGCTTGGTGTTGATGCGGCGCTTGGAAGGATAGTCGACGGCGTCGAGCTTAATTGCCAAGCGCTTGACCAGGGGCACCATGAGGAAGGTCGTGATAAAGGCCGCCGCTGCCACGCATAGGTACGGTATGTAGCTCGGGGATGAAGCCATGAATCTAAAAACCGCCAAGCGTCGAAGGAAAAGGTCAGAAGAACGCCATGCGCAAAGGGCATAGCCGAACCATGATACTCGACCACGGGGGGTGCATGGAATTGCATGCAGCGATAATCACGCGCTTACCAGATATTGGGATGTTGTCGATGGCTTGTCGGGATACCGGCGGGGATCCATATGGGCTGTAATGGTGGTTTTCGGCAAATGAAAACCACCCCCCACGTTACGAAAATGAACCCACCTAAAACAGGTGGGTGCCCTCATCGACTGTTCCAGCGTCCTTAACAACGAAGGATACCTGTACTAGGTACGACTGTGTGGGCTCCCTAAATAAACGCGACGGTTCACCCAGTTGCTCCGCGGGGGGCGGAATACCTACATCATAAAGCGGCACTTTGTCGATTCCAGTCTTGACATTATAAAAATCGTGTCGGACGATTACGGCGCCTTGGGCTCGAGCCGTCTGTGCGGTTGGTCCCTTTACGTTTGAGCTGCTGAATCGTTGTTTTGGAGCATGTTTTTATGCCGACGCCGTTGACCGAACTTTTTTCGCCCGCCTGCCATTTGTGTCCGCGCCGTTGCGGTGCGGTGCGCGACGAGGGTGCGCACGGCGTATGCGGTGCCGATGACACGCTCAAGGTGGCCCGCGCGGCGCTTCATATGTGGGAGGAGCCGCCTATCTCGGGCGAGGCCGGTTCGGGCACGATCTTCTTTAGCGGCTGCTCGCTCAAATGTATCTATTGCCAGAACCACGAGATCTCGACGGGCAATTTTGGGCTTGAGATTTCGCCCGAGCGCCTGGTCGAGATTATGCTGGAGCTGCAGGACCAAGGTGCCAATAACATCAATCTGGTGACGGCGACGCATTATGCTCACCTGCTGCCGGCCGCGATTGCCGCAGCTCGGGAGCGCGGACTGGTCATCCCAATTGTCTACAACACGAGTGGTTACGAGCGCGCGAGTGCCGTGGCAGCGCTGGGCGACCTGGTCGACGTGTGGCTTACGGACTTTAAATATGCCGATGCCGGGCTTGCGCAGTCGCTTTCTCATATTCAGGACTACCCGCGCGTGGCCGTGTCGGGTCTGGCCCAGATGGCGCGCGAGATTGAGCGCCGCGGGGGAGAGCTGGTAGACAAGGACGGGCTCATGAGGCGCGGCATAATCGTGCGTCATCTGGTGCTGCCGGGGCATGCGGACGATTCGTGCCGCGTGTTGGACCTGGTGTGGCAGACGGTGGGCGACGTGCCGATCTCGGTCATGAACCAGTACACGCCCAATGCCCTCATGTGCGAACAAGGCGGCGACCTGGCGCGCGCCGTGACGCGCGAGGAGTACGAGCAGGTGCTCGACCATGCCGACGACCTGGGCTTTACGACGATGTTTTGGCAAGAAGGCGGAGCGGTAGACGAGAGCTTCACCCCGGCGTTCGACACCACCGGCGTCCTCACCAGCGCAAAGTAAAGCATTCGCCGATGATTTTTCTGGGACGGGGATTAAAAAATCATTCGGTACACAATGTTTTTTAATCCCCGTCCCAGAAAAATCATCGAGAGGATCGCCTGCTCGAAAAGTTGTCAAAATAGCCGCGCCCCAAAAAGACTGATTATTGGGCGTTGACAGTTGGCGAGCCGTAGGTAAAATATCGACTTGTCCTGGGGACGTAGCTCAGTTGGGAGAGCGCTGCCGTCGCATGGCAGAGGCCGAGGGTTCGACTCCCTTCGTCTCCACCCTTGGATTTGATAAGCCGCTGACATTGTGTCGGCGGCTTTTTTTAAAAGAAAGGGCTGTACCATGGCCGAGCTTGAGTCCCAACCACTGTCTGCCGAGGAACGCGCCGAGTTGGAAGAGCTCCGCGCCGAGAAAGCTCGTCGCGAGGCCCAGGAAGAGGCACGCCGCGAGCGTGAGGAGTTGGCCGCCCTGCGTGCCGAGCGCGAGAAGGCCGAGGAGGCCGCTGCGAAGGTTGCATCCGAGCCCAAGCCCGCGCCCGCACCCAAGCCCGCTGCTGCGAAGCCTGCACCTGCCGCGCCCAAACCTCAGCCTAAAAAGGCCGCTCGTCCCAAGTCCGTCGATCCCAAGCCGAGCCGTGACGAGATGAGCTTTGCCCAGCGCATGGTTACCTCCAAGGAGCCTGCGGGTGAGAACGAGATCCCCGGTATGGCGCCGGCTCAAAAAATCATCATTGTCCTTGCCCTCATCGCGTTTGTCATCTTTATGGGCTACACGATCCTGACCAGCATGGGCCTGCTTTAGCCTGTTCGCGCTGGGCTCCATGCCCGCACGCCCGCCTCGCCAACCCTCAACCTCTGCACAACGCATCCGAAAGGTCGCCCCATGGCTTTGACCGACATCTCGCATCCCACCGACATTGCAATGCTCACTGATCTGTACGAACTCACTATGGCCCAGGGCCTGTGGGAGAGCGGCAAGGCCAATGAGCAGGGTTGCTTTACGGCGTTTTACCGCGACCATCCCTTCGGCAGCGCGTATGCCGTCATGTGCGGCACCGCCGAGCTGCCCGAGCTTGTCGAGAACCTGCGCTTTACGCCCGAGGACATCGACTATCTAGCTTCGCTCCAGGCTCCGGCCGGCGGCTCGATGTTTAAGCCCGCATTCCTCGACTACCTGCGCAACTTCCGCGCGCATGTGAACATTGACGCCGTGCCCGAGGGCGAGCTCGTCTTTCCGCGCGAGCCCATGGTGCGCGTCACCGGCCCCGCGCTGGAGTGCCAGCTGCTTGAGACGGCGCTGCTCAACATTGTCGGCTTCCAGACGCTTGTCGCTACCAAGACGGCGCGCGTGGTGCTGGCGGCGGACGGCCGTCCCGTTGCCGAGTTTGGCCTGCGCCGCGCCCAGGGTCCCGATGGCGGGCTGGCCGTCGCGCGCGCGAGCTACGTTGCCGGCTGCTCCTCTACATCCAATGTGCTCGCCGGCCGCCGCTACGGTATTCCCGTCTTTGGCACTCATGCGCACAGCTGGGTGATGAGCTTCGATTCCGAGCTCGAGGCATTCCGGGCTTTTGCTAAGTCGAGTCCCAAGAACTGCACGCTGCTCATCGACACCTACGACGTACGTGAGGGCTGCGAGCATGCCATTACGGTTGCCAAGGAGATGGAGGCGGTGGGCGAGCGTCTGTCGGCTATTCGCATCGACTCCGGCGACCTCGCCAAGCTCTCCAAGTATGTGCGCGGCCGTTTTGATGCCGAGGGCCTGCCCTATGTGGGGATCTCGGTTTCTAACGATCTGGATGAGTACACGATTCAGTCGCTGCTCGACCAGGGCGCGCCCATCGATAGCTTTGGCGTGGGTACCAAGCTTGCGACCTGCTATGACCAGCCGGCGCTGGGCGGCGTGTACAAGCTTTCCGCCCGCCGTGCGAGCGAGGCAGATCCATGGACGCCGGTGGTCAAGCTCTCTGAGCAGCCATACAAGCGCACGATCCCGGGTGTGCAACGCGTGCGCCGTTATTACGACGGCTTTGGCGGCCCGGTCTGCGACATGATCTACGACGAGGACCATCTGGCGGGGGAGGGCGCCGCGCGCGGCAATACCCTCGTGGCCGTGAATGATGCCGCCCTGGTGACCGACGTGTCCGAACTTGAGTATCGCGAGCTGCTGGTGCCGATCGTGCGCGATGGCAGCGCGGTGGCTCCGCGTGAGAGCATCCAGGACGCGCGCGAGCGCTGTGCTTGGGCACTCGATCATCTGGACGCAGCTTTCAAGCGCTTCCTGTACCCGCAGACCTATGTGGTGGGCATGGAACAGGGCCTGGCTCAGGTGCGCGACGAGCTCGTGCGCAAGAACATGGCCGCGGCTTCGGCCTTCCCCTGGGCAAAATAATCCGAAGGGGACGGAGGAACACGGATTATTTTCTCGCTCGGCCCGTTCGCCCGTTCGCTGAACATTCGATTGGTTTGACGTATGACGACTTCTTATAAAACGATGGTGGTAAAGATCGGTTCGTCTACGGTGGTGGGCGCCGACGGCAAGGTCAACCGCGCCTTTATCGGCGGGCTTGCCGATCAGGCCGCAGCGCTGCGCGAGCTTGGCTGGCGCCTGGTCGTGGTGAGCTCGGGCGCTATCGCCTGTGGCTATCCCGTGCTGGGCTTCGACCACAAGCCGGTCGGCGACCTGCCGAGCCTGCAGGCGTGCGCCTCGGCTGGTCAGTGCATCATCTCGTCGGCCTACGACGAGGAGTTCCATGCACGGGATCTGCTCACCTCGCTCGTGCTACTCACGCGCCACGATACGGCCCGCCGCACGTCCTACCTGCACGCACGCGACGCCCTGCTGCGCCTGGTGGAGCTTGGCGTGGTGCCTGTTGTCAACGAGAACGATACCGTTACCGTCGACGAGATCAAGTTTGGCGACAACGACACGCTGGCGGCGCTTGTGAGCTGTCTGGTTTCCGCCGATCTGTGCGTGACGCTCTCGGACATCGATGGCCTCTACACCGCCAATCCGCACGAGGACCCCACGGCCGAGTTCGTCCCGGTTGTGCATAAGATCGATGCCAAGATTATCGCCTCGGCGGGCGATTCTTCCACATCGGTGGGCACGGGCGGCATGATCACCAAGATTCGCGCGAGCCGCATTCTGATGACGGCGGGCATTCAAAGCGTGATTTGCTCGGGCGAGGAGCCCGATGCGCTTGTGCGTCTGGCCCGCGGCGAGAGCGTGGGTACGCTGTTCGATCCGCCAGCTGAGCGCCTGGACATCGCGCCGCGCAAGCTGTGGATCGCGCTGGGTGACAAGGCACATGGCTCGGTGACGGTCGATGATGGTGCTGCGAAGGCGCTGGTAAGCCGTGGCTCTTCCTTGCTTGCGGTGGGTATTCGCGAGGTCGATGGCGTGTTTTCCGAGGGCGATGTGCTCGACGTGTGCGACCCGAGCGGTATGGTCGTCGCCCGCGGTATCGCCGAGGCCGATTCGGACGTGCTGGAGCTTGCCGCCGGCCGCCGTCAGGACCAGATTGCCAGCAACCGCCTGCTGGCAGATCTGGCCGAGAAGCCCGCGATCCATCGAGATAATCTGATCGTCTTTGCCTAACCAATTGACGCTGCAAACGCCCCTAAGCGGCAATCTGACGTTCAATCGTCGGGCATGACCAAAAGGTCAATGCCCTCCTCTTTCACGTCACCTTGCTTGCTTAGGGGCGTTTTCGCTTTCCGTCCTCTTCCTGCGGCATTGTCGTTGCCGGCACTTGGGGACGTTCCTTTTGTGCCGGCAGGTGGGGACACTCCTTTGCTAGAAGATCCAGCGCAGGTCTCCGCGGTTGAGGGCTTCGTCGAAGAGGCATTTGAACACCACGCTGCCGTGCAGGCCGTCGTGCTCGAACTCGTTCGTCACCCAGGCATGCGAGTTGCCCACGCGGCTGAGCGTATCGAGCTGCAGGCCCGAATCGACGTACATGTCGTCGAAATACACCGCGGCCTGGAGCGGCACCTCGTTGCAGGCCAGGCGTTGCGGGTCGTAGATCTTGTCCCAGCTGGTGTCTTCCATCAGCAGGTCCATGGCGGGTTTAAACGGCTTAAGCTCGGGCATCTGCTCAAACATCCACGGGAACATGGCCTCGCCGGTAAACATGAGCGGGCGCGCGAGGGTGTCAAACTCGGCACGGTGTGCCTTCTCCTCTGCCGCGGCCCAGCGAATGGGCATGGTATCGCCGTCGGCGTAGATGAACTCCTGAAGCGTCCAGTACAGCGGATTCGTGCGCGTGTTGGTGCGCTCGAAGGCACGCATCAAAAAGCTGTCAGATATCGAGACGCCGCAGGTCAGCGTGCCGTCGCCGTCAACAAAAGCGTGATCGATAATCCAATGCATGCGCTCAAAGCTCGGCTTCATGCCAAAGTCGCTGCCCATGAGCTGTAGGCGCTCGACCGTCATCGGCGAGCCGTCGGGCAGCACGGGCTTCTGAGCCTCGAGCGCATCGGCAAGAGCCGCCACGCGCTCGACGTCGGCGGGGTAGCGGTCGTAATACTGCTGTGTCTTGGCAGCCATGCGCGGGAAGGTGTGCGCGTAGACCTCGCTTGCGCTCGCCGGCACGTGGGGGATGCCGCCGCAGGTAAAGCTTGCCGCCACGCCCTCGGGGAAGAGCGACAGATAGCTCAACGTCAAAAAGCCGCCGTAGCTCTGCCCGAGTGTGACCCAGGGCTTGCCGCCAAAGCCCACCAGGCGCAGGTACTCAAAATCGCGCACGATGGAGCTGGCGAGGTGGCGCTTGAGGAAGTCCGCCTGCGAGCGGGCCGCATCGGCGCCGGCTGCCTCGGCGCGATCGCCCAAGGTGGCAATCGTGCGTCCGTCCACGCAGCTACTGCGTCCGGTGCCGCGCTGGTCGGGCAGGACCACGCGGAAGTGCTTGACGGCCTCCTCGATCCAGCCATCGCTTGTGGGTGACAGCGGACGCGGGCTCTCGCCGCCGGGGCCGCCCTGCAAAAACAGAAGCAGCGGCAGATCGTCGTTGATGCGGTCGGGCGCGCAAACCACACGGTAGAAGAGCTTGATGCTCTCGGGCGCGCCGGCGATGGGCGCCGGCATAGCGCCGCGGCGCATGGTGCTGCCGACGGCCAGGAGCATCGGCTCCAGGCCGCGCCAGTCGAGGGGGACGTCGATGCTGTGGTCCTCGACGTAAAGGCCGGGGACGTGGTACGAAGTGATGAGGGCCATGTGAGTCTTCCGTTCGTTGCGGTGTTTCGGGTTGACCAATTCTACCGCCGCGGGCGAGGCCATGCGCAAATCGGCTACCATGGTTGCAAACTTCTAGGAGAAAGGGCCGCCCATGTCGGTCGATATAGCCACGTATGTCCACGATCTTGCCGTTGCCGCCAAGGCAGCGTCGGCCTCGCTTGCCACGGCGAGCGATGAACAGCGCCAGGAGGCCGTGCGCGCCATGGCCGCAGCGCTGCGCAACGGTGTCGACTCCATCGTCGCCGCCAACGAGCTCGATATGTCCGCCGCGCGCGATGCGGGTACCTCGGCCGGACTGCTCGATCGTCTGCTGCTGACGCCTGAGCGCGTCGAGGGCATGGCCGCCGGCCTGGAAAAGCTCGCCGAGCTGCCCGATCCCGTAGGCCGCGTGCTCGACCACCGCGTGCTTGCAAGCGGCGTGGACCTGACCCGTGTGAGTGTGCCGCTGGGCCTGGTCGCCATGGTTTACGAGGCGCGTCCCAACGTGACGGCCGACGCCGCGGGCATCTGCATCCGTACCGGCAACGCCTGTATTCTGCGCGGCGGCTCGCTGGCCTATCACTCGTGTGCCATGATTTCTGAGCTGCTGGCCGATGCGCTCGAGGCCAAGGGCTTCCCGCGCGAGGCCGTGTCGATGATCGAGTCCACCGACCGCGAGGCCACTGGCGAGCTCATGAAGCTCCGCGGTATTGTCGACGTACTCATTCCGCGCGGCGGTGCAGGCCTGATCCAGCGCTGCGTGCGCGAGTCGCTTGTGCCGGTGATCGAGACGGGCACGGGCAACTGCCACATCTACGTGCATGAATCCGCCGACTTCGATAAAGCGCTCAATATTATCGTCAACGCTAAGACGCAGCGCGTGGGCGTGTGCAATGCCGCCGAGTCGCTGCTGGTCGACCATGCTGTGGCCAATGTGTTTTTGCCTGCGGTTGTTGCCGTGCTGCACGACCACGGCGTGCTCATTCACGGCGACGAGGCCACGTGCGCCGCGTGCGCCGATGCCGGGCTTGCCGAGGGCGATGACTACGTTGCCGCGACTGAGGAGGACTGGGGTCGCGAGTACCTGGCGCTCGAGATGAGCGTGAAGGTCGTGGCAAACGAGGACGAGGCCATCGCACACATCAATCGCTACGGCACGATGCACTCCGAGGCCATCGTTGCCGAGGACACGGATGCTTGCGAGCGCTTCCTGGACGCGGTCGATGCCTCGGCCGTGTACGCCAACGCCAGCACGCGCTTTACCGACGGCGGCGAGTTTGGCCTGGGCGCCGAGATTGGCATCTCGACCCAAAAGCTCCACGCCCGCGGCCCCTTTGCCGCCGAGGCCCTCACCACCTACAAATACAAGCTCCGAGGCACCGGCCAGGTCCGCCCCTAACGCCCGCGCAAACAAAAACCACCACAAAGGTGCCTGTGAACTGCGCCCCGAAACTTGGACTGAA
>UQSB01000049.1 GCA_900543505.1 uncultured Collinsella sp. | reverse complement strand
AAGCGAGGCTGTTGGCCGTGGTCTTGCCGGCAAGGTCCTCGAAGCTCTTGATGTCGTCGTTATCGGCGAGCACCAGGATAGCCTGCTGGGTGTAGTAGTAGGGACCGGCAAAGGAGACGAGCTTCTTGCGCTCGTCAGTGATGGTGTAGGTGGCAAAGACGGCGTCGACCTGGCCGTTCTGCAGGACGGACTCGCGCGTGTCCGAGGTCACCTGGGTGATCTCGACCTTGTTCTCGCCCAGAATGTAGTTGGACAGAAGCTGCGCGATGCCGGCGTCGAAGCCGCGGGTCTGACCGTCCTTCTCGTTGAGGAGGGAGAAGAGCGTGGAGGTCTGAACGCCACCGATCTTAAAGACGCCGGCGTCCTTGACGGCCGTCGCCCAGGCGCTGGCGGCGATGGCGTCGTCATCGGCCTTGGGGCCGTTGTCGACGAGCTTGTCGAATGCCTTAGCGTCGAGCGTGGTGGAAACCTCGGTATCCTCGGAGCTCTTGGAGGAACCGGCGGAACCCTTGTCGGCCTCGGCGCTGGTGTCGGAGCAGCCGGCAAGACCAAGGCCGGCGACGGTTGCGAAGGTGGCGGCGACGAAGCCGCGGCGGTCGAGAACGACCTGCTGGGAGAGGTTCTTGCTCATGGTAGAACACCTTTCTCAATAAAATCCCTAGCGGTTGAGTAGAGTTATACCCTATCGCGCTCAAATGGGTCAACACGAAATAACTCAGAAACATACTTACCTTATGGGTTATTCTACCTACCATAAAGGGACAGGCACCTTTGTGGTGGTTCTTGCAGATGCAGCGGCATGCCTTGCTGTTTTGTCTCGATCTGTAACATCTGCAGCCATTTTTGCCGAGTAACTGTTACAGATTGAGATTTTCTCTTCAGGGGAATTCGAATGTCTCGATCTGTAACAGGTAGACGGCCAGAAGGTCTCTATCTGTTACTGATTGAGACAAGGATCGGGGACTAAGACGTTTTGTCTAGATTTGTAACAGTTAGACGGGAATTCGGGCCCTAGATGTTACAGATTGAGATAATCGCGCCGCGAAAATAAAAACCTCCGCAGGGATGCTTCCCTTGCGGAGGTTTTCTTACTCGTTGAGTAGCCTTACGGCTTCGGCGGCCATGTTTTCGGCCGTCATGCCGTTCTGTGCGAGCAGTTCGTTGGGGTCGTAGCGGTCGGGGAAGCCCTTGGCGATGCCGAAGGTGCGTGTGCGCAGCGGTGTGCAGGCCAGGTAGCACGCCACGCGCTCGCCCCAGCCGCCGTCCAAGATGCCGTCTTCGAGGGTGACGACAACGCGGTGCTCGGCGGCAAGGCTGTCGAGGAACTCGCGGTCGAGCTCGGTTGCAAAGCGCGGGTTGACGAGCGTGGCCTCGATGCCGTACTCGGCAGTCAGACGGTTTGCCACACGTTCACCCAGCTCAAAGAAATCGCCGAGCGCGAGCACGGCAACGTCGCGGCCCTGGCACACGACGTTGTAGCGCGCGACGCCGTAATCGTCGCCCTCGGCAGGCGCCAGATCGGGGCGGCTTACCAGGCCAATGCCCGGCACACGGATCGCTACGGGATGCTCGCGGTGGTCGAGCGACCAGCTCAGCATGGATAGGTATTCCTCCATGCAGGCAGGTGCAAGGTAGTGCATGTTGGGAAGTCCGCCCAGCATGGAAATATCAAAGAACGAGAGGTGCGTCTCGGACGTGGTGCCAAAGATCGACGCGCCAAATACCAGGATGGTTGCGGGGGCGTCGTTGAGGCACAGGTCGTGCCACAGTTCGTCGTAGGCGCGCTGCAAAAACGTGCCGTACACACCAAAGACTGGCTTGGCGCCCGAGCGCGCAAGCGCGGTGGCAAAGGTTACGGCATGCTCCTCGGCAATGCCCACATCGACGAACTGTTTGCCGGCGGCAGCGCGAAGCTCGGGTGTAAAGCCCATGATGTAGGGCGTGGCGGCCGTGATGCCAACGACCTGCGGATCGCACTCGATGGCGGCGCTGAGCGCCTCGCCCGTAATGTCGGCATAGGTGCGCGGCGCAGGCTCGCTCGGATGGCCCGGGCAGAGCTTACGCCCAGTTGCCATGTCAAACGGACCCACATGATGCCAGCGCTCGGGGTCGCTCTGGGCTGGCTCAAAGCCCTTGCCCTTTGCGGTGGAGACGTGCAGCACGATGGGATGATCGATATCGCGCAATTCCTGCAGCGCGTCGACGAGGGCCAACACATCGTTGCCGGTGTCCAGATAGCGGTAGTCGAGCCCCATCGCGCGGAAAACGTTGCGCTCACAGGTGCCGTTGCTGGCGCGTAGCTCGGCCAGATTGCGATACAGGCCACCGTGGTTTTCGGCGATGGACTGGTCGTTATCGTTGACGATGATGATCAAGTTGCTGTCGAGTTCGGCGGCATTGTCGAGGCCCTCAAACGCCAAGCCGCCCGAAAGCGAGCCGTCGCCAATGATGGTAATGACGTTGTACGTATCGCCCGCCAGGTCACGAGCGTGTGCCAGGCCGCAGCCCAGGCTCACCGACGTGGAGGTATGGCCCATGGCGAACAGGTCGTGCTCGGACTCGTCGGGATTGGCAAAGCCAGAAGCCTCACCATAACGCTCCGGATCGATATAAGTGTACGCGCGCCCAGTCAGCGCCTTGTGGGCATAGGTCTGGTGCGAAACATCAAAGACAATCTTGTCGATGGGGGAGTTAAACACGCGATGAAGCGCAACCGTAAGCTCAACGACGCCCAGGTTGGGAGCAACGTGCCCGCCGACGGCGGCGGAGCTTTCGAGGATTGCCTGACGGATCTCGCCGCAGAGCAGCGGAAGCTCGGCGCGGTCGAGAGCCTTGACGTCCTCGGGCGTTGTCGTTTGCGTAAGCAGCATCGTTGTGGGTTACTCCATGCGAATCGAGCACCGGCGCTCCCTCGGCCGGCACAATTGCACAAAACAGTCTCGCACATTTTGGCGTTTGATATGTGACGGCGGCGCGGTAATTCGCCAATTGGCGGGGCAAAACGTTTTGTCAGATGCCATACTGATGTGTTCCATGATGTTTTTATCGATTGTGCACAGGCCGTGGCTTGTCGCCGGGAGTTGCTGGAAGGAGACAGCATGTCCGATGTCGCTCGTGCCGAGAAAATCGCGTGCGAAGTAGACCATGCTGCCCGTCAACTGGCACAGGCGGGCCGTCTGGACCTGACGCGCGAGTTTATCCAGCATGGCGACGTGACGGTGTATACGCATGTGACTTCGGTAGCGCGGGCGAGCCTGTCCTTTGCCGAGCGCTTGGGCCGTGCTGGCATTTCGGTCGACCGCGCCTCGCTGCTGCGCGGAGCCCTGTTACACGACTACTTTCTCTACGATTGGCACGACCCCGACCCGAGCCATCGACTGCACGGATTTCGGCATCCATTTTTTGCCCTGGCGCGTGCCGAAGAGGATTTTGAGCTGACGCCGCGCGAGCGGAATATCATCGTGCGCCATATGTTTCCGCTGGTACCGGTTCCACCGACGTGTCGTGAGGCATGGATTGTATGCCTGGCCGATAAATGGTGCGCGCTGCGCGAGACAGTCGCCGGCCGTCTGCGGCGCAAGGACGAGCCGGACGATGGCGTGAGCAGCGAATCGAGCGAAAAGAGGAGAGGGTAGACGGTGGGGACCGCGATCGACATGGCTTTTGGCGGCGCGACGCTTGCCGCCTGTCCGCTTCCGGCACTGGTGCTCTCGTTTGCCTTCTACGGGTTTTGCGGCTGGGCGTGGGAGTCGACGGTTTGCGCCATGCTCAATCACGGACGATTCGCCAACAGTGGCTTTTTGCTGGGGCCGTGTTGCCCTATCTATGGTGTGGGCGGCATAGCCTGCTGGCTTTTGCTGCGCGGGATTCCGGATGCCTCGAGCCAGTTTGTTGCCGCGGCGCTCGTATGCAGCGTGATTGAGTACAGCGTCGGCGCGCTGTTGGAAAAAACAACGGGCGCTCGCTTTTGGGACTATTCGCACCTGCCGTTTAACCTGCACGGACGCATCTGTCTGTACTGGGCATGCGCGTTTGGCTTGGGTGCGTTGTGCATTTGTCGTTTAGTGGAGCCGACATTGCTGGGGCTGCTTGGCCATCTGCCGGTGCTGATTGTGCGGCTGTCCGCCTCTATCGTCGCGGTCGCGATGATGGTCGACGCGGCGTGCTCGTTGGCGAGCTGGCGCCGCCTGTCCGATCAGCTGGAGCGCGTGCGCGCCGACCTTGCCGACCGCATCAATGAGTCGCTTGCCGATGCCTCCGACTCCATGCTCGAACGCATTCCCGAATCGACGATTGACTCGGTGGCGCAGACGCACATCCGTAGCCGTGCCGTTAACGCGTGGCTGGCCGAGCTGGGTGACGCCGCGCTCGATGCCCTGCGCGAGAAGGCTTCGATGCCGACGTTTATCTCGGATGGTGCTCGCGGCCTGGCGCTTGCTGCCCGCCGCGTTGCCGATGCCGCGCCGAGCATGCCGCGTCCGTCGCTCAGTCGTCGCCTTGCCGGCAAGCGCATGAGCCGTCCGGTGCCGAGTGTGTCACTCAGCCGCCGCGACCTACGCTTCTTCAATGCCTTTCCGCGTCTGCGCATCAATCGCTACGAAGGTGTCATTCGAGCTACCGACCTCCGCGATCGAGCCCGCGAGCTGTTCCGGCGCTAGCCAGAGCGGGGCCAAGCGCGCCCTTCCCGTTCGCACATTTCCCGTTCGTTTCGCGCCCGTTGCCGCGCCGTTTCCAAGATTGCGGCACCGTTTCCATTCGACAACGCAGCGTTTAACAACGCCGTATCTGGTCTACACCAGTTGCCCCTCGGCCGCATGATGGGCGCCGACAACGTTCATGCAACCAAGGGGGAGCGAATGTACGATACGGGATCGACAACGTTTATGCTCATCTGCACCATGCTCGTGTTTTTAATGACACCGGGTCTGGCGTTTTTCTATGGCGGCCTGTCCAGGCGCAAAAATGTCATCAACACCATGCTTATGTGCTTTGGCGCCATTGGCCTGGTTGGTGTGCTGTGGATTGTCGCCGGCTGGTCGCTGGCCTACGGCGGCGACGGTTCCAGCCCGTTTATTGGAGGCCTTGACCAGTTGCTGTGCCTACCGGTGCTCAACCAGGTGCTGCAGGCGGCCGAGGGCAATGCTACGGATGGTGCCGTCTACCCTCAGATCATCAACATCGCCTTCCAGATGGCGTTTGCCATGATCACGGCCGCTATCGTCACGGGCAGCCTGGCAGGTCGCGTTAAGTTTGGTGCCATGACGGCTTTCCTGGGCATTTGGCTGCTCGTGGTTTACGCGCCGCTCGCCCACATGGTTTGGGGCGGCGATGGCTCCTTTATCGGCGACATCATCGGAGCGCTCGACTTTGCCGGCGGCGACGTGGTGCACATTTCGTCCGGTCTTACGGGCCTGATTCTCTGCTTAATGCTCGGCCGTCGTCGCGGCTTTGGCATGATGAGCTACCGTCCGCATAACGTGCCGTTTGTGGCGCTGGGCGCCGGCCTGCTTTGGTTTGGCTGGTTTGGATTTAACGGCGGCAGCGAGTTTAAGGCCGACGCCGTGGCGGCGCTCGCCATCCTCAACACCGTGACGGCCAGCGCGGCGGGCATGGTCTCGTGGCTTGCCGTCGAGCGCGTGCACACCGGTCGCCCCACGCTGGTGGGTGCCAGCACCGGTCTGGTCGCGGGCCTTGTGGTGGTCACGCCGGGCGCGGGCTTTGTCGAGCCGTGGGCGGCGCTGGTTATGGGCCTGATCGTATCGCCCGTCTGCTACCTGGCCATCAGCCATCTTAAGACCAAGTTCGGCTACGACGATGCGCTCGACGCGTTCGGTTGCCACGGCATCGGCGGCATTTTGGGCGGCGTGCTCACGGGCCTGTTCTGCGTGCCGGAGCTTTCGTGGACCGGTAAGGGCGGCCTGTTCTACACGGGCGACGTGTCGCTGCTTGTCTCGCAGGTTCTGGGCATTGTGGTGACGGTCGTTATTGTGCTGGTGCTCGACTTGGTGATCGCCGCGGTGGTCAAGGCGCTGTTCCACGGTAGCCTGCGCGTGGACGAGGCCGACGAGGCACTGGGCCTGGATGCGAGTCAGCACGGCGAGAGCGCCTATCCTTCGTTTAGTGGTCTGGACTAACAGTTTCAAACGTTCTGTCAGACCAACTCTTAAAGAGAGGAATTTACTATGAAGAAGATTACGGCGATCGTTCGTGCCGAGAAGCTTGAGGTTCTTAAAGACGCGCTGTTTGCTGCTGATGTTCGCGGTATGACTATCAATCAGGTGCAGGGCTGCGGTGCACAGCATGGCTGGAAGGAATACGTGCGCGGCAACGAACTGCTCGTCAATACCATCCCCAAGGTGCAGTTCACCCTCATCTGCGCCGACGAGCATGTCGACGGTATCGTTGAGATCATCTGCAACGCAGCTCGCACCGGTGCCGTCGGCGACGGCAAGATTTGGGTCGAGCCGGTCGAGGAAGTCATCCGCATCCGCACCGGCGAACACGGCCCGGCCGCGGTGTAGAATCGACCGTCTGCCATCCGCAACGTTAAAATACTGCAATGAGGCATAAGGCTTGCGTTGCGGATGGACGGATTATGGGTCGCAATAAATATCCCGAGGAGACGGTCGCGAAGATTCTCGACGCGGCACAGGAGCTATTCTGTGCACAGGGTTATGAGGGGACGAGCATTCAAGATATCGTTGACCGTCTCGATGGCATGACCAAGGGTGCTGTCTATCATCACTTTAAGAGTAAAGATGAGATTTTCGACGCTGCATTTGATCGGGCAATGGCTCCGATTGTTGAGCACCGTCGCTCAATACTTGGTATCGGTAATATGACCGGAGCCCAAAAGCTCAAGCAGCTGTACGCGCCCGAGTCCGTCGTTCCACAAATTGAGCTATGGGCACGCATACATCCTGCGGCGGATCCGGTAAAAAGCTCGCGTCTATTGGCGATGCAGTACCAGGGCTCGTTTGACGAGTCGGCCGATGGCTGTCTCTTGCCAGTGATCGAGGAGGGCATCGCCGACGGATCCATTGCGTGCGAATGTCCGCGTGAAGCGGCGGAGGCCGTATCGTTGTTGGCGAATCTTTGGCTGCTGCCGCTGTTCCGTCCGCTTGAGCCCAAGGATCGAATGCTCGCTCGCGCTCAATGTTTGGCGCAGATGGCTGCCGCGGTGGGACTCGATTTGGGGGAAGAAGTGCTTCAGACAACGGCGCAGATTTGGGACGTATGGGACCGTGCCGGGTGGTAATATAGATACCAACGGTATGTAATAGATCTGAGAGGGCGGCCCAGGCTGCCCTTTTCAAGTCAATAAATACATACTTCCGGTATGTATAGGGAGCGAACTTATGGCTGGGCTGAGAGACGTCGGCGTCTCGTTGAAATCAAAAACAGTGCGGTCAATCAGGCTCGCGGAACTTCTGGTTGCGCAGCTGTGCACGTATTCGATGCTGTCGGCGCTGTGCTTTGCGTATCCACTTTACTTGTTCGATTGCAGTGGATCGTCAACGTTATATGGCGTCGTCGTGGCGACGGCATTCATACCCGGCGTACTCGCAACTCCGGTTGGCGGAATCTTGGCGGATAGGGGAAGACATCGCGAGGTCCTCGTGGCCCTTGGCATTGCTCTGATGACTGCATCGCTGCTGTCTATCCCCATGAAGCGCTCGTTGCCTCTTGCGGTCGTCGTAGTAGCGATACTTTGTGTTCAATATGGTGTTCAATCGCTGCTAAAGCCAATGCTCCAAATTGAGACGGTGCGTATGGCGGGTGAAGAGAAGGTTGAGCGGGCCACTGCATTGGTTTCGCAGGTGACCATGGTGAGCAATATCTTGGGCCCTGTGGTCGGGACGGCAGTCTATGGGTGCTTTGGCATCGATACTCTTTGCACAACCGTGTCGGTGGCGTTTGCGATTTCAGCTCTCTTGTTTGGGGTCGCACTCAAGCAAAATGCCTCATCTGACACGATGGGAGACGGCGCGACTCGTACGACATGCCGAAACGATTTTCGGGAGTCGATTCGGTATCTGTTGCAAAATGCATTATTGGTCGCTGTGATTTTGCTTGCGGCAGTTTTGAACCTTGCGTTGGTTGGGCTAACGATTGGCGCTCCCATTATTGTTACAAAGCATCTCGGCATGCAATCGTCCTGCGTTGGGATAGTTGAGGTGGCTATGGGCTTGGGTGGTCTTGCCGGCAGTGGCTTGGTCGGCATTTGGCCGCATCGTTTTTCTTTCAATGGCATATGTCGATATGTTGCGATGATCTGTTTTGGAGTCGCACCGATCATTGTCACGCTACTGTTCGGCGCAGATGCATGCATGCTCACCGTGTTTGTGGTTGGTTCGGCATGGGTCATGGTGTGGGCGAGCATTGCGTCGGTTGAAATCATCGCGTTTGTTCAGCGGGCAGCGCCGACTGAGCTCTGCGGAAAAGTGCTTTCGGTCGTTTACATGGTCCTTTCCTGCGCAATACCTATCGGCCAATTGACGTACGGGGTTGCATATGATCGATGGACACCGGCGATTGTGTTCGCAGGTATGCTGGCGGTGCTGACGTTGACGACGGCGCTGTTTTATCGGCTGAAAAGTCGCTTGTGGCGATTGCCTTAACGCGCTGGGGCACCGTGAATTTGTGAAGGCGGTGGTACGCCGCGCCGGGACGGCATTGTTTGGGCGTGCCTCTCCTTCGTCTACAATATCGTGCAGACGAAGGAGAGGCATGCCCATGATCAAGATGTTTGCGAGTGACTTAGACGGAACGCTGCTGAACGCCCTGCACGAGGCGGACGGGACTATCCGCCGTGCCATTCGCGAGCTGACCGAGGCTGGCCTGCATGTGGTTCCCGCGACCGGGCGCTCGACGTTGCCGATCGGCGAGCATGGCTTTACGGGCCTGGCGCTTGACGCCTGCTGCTCCAATGGCTCCATCGTGCGCGACAGCCATGGCGAGGTGCTCAAAACCTGGACCATCGACCCACAGATCACTGAGGAGCTGCTCAAGGCGTTCCCGGACATTTGCTTTGATTGCTCCACGCCCGATGGCATGTTTTCGAGCGGTTCGTTCGAGATGCACCAGGCGGGCTTTAAAAAGGACAGTCCCATTAAGCGTATCGTGATGCGTGGCATGCGTGCGCGTGGCGGCTATCACGAGGAGCAGTATTTCGACCAGTCGATCGGTGACATCCTTCGCCACGATGTGTGCAAGATCAACTGCCGCGTAACCTCGCCCGAGCTGGAGCGCGACCTTAAGGCCTATCTTGCCGAGCGATCGGACCGCGTGGTCAACGCGCCGTTCGATCCGGTGATGTTCGAGATCACGGACGTGGCGTGCAACAAGGGCGAGAGTGTGGCCTGGCTGGCGGGCTACTACGGTATTGCCGAGGACGAGGTTGCGGTTTATGGCGACGGCGGAAACGACATCGCCATGCTCAAGCGTTTCCGCCACAGCTACGCGACCAAAAACGCTAGCGATGCAGCTAAAGCCGCCGCGAGCGCGACCATCGGCAGCTGCATGGTCCACGCCGTTCCCAAACACATGCTCGCCACCATGCGCAAACAAAACTCCCGCACCGTCATCGAATAATGTGACAAAGGGACTGTCCCTTTGTCACATGGGAGATACCGGCTTTTGGCGTATAGGACTGTTACGCTTTCGCCACCAACAAATTTCGAGTTATTCGGCCTGTCGGAGGTCGTTAAATGGCTAAAGATGCCCTCTCGGGAACATTCATGCCTCTAATGGTGTTTGATTCGGTGACGTAAGTGCGCAAATGGGCATGTATACGCTCAAATGAGGACAAAAACCCTCAGATAATCCCGGCGGTGCATTTATACAGAACCAGTAGCGTGGCCGAATAACTCGAAAAATGTAGGTGGCAGTTCGGCGACAAGCTCGGGTATGGCAAAGGAACTGTTCCTTCGACATACCCGAGCTCCGATCTTCTGAAATGCGAACAAACATTCGCATATCTAACTGCGCTTTGATAGAATCGGTGTCGTTGACGGCAGTTCCATGTGCCGGGCAGCGCCCTCCATTTGATGGGAGGTGATGCCCATGACCGATTTGATTGATTTCGTGAGACTTCTGACCGCTTTGGTCTCGTTCTTCACGGCGCTTGTCGGCCTTTCCGAGGCACTCAAGCAGCGTTCGAAGCGCAACAGAAGGGGTCGCCGCCGCTAAGGCGTTGACCCCCTAATGCAAACAACGGCGCTGCCCAGCCAGCTACAACTTGGGCTGCCGTCGACACTATTCTACCCACGAATGACATTTTGGACAATCGGTAATGCCGCTCCAAAAGCCAGGCGGGTTGTGACAAAGGGACTGCCCCCTCGTCACATTCCAAATATTGCCTTTACGTGTTGGTACACACGGTGTGCAATAATACTCGCACTGTGCAATAGCGCACAGGCTGAGTAACAAGGAGGACGCTTGTCCCAGCTCGAGAAATGCGATCGCCGGTCCCTTCGCTCGCAGCGTGCCCTTCGCCAGGCACTTGCCAGCGAGCTTGCCGAAAGCGGCGACCTTTCGCGCATTAATGTCGCGTCGCTCACCGAGAGTGCCGGCCTTACGCGCCGCACGTTCTATTCGCACTACCGCGATATTCCCGACTTTATCAATCAAATCGAGGACGGCTTGCTGTCCGAGATCCGTGAGCGCATTGAGCTTATCACCGCAGCCCAGCTGCCCGATCTCTATCACAACATCGATGAGCTCGAGCCGGCGCCCGGTTCGGTTGAGCTGCTGCGTTATCTTGCGGCCAACCGCGACTTAATCGGTGCGCTGCTGGGTCCGGGCGGCGACCAGGCCTTCATTAAAAGGATCATTGACACCGCGCGTGAGGCTGTGGTGCCGCGTGCGCAGACGGGCATTTTGGGCCTGGCGCTGGGCACGTTCTTTGACTACTACGTCACCTACGTCGTGAGTGCCGAGGTCGGCATGATTCAGCGCTGGTTTGAGCGCGGGCTTACCGAATCGCCCGAGGCCATGGCGCGCATTATGACGGTGCTCGCTTTTGTGCGTCCTGGTGACCTGTATGGCCAACCCATCGATATCAACGTGCCGGAATACGGCATGAAGCTATTGAACTTGCAACTCGAGGACGCGGCCGACACCGCCGCAACCGTCGAGTCCAACAACTAAGAGGAGAGACAGATGAGCAAACTCGTCGAGGGCATTAAGGACCGCATGGTTGCTGCCGCACGCGAGGCCGCGCCCGCCGTGGTGGACGCTGCGCACAAGGCCGCGACCGCGGCAGCCGAGAAAGTTGCCGAGGCAGTTGCCGATGCCAAGAACGCGGCAGGGGAGACGTCCATCGCTAGCGAGCCCGCCACCGCCGCTGAGCCCGTAGCCGCCGCCCACGCCCCCGAAGGCGCGATCTTCAACCCCGAGAACGCTCGTGGCAACCTGCACCTGGGCATCGACGTGGGCTCCACCACCGTTAAGCTCGCCGTGCTCAACGATGACAACCAGATCGTCTACGCCAAGTACCAGCGCCACCACACCGACGTCCGTGCCTGCGCCCGCGACCTGTTCGAGGGTGCTGCGACTGTGCTGCCGGCTGCCCAAATGACCTGCGCCATCACCGGTTCGGGCGGTCTGCTGCTCTCCCAATGGCTCGACCTGGAGTTTGTCCAGGAAGTCATCGCCAGCAAGCGTGCCGTCGAGACCCTCATCCCGGCCACCGACGTCGCCATCGAGCTGGGCGGCGAGGACGCCAAGATCATCTACTTCGACAACGGCATCGAGCAGCGCATGAACGGCACCTGCGCCGGCGGTACGGGCGCCTTCATCGACCAGATGGCAACCCTGCTGCACACCGACGCGAGCGGCCTCAACGAGCTCGCGGCCAACGCCACCACCATCTATCCCATCGCCAGTCGCTGCGGCGTATTTGCCAAGACCGACGTGCAACCGCTGCTCAACGAGGGCGCCCGTCCCGAGGATGTGGCCGCCTCCATCTTCCAGGCCGTTGTGACCCAGACCATCTCGGGCCTGGCGTGCGGCCGCCCCATCCGCGGCAACGTCGCCTTCCTGGGGGGCCCGCTGCAGTATCTCTCCGAGCTGCGCCACCGCTTCTACCTCACGCTCAACCTGGACGAGGAGCACCGTATCGTGCCCCAAAACGCCCACCTGTTTGTAGCGAGCGGCGCCGCCATGGCGCACGAGTCCAACAAGCTCAGCACGTTCCCACAGCTTATCGAGGCCATCGACAGCTTGGGTGACACGCAGGGTGCTGAGGTCGAGCGCCTGGATCCGCTCTTTGCCACCGACGAGGACTTTGCCGAGTTCAAGGGTCGCCACGACACCGAGGTCGTCCCCAAGGGCAAGCTCGACGGCTACACCGGCCGCGTGTTCATCGGCATCGACGCCGGTTCCACCACCATGAAGGCCGCACTCGTGGGCGAGGACGGCCAACTGCTGCACACCTGGTACGGCAACAACAACGGCGACATCCTGGGCACGGCCAAGGTCATCATGGCCGATTTCTACAACCACATCCCCGCGGGCTGCACCATCGGCCACGTGACCACCACGGGCTACGGCGAGGCGCTGCTCATCGAGGCTCTCAAGGCCGATTCCGGCGAGATCGAGACCGTCGCGCACCTGCGCGGCGCCAAGGCGTTCCTGCCCGGCGTCGAGTTCATTCTGGACATTGGCGGCCAGGACATGAAGTGCCTGCGCGTCAAGGACGGCGTCATCGAGCACATCATGCTCAACGAGGCCTGCTCGTCGGGCTGCGGCAGCTTTATCGAGAGCTTTGCCGTCTCTATGAACATGGACGTGCGCGCGTTCGCCGACGCCGCCATCCATGCCAAGGCCCCGGTCGACCTGGGCAGTCGCTGCACGGTCTTTATGAACTCGCGCGTCAAGCAAGCGCAAAAGGAAGGCGCCACGGTGGGCGACATCGCGGCCGGCCTGTCCTATTCCGTCATCAAGAATGCCCTGTTCAAGGTCATTAAGCTGCGCGATCCCAAGGAGATCGGCAGCCAGGTGATCGTCCAGGGCGGCACCTTTATGTCCGATGCCACGCTGCGCGCGTTTGAGCAGCTCACGGGCGTTCATGCCGTGCGCCCCGACATCGCCGGCTGCATGGGCGCCTACGGTGCGGCCCTGCTCGCCCGCGATCGCGCCGGCGCCGACGGCACCTCGACCATCCTTTCGGCCGAGGATATCGCGCACCTCACCGTGACGCAAAAGCATGTCCGCTGCGGCCGCTGCTCCAACAACTGCCAGCTTACCGTCAACGACTTTGGCGGCGGCAGGCGCTTTATCACCGGCAACCGCTGCGAGAAGGGCGCCGGCCACAAAAAGCAGAAGACCGAGGCCCCCAACCTCTTCAAAAAGAAAAACGAGTTGCTGTTTAACCGCGAGGTGCTGAGCCCCGACGAGGCCCCGCGCGGCACCGTCGGCATTCCGCGCGCGCTCAACATGTACGAGAACTACCCCTTCTGGCACGCGTTCTTTACGCGTCTGGGCTTTAGCGTGCAGCTGTCCGACCAGTCGAGCAAGAAGACCTACCAGGCGGGCATCGAGTCCATGCCGTCCGAGAGCGTGTGCTATCCGGCCAAGATGAGCCACGGCCATGTGATGAACCTTATCGACCGCGATGTCGACTTTATCTGGATGCCGTGCGTGCGCTGGGAGCGCAAGGAGGATCCGACCGCCGGCAACTGTTACAACTGCCCCATCGTCATGAGCTATCCCACGGCGTTGGCACTCAACATCGACGAGATCCGCGAGCAGAACATCGAGTTCCTGTACCCGTTTGTGCCCTATCATGACAAGACCGAGCTCAAGCGCCGTCTGTACCAGGTGCTCGCCGTCGACCGTGTGGCCGATGCTGAGGCCGGTCGCGGTCGCGTGCGTGGGCCCAAGATCACGCGCTCCGAGGTCGATGCCGCTGTCAACGCTGCCTTTGAGGCCGATGCGCGTTTCCACGAGGACATCCAGACCATGGGCGAGGAGGCTCTTAGGTGGGTCGAGGACCACGGCGGTCACGGCATCGTGCTCGCCGGTCGTCCCTACCATAACGACCCCGAGATCAACCACGCCCTGCCCGAGCTTATCTCGAGCTTTGGCTTTGCGGTCTTTACCGAGGATTCGCTCGCGCATCTGGTAAAGCCCGAGCGTCCGATTCGCGTCGTCGACCAGTGGATGTACCACAGTCGCCTGTACGCCGTCGCCCGTTTTGTGACGATGCGCAACGACCTGGACCTGATCCAGCTCAATTCCTTCGGCTGCGGCCTGGACGCTCTGACCACCGACCAGGTGCAGGAGATTCTGGAAGCCAGCGGCAAGATCTACACCGTGCTCAAGATCGACGAGGTGTCCAACCTGGGCGCTGCGCGCATCCGCATCCGCTCGCTCATGGCGGCACTCAAGGACCAGGAGGCCGAGCGCTTGGCCGAGGCCACGGCTGCGGGCGAGGCCTACGAGCAGGGCGACGCCGCGCCGGTGGCGCCCTCCACGGATGTCCCCGCGTTCGCGAGCCGCAAGTACACGTTCGAGGCTCAGCGCGAGAGTGCTTCGACTGCGTGGCCCAAGGTGCCCTTTACCGAGCAGATGCGCGACGAGGGCTACACCATCCTGTGCCCGCAGATGGCGCCGATCCACTTTGACCTGGTCAAAGAGGTGTTCCGCGGTGCCGGCTACAACTTGGAGCTGCTGCCCTCGACCGACCACGATGCCATCGAGGCTGGCCTGCGCTATGTGAACAATGACATTTGCTACCCGTCGATTCTGGTGACGGGCCAGATTATGGAGGCCATCGAGAGCGGTCGGTACGACCTGTCCAAGACCGCCGTGGTCATCAGCCAGACCGGCGGCGGCTGCCGTGCCACCAACTACATCGCGCTCATCCGCAAGGCCCTGCGCGAGAGCGGCCACCCCGAGATCCCCGTGATCTCGCTTTCGGCCGTGGCGCTGGGCGAGGACAACCCCGGCTTTAAGCTGACGCCGGCGCTGCTTAAGCAGGCAGTCTACGCGGTGCTCTTTGGTGACGTGATGATGCAGATGCTCTACCGCTGCCGCCCGTACGAGGCCACGCCCGGTGCCGCCAACGCGCTCTACGAGGAGTACATGGCGCGTGCCCGCAAGCTGGCGCCCAAGTTTAACCGCCACAACTACACCAAGCTGTGCCGCGAGGCCATCCGCGCGTTCGACACCATGCCGCTCGTGGGCGAGGGCACCAAGCCGCGCGTGGGCGTGGTCGGTGAGATCTTGGTCAAGTTCCATCCCACGGCTAACAACCACGTGGTCGATGTCATCGAACGCGAGGGCTGCGAGGCCGTGGTGCCGGGCCTGCTCGACTTCTTCCTCTACTCCATGAGCAACGCCGAGCTGCAGAAAGACGAGCTGGGAAGCTCTGCCACGACGCGTGCGGGCATGCAGGCGCTCATCAAGCTTGTGGACTGGATGCGCACGCCGGTGGAGGAGATGCTCGAAAAGTCTCGCCGCTTCGAGGCGCCCGAGCGCATCGGCACCATGGCCGACAAGGCCCGCACGGTGCTTTCGGTGTGCAACAACATGGGCGAGGGCTGGTTGCTCACGGCCGAGATGCTCGACCTGATCGATCACGGTGCGCCCAACATCATCTGCACGCAGCCCTTCGCGTGCCTGCCCAATCACGTGGTGGGCAAGGCCGTGATTAAGGAGCTGCGCCGCCAGCATCCCGAGAGCAACATTGTCGCGGTGGACTACGACCCCGGTGCGTCCGAGGTCAACCAGCTCAACCGTATTAAGCTCATGATCAGTGTGGCCAAGGAGAACATGCGCGCCGGCAAGGGCTTTAAGCTCGAGAAGGTGGCGCCGCTCGCGATGGACGAGGTCACCGGCCAGATGCGTGCCCATGATGGCTGTGTGAGCTGCGGGCCGGCCAGGGAGGAGGCCGTTGCATCGGTCGCTGAGCGCCTGGGACGCGGCATTAAGAAGTAGTTGGCCTACTTCGAGCCAGATGTAAGACAAAAGGGTGGTAGCCGTACCGGCTGCGCCCCTTTTTTACTGGATACATGTTGCGTAA
>UQSB01000048.1 GCA_900543505.1 uncultured Collinsella sp. | reverse complement strand
CACGCAAGGGCCGAAGGCCCGCAGCGAAGCAAATCCTTGGACTTCCCGTCGCCCGCTCCAAGCTATATAATCGCAGGCCAATATGCTAATTTGGCTCGCGTTTATTTTTATACCGTCCGACCTCGCGGGGCAAATGAACCAGGAGCGTTTGTCCCGAATCGTAAGAAAGAAGTGATTTCCATGGCACAGAGCAAGGCAGAATACCCCACCTCCGATTGCCTGGCGCCCGCCGCGATCGAGGCGAAGACCGAGGCCGCAGGCGTTACCAAGGCCAACCTGCCGGTCTCGAAGGCCTTTTTGCTCGCCATGTTCGCCGGCGCGTTCATCGCCTTCGGCGGCCTGTTCTTCACGGTCTTTCTGAGCGATCCCACGCTTGGCTGGGGCGCCCAGCGCTTCGTGGGCGGTCTTGCTTTTTGCCTGGGACTGGTGCTCGTGCTCATTTGCGGCGCGGAACTGTTTACCGGCAACTCGCTTATGGTCTGCGCGCTTAAGAGCAAAAAGATCACGCTCGTCCAGATGCTCAAGGCTTGGGCTATTGTGTGGATCGGCAACTTTGCCGGCGCCCTGTTCGTTGTCTTTTTGATTTACATGGCAGCCATTTACAAACTCAACGGCGAGGCCGTCGCCAACACCATGGTGAGTGTCGCCGCCGGTAAGGTTACGATCGGCGCCGTTACCATCTTCTTCCGCGGCATTCTGTGCAACATCTTTGTGTGTCTGGCCGTATGGATCGGCACTGCCGGCAAGACCGTGGTCGACAAGGTCGTGGGCATTTTGCTGCCCATCGCTGCCTTTGTAGCCTGCGGTTTTGAGCACTGCGTTGCCAACATGTACTTTTTGCCCATGGGCATTTTGATGCACTCCTGCGGCTATGGAGCCGATGTCGCTGGCGCCGATGCCCTCAACGCTGCCGGGTTGGCGCTCAACCTTACGGTCGCCACGCTGGGCAATATCGTGGGTGGCGCCCTGATCGTGGCGCTGGGCTACTGGTTTATCTACGCCAATAAGGAGGCCTAAAGCCACCAAGCCATAACCGACCAAAAAGGGACAGGTTTATTTTGGCAGGTTTTAGACGAGGCGCTTCGACGTCTTGTCACGAGCTGCCATAATGGACCTGTCCCTTTTGCGTGCGCGCCGGTATTTATTTGCCCGATGACGATCGCGGGGGACCAGCTTTTTATTGAACATGTCGAAAGGCTTTTCATGAGCGACTGCGAATCCATGTCTGCCGAGGTGCGCGGCCGCCTGCGTTCCATTCCCGCCGTTCACGAGCTGCTTGCCGAGTGGCCGGTCATGAAGGCTGCTGGCGATGCAGGCGACACGATGGTACGCGAGGCGATTGACGCCGAGCTCGATGCCGAGCGCGCGGCGATTCGCTCCGGCGCCCCTGCAAGGAACAAGCGCGAGCTCGCCTTGGCAATTGAGCAGCGGACCCATCGCCTGTCGCTGCCGACCCTGCGCCCTGCCGTCAACGCGACGGGCGTTGTGATTCACACCAATCTGGGCCGCGCTCCGCTCGCTCCCGCGGCGGTGCAGGCGGTGACCGATGTCGCCCGAGGCTACAGCACGCTTGAGTATGACGTCTCAACCTGCGCTCGCGGGGGCCGAAAAGAGCATGCCGCGCGTCTGCTGCGCACGCTCACGGGGGCGCAGGACGCCTTAGTTGTCAACAACAATGCCGCCGCGGTGCTGTTGGTGCTTGCCGCGCATGCCTTCGGCAAAGAGGTCATCGTGAGCCGCGGCGAGCTTGTCGAGGTGGGAGGCAGTTTCCGTATCCCCGACATCATGGCGGCTTCGGGTACCAAGCTTGTCGAGGTGGGCTCCACCAACCGCACGCATCTGGACGATTATCGAAGCGCCATTACGCCCAACACGGCGATGATCCTCAAAGTCCATCCTTCCAACTACCGTATCGAGGGCTTCCACGAGGAGGTTTCCGTGGCGGAGCTTTCTGCGCTGGCGCATGAGCACGGGCTGTTGCTGTACGAGGATCAGGGCTCGGGCGCTTTGCTTGCAGACGGGGTGCTCGCCGATGCGGGGGAGAAGCCCACGTCCGCCTCGCTTTGCGCCGGCGTTGACGTCGTCTCGTGCTCGGGTGACAAGCTGCTCGGCGCCTCGCAGGCAGGCATTATTCTCGGCAGCGCCCAGGCAATTGCCGCCTGCGCCTCTCATCCGCTTATGCGCGCGCTTCGCCCCGGTAAGCTCACGCTCGCGGCGCTCGAGGCCACCCTGCGTCTGTATGTGGCCGGTCCCGATACGGCACATCGTGAGATCCCGGTGCTCAACATGCTTTCCGCTGCGCCGGCTCCGCTCGAGCGTCAGGCCAAGCGCCTGCATGACCGCATGCTGCGCAAGCTTCGCGACTCTCAGTTCGAGGAGGCGGTGGAGCTGCAGGTTGTCGAGGGCGCCTCTGCTCCCGGCGGCGGTTCGCTGCCGACTGTCGAGCTCCCAACTTTTTGCGTTGCCGTTTGCCCCGCCGATGGGTGCCTGTCCGCCGATGGCCTAAAGCGCGCTATGGTACAGGAGCCCGATACGCCGGTCGTGACGCGCGTGCAGCATGGCCAGGTACTTTTTGACGTTCGCACGCTTTTGCGCGACACCGACCTTGACCTGTGTGCGTCTGCGTTGGTGGATGCCGTGCGGGCGGGTTTGCGTTGATGACCGCGCTTGAGCTTGTCGAGTGTCCCGTTGTCGTTGGAACAGCAGGACACGTCGACCACGGAAAGTCGGCCCTTATCGAGGCGCTGACCGGCAAAAATCCCGACCGTCTGGAGGTCGAACGGCGCCGAGGCATGACCACTGAGCTCGGCTTTGGCGAGCTCGAGCTTCCCAGCGGCAAGCTTGTCGGCTTGGTTGACGTGCCCGGGCATGCGCACTATTTGCGCGCCATGGTGCAGGGCGCCACCGGCGTGGACGTTGCGTTGCTGGTTGTTTCTGCCGTTGAGAGCGTGATGCCGCAGACCCGCGAGCACGTTCACGTGCTGGAGCTGTTGGGCGTGAGACACCTCGTGGTGGCGCTCACGATGCGCGATCTGGCCGATGACGAGACGGCGGAGCTCGCCGAGCTCGACGTGATGGACTTCCTCAGCGATACCGTCTTTGCCGATGCGCCCGTGGTGCCTGTTTCCTCGCGCACGGGCGTGGGCATCGAGGACGTTCGCCTTGCCCTCGATGCCGCCATCGACTCTTTCCTGGCCGATGCCGCATCCCGCCCGGTGCGCCCCGGTCTGGCCCCGCGCCTGCCCATCGACCGCTGCTTCACCATCAAGGGATCCGGGACGGTCGTCACGGGCACGCTTCACGATGCCCCCGTAGCGGTGGGCGACGAGCTCGTCTCATGTCCCGCGGGCGTGCGCTGCCGCGTGCGCGCGATTCAGGTGCATGGTGATACTCCTCGGGCGTTGCCCGGACAGCGCGCGGCGCTCAACATCGTGGGCGACGGTGCGGGCGACCTTCCGCGTGGCGAGGTCCTCTGCGGGTCTGGTGCTGAGGGCTCGACGCTCAGGCTCATCGCCCGCTTCACGTATCTGGGGCGCGAGGGCACCAAGCCCGCGCCCTTCGGGTCCGGTACGCGCGTTCATGTGATGGCGGGTACGGCGGAGGTCCTTGGCCGTATCATGCTCATGGAGGGTGAGGGACCCATTGAGGTTGGCGAGACCCGCATCGTGCAGGTCCGTCTGGAGGAGCGCCTTCCCGTGCGATCGGGCGACGGCCTCATTGTGCTCGCGTTCTCGCCGGTGGTGCTTATCGGCGGCGGTCGTGTTCTTCTTTCGCGGTGTCGCCGCTCGCGCGTCCTCTCCGCGGGCGAGTGTGCGCTGCTCGGGGCCCTGGATGCCGACGACCGCGCCGCCGCCGTTGCCGCATGGTTGGGGCTGCAGCGCCTGCCCGTGCCTGCCGCGGCCGCAGCCCGTGCTCTCGATCTTTCGGGTGCCGAGGCGGCTGCGCTCCTGCACGGGGCGGTTTCCTCGGGTCACGCCGTGGCGCTTCGTGCCGAGCGCTCGACCGAGGAGCTCTATGCCGCCCCCGCTGTGCTCGATGCCGCCCTCGCCACGCTCTCCGTCACGCTGGCCGCCATGCACGGGGCCGCGCCCAAGCAGACGGGTTTCACGCCGGGCGAGGTCGCGCATGCCGCCTGGCCGACAGCGGGCGAAGACGTCGCGTCCGCGCTCGTTCTCGAGGGCTGTGCGCGCGGCGTGTGTACCGTCGACGGTGCCGAGGTGTTCGACCCGCACTCTGCCGCTGCGGCGATACGTGTGGTGCGCGAGGCGAGCCAGCGCATCGTGGCCGCCCTCGACGAGGCGGGTCTCGGTGCGGCGACGCTGCCCGAGGTGGGTGAGCGTCTGCAGCTCGATCGCGACACCATGACGCGTGCCCTGCGCGAGCTTTCGCTCAACCGCGCGATCGTTAAGATCGAACGCGACGTTGCCTTGTCTGCCGCCGCCGAGGCCCATGCACGTGAGGTCGTCGCCGCGGCTATCGAGGCTGCTGGCGGCGTTGCCACGACGAGTGTGCTGCGCGAGGCCTTAGGCGTGTCGCGCAAACGAGCCATTAGCATCTTGGAGCACCTGGATGCGGTGCGTTTTACGACGCTCAACAAGGAGGCCGGCGGTCTCAGATCCCTGCGCTAGGGCTCCGAATCGCCGCTCGCCACAAAACCGGCCTATCTACTACGTTTAAGTGACTACCCTCGACCATTTCAAAAACCGCAAAAACAAAACCGCAGGTAGATGACTTGCCGATGTTACGAAAAAGTGGGTATGGCTAACCCTTGCTGGTTAAACGTAGTAGATGGGCCGTTTTCGTGGCGCGACACTGCGCGTTTGGTAAAATACCGCCACGTTTGGGAACGGATGGGCTCCGGTGGGCCCCGCGGTCTTCAAAACCGTTGTGAGGCGTGCAAAACGTCTTGGATGTGTTCGATTCACATCCGTTCCCGCCAACGCATCTCGCCAAAACCACCACAAAGGTGCCTGTCCCCTTTGTGGTGGTTTCGAAACGTGCGGGAAACAGCTTCGAAACACGCGATTTGCTCGTCAGGCGGTCAAAAAGCTATCTACCTGCATCGTAATCAAAATGAAACATCCGCTCGTTGCCTTATTCGTAACTTTGTAGCAACAGTGCGATATTATCCATACTCGATAAAGCTCACGGCGCATGGGGCGCCGCGAACGACACCTTTCTTTTCCATCAATTGGAGGAAGCATGAGCTACACGCAGAAAGTTCTCGACGAGCTCAAGGCCCGCTATCCCGAGCAGCCTGAGTTCATCCAGGCTGCGACCGAGATCCTCGGCACCATCCAGCCGGCGCTCGACGCCCATCCCGAGTACGAGGAGGCCGCCCTGCTTGAGCGCCTCGTCGAGCCCGAGCGCATCGTTATGTTCCGTGTCCCCTGGGTCGACGACCAAGGCAAGGTCCAGGTCAACCGCGGCTACCGCGTCGAGTTCAACTCTGCTATTGGACCCTACAAGGGCGGCCTGCGCTTTAACCCGACGGTCACCCTGGGCATGCTCAAGTTCCTGGGCCTGGAGCAGATCCTCAAGAACAGCCTGACCACCCTTCCCATGGGCGGCGGCAAGGGCGGCTCCGACTTTGACCCCAAGGGCAAGTCCAACAACGAGATCATGCACTTCTGCCAGTCCTTCATGACCGAGCTCTATCGCCACATCGGCCCCAACACCGACGTTCCCGCCGGCGACCTGGGCGTTGGCGGCCGCGAGGTGGCCTACATGTTCGGTCAGTACAAGCGCCTGACCAACGAGTGGACCGGCGTCCTCACCGGCAAGGGCCTCTCCTTTGGCGGCTCGCTCGCCCGTACCGAGGCCACCGGCTACGGCCTGGTCTACTTTGTGGACGAGTACCTCAAGAGCCGCGGCGACTCCTTCGAGGGCAAGAACGTCGTCGTTCACGGTTCCGGCAACGTTGCTATCTATGCCGTCCAGAAGGTCTCCCAGCTCGGCGGCAAGGTGCTTGCCTGCTCCGATACCCACGGCTGGGTCGAGGATCCCGACGGCATCGACTACTCCGTGCTCGAGCACGTCTACAACCAGAAGCGCTCCGGCCACGACAAGGGCGTCACGCTCGCCATGTACGTTGACGAGAAGCCCAACGCCGTGTGGCACGAGGGCGACGGCCGCGGCGTGTGGGAGCTGCCCTGCGACATCGCGCTGCCCTGCGCTCGCGAGAACACGCTGCTGCTCGAGGACGCCCAGGCGCTCGTCGCCAACGGCTGCAAGGTGGTCGGCGAGGGCGCAAACATGCCCACGACCATCGAGGCCACGACCTACTTCCAGGAGAACGGCGTCGCCTTTATGCCCGGTAAGGCTGCCAACGCCGGCGGCGTGCTCGTGTCCGGCCTGGAGATGAGCCAGAACGCCGAGCACCTGTCCTGGACCTTCGAGGAGGTCGACGGCAAGCTCGAGCAGCTCATGCGCGGCATGTTCCACAACGTGGACGACACCGCCAAGGAGTATGGCCAGGAGGGCAACTTCGTCATGGGCGCCAACATCGCCGGCTTCCTGAAGGTCGCCGATGCCATGCTCGCCCAGGGTGTCTGCTAAATCTTCGCTTGACATAGCATTGATAAGGCTCCCAGTCATCTTGGCTGGGAGCCTTTTTTGATCCGCATGCGACGGAGGAAAACGGTTCATTTTGTCCCGACACGAGCTATGCCCCCTCGTTTGGTACACTTAAAAGTACTGGACAAGTGAAGAGATGGGGGAGAACGTGCTCAAGTTCGGTACCTACGTCCGTGTTGGAAACGCGGCCGAAGCCTATGAGCTCTTACAGAAGAACCGCAATAACAAGATTGTGGGCGGTGGCATTTGGATGCGCCTGGGTTCGCGTCGCGTCGCGACGGCGATTGACCTTTCGGCCTGCGGACTCGATCAGATCGAGGAGACCGAGACCGAGTTTCGCATCGGTGCCATGTGCACCCTGCGCCAGCTCGAGCGCCATGCCGGGCTCAACGCGCTTGTCAACAATGTCTTTGAGTTCGCCGTCCACGACATCGTGGGTGTGCAGCTGCGCAATACCGCTACGGTGGGCGGCAGCATCTACGGCCGCTTTGGCTTCTCGGACGTTCTCTCCGCCTTCCTGGCGCTCGATTCCTATGTTGAGCTGACGGGCGCCGGTCGCGTGCCGCTCGCGGAGTTCGTGGACATGGGCTACGTACGTGACGTGATCGAGCATGTTGTGGTCGTTAAACACGACTACCGCGCAAGCTACGAGGCCGTGCGCAAGGCCGCGACCGACTTCCCCTCGCTGAACGTCACCGCCGCCTGGTGGGACGGCTCCTGGCACGTCACCGTGGGTGCCCGCCCGCTGCGCGCGACCCTGCTGCGGGGCGAGGCATGCGGCCTGGTGAACGAGCAGCCTTCCGAGGACGAGCTGTGCGCCCTTGCCGCATCCGTGCGTACCCTGAGCTACGGCACCAACCTGTGGGGCTCGGCCGACTACCGCCGCCGCATCTCGGCCCCGCTGGCGATTCAGGCCGTGCGCCGCGCCGCCGGCATTGAGCTTTCGGCCGCGCTTGCCCGCGAGCTCGAGGGCGTGCAGATTCCCAAGCACGCCACGGACGAGTATTCCTGCCGCCGCGTGCCCGGCGTCGATTCTAGCGAGGTGCGCTAATGGCTGCCAAACTCATCGATCTTTCTTTTACGCTCAACGGTCGCAAGGTCAAGGTTCAGATTGCCCCCGACACCATGCTCTTTGCGCTGCTGCGCGAGCAGGGCTGCGCGTCGGTACGCTGCGCCTGCGAAACCACCAACTGCGGCCTGTGCACGGTGTGGCTCGACGGCGACCCGGTGCTGAGCTGCTCGGTTCCCGCCGCGCGCGTCGAGGGCCGCTCCGTCACCACGCTCGAGGGCCTCAAGGCCGAGTCCGAGGCGCTCGCCCGCGCGATGGCTGCCGAAGGCGCCGAGCAGTGCGGTTTTTGCGCCCCCGGCCTCATCATGAACGTGCTGGCGCTCGCCCGCGCCGCCAAGGAGGACCCGACGCTCGTCGCCACGCGCGAGGAGCTCTCGCGCCAGCTCGCCGGCAATCTTTGCCGCTGCAGCGGCTACGAGAGCCAGCTGCGCGCCATCGTGCGCTTTCTCAACGAGTCCGGCGTGCAGGTGGGCTTTGAGATGCCCGAGCTGCCGGTCAACGACACCAGCTGCGACGGCGTCTCCTACAAGCAGATCACCCACAAGCAGCCCAAGAAGGACTCGAAGGCCCTGCTCGAGGGCCGTCCGGTCTACACGGGCGACCTGGTGCCCGCCGGGGCCCTGATCGTCAAACTCAAGCGCAGCCCCTATGCCCGCGCCAAGATCCGCTCCATCGACACGTCGCGCGCCCTGAAGGTGCCCGGCGTGGTTGGCGTCTACACCTACGAGGACGTGCCCAAGCGCCGCTTTACCATCGCCGGCCAGAGCTATCCGCAGCCGAGTCCCTACGACCGCCTGATCCTCGAGAACCTCGTGCGCTACCAAAACGAGGAGGTGGCGATCGTCGCCGCCGAGACCGAGGAGGCCGCCGACAAGGCGCTCAAGCTCATCAAGGTCGACTACGAGGTGCTCGAGCCCCTGCTCGACTTTACCCAGGCACTCGATAACGACATCGTGGTCCACCCCGAGGGCGACGTGAGCTTTATGTTCCCGCAGGGCGGCGATGTTCCGCGCAACCTGGTGTGCAGCGGTACCAGCGATTATGGCGATCTGGACGAGGCCTTCGCCCAGAGCGACATCGTCTTTGAGCGCACTTACACCAGCCAGGCCACGCAGACCGCGCCCATGGAAACCTTCCGCGCCTTTGCGACGACCGACGCGTTCGGGCGTATCTCGGTGACCACCTCTACACAGGTGCCCTTCCACGTGCGCCGCATGGTCGCGCAGTCGCTCGACATTCCGCAGTCGCAGGTGCAGGTCATTAAGCCGCGCATCGGCGGCGGCTTTGGCTCCAAGCAGACGGGCTGCTGCGAGATCTTCGTTGCGTTCGTGACCCAGCAGACTGGCCGTCCGAGCTACTGCTGCTACACCCGCGAGGAGACTATCACCGCGGGTAACTCGCGCCACCAGATGCAGATGACCGTTAAGCTGGGCGCCATGAACGACGGCACCATCACGGCCATCGACTTGCACACGCTGTCCAACGCCGGCGCGTACGGCGAGCACGCCACCACGACGATCGGCCTTTCGGGCCACAAGAGCCTGCCGATTTACAACCATGTGAAGGCGAGCCGCTTTAGGTGGGACGCCGTCTACACCAACACCAACCGCGGCGGCGCGTATCGCGGCTACGGTGCCACCCAGGGCCAGTTTGCCGTGGAGAGCGCCGTCAACGAGCTCGCCGACATGCTGCACATGGACCCCGCCGACCTGCGCCTTAAGAACATGGTGCGCGAGGGCGAGATCATGCCGCAGTACTACAACGAGAAGCTCAACGCCTGCGCGCTCGACCGCTGCCTGCTGCGAGCGATGGACATGATCGGTTGGCGCGACAAGCCGCTGGCCGTCGACCTGGGCGACCGCGTGCGTGCTCTGGGCTGTGCGCTCACCATGCAGGGCTCGGGCATTTCCAACGTGGATATCGCCGGCATCGACATGCGCCTGGAAGAGGACGGCTTCATTACCATCGGCACCGGCGCCACCGATAACGGCATGGGCGTCGACACGATCCTGGCGCAGATTGCCGCCGAGGAGCTGGGCGTGGAGAGCTCGCTCATTGTGGTGCGCGGCGTGGACACCGATGTGTCGCCGTTCGACGCCGGCTCGTACGCGAGCTCCGGTACCTACGTGACGGGCCTTGCCGCCAAGAACGCCGCGACCGAGCTGCGCCAGAAGATTTGCGCCAAGGCCGCCCAGATGTGGGACGTTGACGCCGCCGACGTGGTCTTCGACGGCCAGTACGTGCGCCTGTCCGACGAGCGTGCTGCGCGCGAGCACGGTCGCTACCTTACGCTGCGAGACTTTGCCAACCTGTGCGTCAAGAACATCGCGGGCGGTGACGCGCTGACTTCGCACGCCTCTGCCTGCCTGCCCGTTTCGCCCCCGCCGTTTATGGCCGGCATTGCCGAGGTCGAGGTTGACAAGGCCACCGGCAAGGTGACCGTGGTGGATTACGCCGCTGCCGTCGATTGCGGCACCGTGATCAACGAGGCGCTCGCGCGCGTCCAGGCCGAGGGCGGCATTGCCCAGGGCATCGGTCACGCGCTCTACGAGATCGTCGAGCATGACGACCGCGGTCGCCTGCGCACCGGCAACTTTATGAGCTACAAGCTGCCTACGCGCCTGGATATCGGCAGCATTCGCGTGGCCTTTGAGCCGAGCTACGAGCCGACGGGCCCGTTTGGCGCCAAGTCGATCGGCGAGGTCGTCATCAACACGCCGCTCGCCGCCGTGGCCTCGGCCGTCGCACACGCCACGGGCCACCAGGTCCGCTCGCTGCCCATCACGCCGGAGAAAGCGCTGCTGGGGGAGTAGCGGGTCGGCGAACAAGTCGTAATTGGCGGGGCGGGGCAACTCGACCCGCCTTTTGCACTCGTGGTGAGGTCGTGAGCCTGTAAAACGTGTGCGTGCGCTTGTCGCTCGTATCTGCTATCATTCCTAATCTGTGCGCTCATGCGGGCGTGGCGGAATTGGTAGACGCGCCAGATTTAGGTTCTGGTGGGATTCCCGTGAAGGTTCGAGTCCTTTCGCCCGCACCAACGCATCTGCGTCGGCCCTGGCCGTCGCGACTCTTTGTTGCATAAAGGTACCAGCACCTCAGATAAGCTGGGCAGTATGAGGAGGAACGTGTTGAACATCACCGCTTCTGACGTCAAGGACGCCAAGCTCACCGCTACGGTCACCATCCCGGCCGCCGACGTCGACGCCGCGATCAAGAAGGCTTACAAGGACACCGCCAAGAAGTACCGCTTCCCGGGCTTCCGCGCCGGTAAGGCTCCCCGTCCGGTTATCGACTCTGCTCTTGGCGCCGAGGCTACCCTCGCTCAGGCCACCAACGACCTGATCGCCGCCAACGAGCCCGCCGTCCTCAACGAGCTGGACATCGTCCCCACCAAGAACGGTGACTACAAGGACCTCGACCTCGCTAAGGATCACGAGGACTACACCTACACCGTCGAGTTCTCCCTGCGTCCCGCCGCTGAGCTCTCCTCCTTCGACGCTGTCGAGATCGAGATGCCCCCTGCGGAGGTCACCGAGTCCGAGATCAACAACCAGGTCGAGATGCTCCTCAACTACCGTGCCACCTTCGAGGATGTCGAGGGCCGCGCTGTCGAGTCCGAGGACTACGTTACCGTCGACCTCAAGGCCGTCGAGAACGCCGACAACTTTGCCGCCGAGGGCCGTATGCTCATCGCCGGTAGCGACAGCAACCCCGCCGAGTTCAACGAGGCTCTGATCGGCGCCAACGTTGACGACGTCAAGTCCGTCACCTGGACCGACGAGGCCGAGGAGGGCGAGGAGGCCGAGACCCACACCGTCGAGGTCACCGTCAAGGGCATCAAGGTCCGCAACACCCCCGAGCTCACCGACGAGCTCGTCAAGTCCGACTTTGGCTTCGACAGCATCGACGCCATGCGCGACGCCATCAAGATTGAGATTGAGCAGGACAAGGCTTCCCGCCTGCCGGCCGAGAAGGAGAACCGTTGCGTCTCCGCTCTCGCCGAGCGTCTGCAGCTCGACGAGATGGACGCCGACTACGAGCAGTCCGTCTTTGAGGAGCTTGGCCAGAACTTCCTGTCCAACCTCGCTGCCCGCGGCATGACGCTCGACACCTGGCTGCCCGCTTCCGGTCTGACCATGGAGCAGTTCATCGGCGACCTGCATAAGCAGGCCAACGACGTTGCCCGTGAGTCCCTGGCTCTGGACGCCCTCGCGCGTGAGCTCAAGATTGAGGTCACCGAGGACGACATCAACGCCGAGTTCGAGAAGGCCGGCGTCAAGGACGTCGAGGCTTCCAAGGCCGAGTTCATCGCCGATGGCCGCATGCCTGCCGTCCGCGAGTCCATCCGTCGCTCCAAGGCCGTCGACCACCTGGTCGAGAACGCCAAGGTGACCGAGGTCGACGAGACCGCCAAGGACGCCGAGTAATTCTCGCCACCTTGCCCGCGAGCGCATGTATGTGCCCGTGATTGGGTAAAGTTAATAGCCGGTTATCCGGTTGCTTCGTACGGTGCCAGCCAATGCATAGCATGCGGGCACCGTACGTTTATCTAGAACCAATTTGGTCCGCAAGAGAGAAATGGAGATGCGTATGATCGCTAAGTTCGATTCCGCCCTCGTGCCATACGTTATCGAGCAGACGCCGCGCGGCGAGCGCAGCTACGATATCTATTCGCGCCTGCTCAACGACCGCATCATCTTCTTGGGCGAGGAGATCAACTCCGTCAGCGCCAACCTGGTCGTTGCCCAGCTGCTGCATCTTGAGAGCCAGGATGCCGAGAAGGATATCTCGCTCTACATCAATTCGCCCGGTGGCGAGGTTTACTCCGGCCTGGCGATTCTTGACACCATGAACTTCATCAAGCCGCAGGTCTCCACCATCTGCGTCGGTATGGCCGCGTCCATGGCCGCCGTGCTGCTTTCGGCCGGCGCTAAGGGCAAGCGCTTCTGCCTGCCGCACTCCAAAGTCATGATTCACCAGCCCAGCGGCGGTGCCCAGGGTCAGCAGACCGAGATTGAGATTGTGGCCGAGGAGATCAAGAAGACCCGCCGCGAGCTCAACCAGATCTTGTCCGATGCCTCGGGCCAGCCCATCGAGAAGGTCCAGGCCGATACCGAGCGCGACAACTACCTGACCGCCGCCGAGGCCCTCGACTACGGCCTGATTGACCGTATCGTCACCTCGCGAGATCTCGCCGCGAAGGATGCCTAGGATGGCAGGTAACATGCAGGACAACTTTGACGAGAACGGCAACCCCATCCGCTGCTCCTTTTGCGGAAAAGAGCAGGGCCAGGTCCGTCGCCTCGTAAAGGGCCCGACCAACATCTTTATCTGTGACGAGTGCGTCGCCGCCTGTTCCGAGATCCTTGAGGAGTCGCTGGCTTCGGACTTTATGGACGCTGCCCGCAACGGCAAGCTGCCGGGCTTCCTCAACGACCACGGCCAGGCTGCATCCCAGCCCGCCGTGGACCCCGAGGCCGAGGGCTTTGAGCTCGAGGACGACCGCCAGGTCATCACGCACGTGCCGACGCCGCACGAGATCTATGACGAGCTTTCGGCCTATGTCATGGGGCAGGAGGACGCCAAGCGCGCCATGTCGGTGGCCGTGTACAACCACTATCGCCGCGTGATCGAGGGCGGCGCCGCGGTGTCCGCTTTTGACGACAGCATGGGCTCGCAGTTCGACACCGATATGGACGAGGTGGAGCTCGCCAAGTCCAATATTTTGCTGCTCGGTCCCACCGGTACCGGTAAGACCCTGCTCGCCCAGACGCTCGCCCGCATTCTCGAGGTGCCGTTTGCCATCGCCGACGCCACCGCGCTTACCGAGGCCGGTTACGTGGGCGAGGATGTGGAGAACATCCTGCTCAAGCTCATCAACGCCGCTGATGGCGACATTGAGCGCGCTCAGGTGGGCATTATCTACGTGGACGAGATTGACAAGATTGCCCGCAAGGCCGAGAACCTCTCCATTACCCGCGATGTCTCGGGCGAGGGTGTGCAGCAGGCGCTGCTTAAGATTCTTGAGGGCACGGTGGCCAGCGTTCCGCCTACCGGTGGCCGCAAGCATCCCCAGCAGGAGCTGCTGCAGATCGACACGACTAACATCCTGTTTATCTGCGGCGGTGCCTTTGTGGGTCTGGACAAGATCATCGCCGACCGCGTGGGCAACAAGGGCGTGGGCTTTAACTCCGAGATCGCCGGCCCCACCTCGGTCGACGAGAACGACCTGCTGCGTCAGGTGCTCCCGCAGGACCTCAACGCCTTTGGCATGATCCCCGAGTTCGTGGGCCGTACGCCCGTTGTCACCCAGACGCAGGCGCTCGACGAGGACGACCTGGTGTCGATTCTGACCGAGCCCAAGAACGCCGTGGTGCGTCAGTACCGCAAGATGTTCCAGCTCGAGGACGTTGAGCTTGAGTTTGAGGACGCGGCGCTGCACGAGATCGCCCGCATGGCACTCGCCCGCAAGACCGGCGCCCGCGGCCTGCGCGCCATCTGCGAAGACGTGCTTCAGCAGACGATGTTCGACCTTCCCAGCGAGGAGGGCGTCGCCAAGGTCGTCGTAACCGAAGCCTCCGTAAAGGGCGAAGAACAGCCCCAACGCATCTACGGCTAGTCCTGCCTAAAACGTACTTGTAAATAGCCTCCGACCACCTGCGGTCGGAGGCTATTTTATATATACGCAATAACCCCAACTACCTGTGTTATTCTGTGTGTTTGTTTAAGCCTCAGCGAAGTCATATCAGACTGAAGTAATCGATACCTAAGGCGTGTCCGCCTGCTTGGTTTTCGTAGATTCCGCACGAGCCGAAGAGCACTTAATGTGCTCTTCGTGCGAGCCAGGACCTGACCGAGCGAAAACCAAGCAGGCGGACACGCCGGCGGGACAGGGAGAGATATATGGAAGAGATGCCCAAGAATTACGATCCGTCGACCAACGAGCCGGCGATCCTGCAGAAGTGGCTCGACGGCGGCTACTACAAGCGCCGTGAGGGCGTGGGCGACTGCACCGTCACCATTCCGCCTCCCAACGTGACCGGCAAGCTCCACATGGGCCACGCTACCGACGACTCCATCCAGGACGCCATCGTCCGTATGGCCCGCATGCGCGGCAAGTCCACGCGCTGGGTGCTCGGTACCGATCACGCCGGTATCGCCACGCAGACTAAGGTCGACAAGAAGCTCAAGAGTGAGGGCATCAGCCGCCTGGAGATTGGTCGCGACAAGTTTGTCGACGCTTGCTGGGACTGGACCCACGAGTACGGCGGCATCATCGTCGAGCAAATCAAGCGCATGGGCTGCTCCGTCGACTTCGACAACGAGCGCTTCACCATGGACGAGGATTACGCCCAGGCCGTGCGTAAGGTCTTCTGCGACTGGTACCACGACGGCCTGATCTACCGTGGCAAGCGTATCGTCAACTGGTGCCCCAACTGCACCACCGCCATCTCGGACGACGAGGCCGAGTATAAGGACGAGAAGGGCCACCTGTGGCACCTGCGCTACCCGCTGACCGAGCCGGTCAACGGCCAGGACTACATCGTCGTCGCCACCACGCGCCCCGAGACCATGCTCGGCGACACGGGCGTTGCCGTCTCCCCGAAGGACCCCGAGAAGGCCGCCTTTGTGGGTAAGACCGTCAAGCTCCCCATCGTCGACCGCGAGATCCCCATCTTTGAGGATTGGCATGTCGACGTCAACTTCGGTTCCGGCTTTGTCAAGGTTACCCCGGCCCACGACCCCAACGACTACGCCATGGGTCAGGCCCACGACCTGCCGCAGATCAACATCTTCGACGAGCACGCGGTGGTCGTCGAGGGCTATGGCGAGTTCACCGGCATGAACCGCGACGAGTGCCGCGAGGCGGTCATCAAGTGGTTCGAGGAGCACGACCTGCTCGACCACGTCGAAGAGCTCGACCACTCCGTCATGCACTGCTACCGTTGCGACTCCGCGCTGGAGCCGTGGCTGTCCGAGCAGTGGTTTGTGGCCGTCGACAAGCTCAAGGGGCCGGCACTCGACGCCGTTAACTCCGGCAAGGTCACCTTCCACCCCGCGCGCTGGACGCAGACCTACACCACCTGGATGGAGAACCTCAAGGACTGGTGCATCAGCCGCCAGCTGTGGTGGGGCCACCGCATCCCCGTGTTCTACTGCGAGGACTGCGGCTGGGAGGACGCCCTCACCGAGGACACTGACGTGTGCCCCAAGTGCGGCGGCCATCACGTGCATCAGGACGAGAACGTGCTGGACACCTGGTTCAGCTCGCAGCTGTGGACCTTTGCCACGCAGGGCTGGCCGCAAAAGCCGGAGCTGCTTGAGGGCCATCACCCCACGACGGCGCTCGTCACCGCGCGCGACATCATCGCGTTGTGGGTCGCCCGCATGGTCATGAGCTCGTTGTACTTCTTGGACGAGGTACCGTTTAAGGACGTCGTCATCTACCCGACGATCCTTGCCAAGGACGGCAGCCGCATGTCCAAGTCCAAGGGTAACGGCGTTGACCCCATGGACCTCATCGGTATGTACGGCGCCGACGCGATGCGCTATAACCTGCTCACGCTGTGCACCAACAACCAGGACGTCAAGTTTGACGCGAACATCGATAAGAAGACCAAGAAGCTTATCGACAGCCCGCGTACCGACCAGGCCAAGTCGTTTGT
>UQSB01000047.1 GCA_900543505.1 uncultured Collinsella sp. | reverse complement strand
GGACTTGCAGCGACGGACCTCGGGACGCTCTTACACCACGTCTGCGCGCGCCACCCGAATCCGCAACTAAAGTTCACCAAAATGGGGCAGCCGACAGAAACCTCCCCAGCCGAAGCTGCCCCCCCTCAATACGACAGCTCAAAAACCCACCGTTCGCAGAAGATAAGCCGCGCCCCAATACCGTTGCCCGAAGTTTCGAGCGTATATGGCGTCCGCTATGCCATCATGCGCGTATGGGAATCGTTCTGTCACATACCACGGCACGCGCTGTATACCAAACAGTCAACTCGCTCGCAAGCCACGCGACCGATCCCATATCTATGGAAAAGATCAAGGTGTCTGCGCCGACCACGTCCAACCTGGAAGCGGCGCGAGCATGGCTCAACAGAAAGAATGTCGATTCTGAAAGCATCCATGTGCTGACGTTTTCCAATAATGCCAAAAGGCACCGCAAGGGCTGCATCTGCCACTGCACGCGCTATACGTTTGATGCAGAAAGCTACCTAGAACTCGAGCCGAACGTCTACATCGTCGACATCAAGCTGTGCGCGTTAGAAGCAACAGCCGATCTCAACCTTTCGGAGCTCGTTGAGTATTACTTTGAAATCTGCGGCTCCTACGCGCTTGGAACGTCCGACGAAACTCAATATCGCGAGCGCCCAGCCCTAACCAGCGTTGAAGAGCTCAGAGCCTTCTTTTCAGAGGCATCGGGGTATCGTGGATCTAATAAAGCACTTAAGGCACTTTCTTATGTACGCGAAGGCTGTCGCTCCCCACTCGAAACGGCGTTTGTCATGATGCTGACAATGCCCAAGTCAATGGGTGGCTTAGCCATACGCGCTATCAAAACGGACTATCCGATCCCAGTCCCCAAAAGATACGCCGCCCTAACGCGACGGACGGTTTTCTACCTCGACGCGCTGCTCGAAAATTCGATGACCGATATCGAATACAACGGCTTTTACCACGATGAGCCCGAACAGCAATCAATTGACGAGGAACGCCGAAACACGCTGCGAAACATGGGATATGCCGTTATCACAGTTAGTCGTCATTCGTTTTTCAAGCAGTCCGCTTTTAGGCGGGTCATGGAAGCGATTCGCATTCGCGAGAAGATATGGCCCGGTCGACTCCCGGATAACTTCGCCATCCTGCAAGAAACTCTTCGTCAATTTGTCTTGCGGCGCTACTTCGAATACGGTCGCCGCGTCCTGGAGACACTCAAAGAAGAAGAGGCCGCCAAGCGCGAAATTGCAAGCCAATATCCGCAAGCTGATGACCCGAGCATCAACGATGTGCCAGAACCCGACGACATGCAACACGTCGGGGCCCTTGCTGAGGAAATCAATGGGCCTTGGGAATGCGACATGTTCGCAAAAATCGATGAAAACCGCACGGAAGACGACACGATTATTGATCTAATTGAGAATTCGCTCTTCTAAAGGCGATCTCTGCGGATGTCCACCTACATTTTTCGACTTATTCGGCCACCGATGTGCCAGATTGGCTGCAGCAATGCTCAATATAACTTTAGATAAAACTGATTCTGCAGGAACTCCCGTAGAGGAAGAACTGATTCTCGCGGTATTTAACACGATAAAGTACAAATATGAACAGTTCTAATGCTTCTCAAGGTGGCTTTCTTAGCATGCTGGCCGAACATCTCGAAATATGTTGGCGAGCATTGCGTCGATGTCTCCCAACCCGCAGAAAATCGCAGAGGCGGCAAGCAGTCATCGAAATTAACGTAAATAGTATTGACATATGAACATGCGCTCATATAATCGGAAGTAAGTTATATGAGCGCATGTTCATATGAAAGGATGTTGCAATGAGCAGCCACGCTGATGAAACAAAGACTGGCATCGAGGCCACCGAGCCGATCGTCCCCACCACCTGCTCGCCCGAGGACCTTCCCGACGAGGAGCTGTTGTACGACCTGGCCGACCTGTTCAAGGTCTTCAGCGACACCACACGCATCAAGATCCTCTATGCCCTCATGGGCCGCGAGCTCTGCGTGGCTGACATCGCCGAAGCGACCGCAACCTCGCAGTCGGCAGTATCGCACCAGCTGCGCACGCTTAAGCAGTCGCACCTGGTCAAGTTCCGCCGCGACGGCCGCAACATTCTCTACTCGCTCGCCGACGATCACGTCTACACCATGCTTAACCAGGGCATGAGCCATATCTGCGAATAGCAATCAACCACGGTATCAGCGCGGCCGGCACCCAGACCGCTAACACAGGGAAAGGAACCCACCATGAAAAAGCAGTTCAAGCTCGACGAGATCGATTGCGCCAACTGCGCGCGTGAACTTCAGGACGAGCTGGCTAAGCTCGATGGCGTCAAGTCCGTTTCGGTCAACTTTATGACCCAGAAGCTGACGCTCGAGGCTGACGACGCCGAGTTCGACGAGGTCCTGGACCGCGTCGTTGAATTCACCGCCGACGCCGAGCCGGACTGCGAAATCATTCTCTAACCCGCGCATACGTTGACCTGTAAGGCCGCGCTTGCCGCGGCCTTTGCTCGCGAAATTATATGAGCAAGTGTTCATACACTCAAATGGGAGGTTTGAATCATGGCAGCCGCCGATCCCAAAAAGAAAAAGAAGAAGCGCAAGAAGAAAGAGTCCCTTGAGCACAAGCGCAACCGCATCCTGGTAGCACTGGGCATTTTTGCCGTTGTTTATGCCCTCGACGAGCTCGGCGCCCTCACTATCGCATTTGGGGAGCCTGGCAACATCTACGCCAGCTTCGTGCTGTTCCTGGTGCCGTTCCTAATTGCCGGCTACGACGTGCTCCAAAAGGCGTTCAACAACATCCGCCGCGGCAAGGCCTTCGACGAGAGTTTCCTTATGGCCGTCGCGACCATCGGCGCGTTTGCCATGGTGCTCTTCCCCGATACCGACCCGCACATGGCCGAAGGCGCCGCCGTCATGCTGTTCTACCAGGTCGGCGAGCTGTTCCAGGCATACGCCGTGGGCAAGAGCCGCAAGTCGATCAGTGCCATGATGGACATCGCGCCCGACTACGCTAACGTCGAGCAGCCCGACGGCACGCTCGAGCAAGTCTTCCCCGATGACATCGCCGTCGGCACCGTCATCGTCGTCAAGCCTGGCGAGCGCGTGCCCATCGACGGCATCATCGTCGAAGGCGAGACACAGCTCGATACCGCCGCCCTTACCGGCGAGTCGGTCCCCCGCCCGGTCAAAACCGGAGACGATATCATCAGCGGCTGCATCAACATGACGGGTCTCATCCATGTGCGCACCACCAAGCCATTTGGCGAGTCCACCGTCGCGCGCGTCCTGGAGCTTGTGGAAAACGCCAGCGAGAAAAAGGCACGCACCGAGAACTTCATCACGCGCTTCGCCCGCGTCTACACGCCCGCCGTCACCGGCGCGGCCGCGGTGCTCGCACTTGGCGGCGGCCTGATCACCGGTGCCTGGTCCGACTGGATTCTGCGCGGTCTGACCTTCCTGGTCGTCAGCTGCCCGTGCGCCCTCGTGATCAGCGTACCGTTGAGTTTCTTTGGCGGCATCGGCGGCGCGTCCAAGCTGGGCGTTCTCATCAAGGGCTCCAACTACCTCGAGACGCTCGCCGACGTGGACACCATCGTCTTCGACAAAACGGGCACCCTCACCAACGGCACGTTCTCAGTCGTCGCGGTGCACCCCGAGGCTGGCTATACCGAGCAGTCGCTGCTCGAAGTCGCAGCCCTTGCTGAGTCGTTCTCCGATCACCCCATCGCGCAGTCCGTGCGCGACGCCTACCAGGGCGAGGTCGACCCCAAGCGCGTGAGCGACTCCGCCAACGACGCGGGCCACGGCGTGACGGCAACCATCGACGGCAAGCACGTCGTCGTTGGCAACGCCAAAATGCTCGCCGCGGCCGGCGTTGAAGCACCGGACTGTGAGGTTGTTGGCACGATCCTCCACGTGCTCGTTGACGGCGTGTACGCCGGCCACATCGTGATTGCAGACACCGTTAAGGCCGATGCGGAGCAAACGATTCGCGACCTGCATGCCGCCGGTATCAACCGCACCGTCATGCTCACGGGCGACCGCGAGGAGGTTGCAGCGTCTGTGGCCAAGCAACTCGGTCTCGACGAGTTCCACGCGCAGCTCCTGCCGGGCGACAAGGTCGAGCGCGTTGAGGCGCTACTCGCGGCCGAAAGTGGCAAGGGCAAGCTCGCCTTTGTCGGCGACGGTATCAACGACGCTCCTGTGCTTACGCGCGCCGATGTGGGCATTGCCATGGGCGCCATGGGCTCCGACGCCGCGATCGAGGCCGCCGACGTGGTGCTCATGGATGACAAACCGTCCAACATCTCCCGTGCGATCCGCGTAGCACGCAAGACCATGTCGATTGTTTGGCAGAACATCATCTTTGCGCTGGGTATTAAGCTACTGATCCTTATGCTGGCAGCGCTGGGCATCGCCAACATGTGGCTTGCCGTCTTTGGCGACGTGGGCGTGGCGATCATCGCCATCCTGAACGCCATGCGCGCGATGGGTGTCAAGAACCTGTAGCGCCTGTGGTCCCTCCGGCCGGGGCCGGGCTTGGTTTTGAAAACGTCCTCGACCAATGAAGTGCCCCCGTTCTGCTCCTTCGGAGCTACGAACGGGGGCGTTTCTGGTCTGCGGAATGTTTTCAGGGGTCAGCCCGTACGGCCTTCTACTGCTACGAAGAATTCAGGGCATCTGGAGTGGACGGCGGCTTGGCTACGAGCTGGGGCTGAGGATCTGAATGGATGGGTGTCGTTGCTGGGAGCGCAGGCGTTACTGGTGATGATCACTTTGGGACTGGAATTTCCGCCTGCTAGCAAAAAGGCCTCCTGAGCTGCTGCTCAGGAGGCCTTTCGTTCAATCGCAAGCGAACGCACTAGTTATTCGCGGTCAGACGCTCGACGTCGTGGGCGATCATGTATTCCTCGTCGGTGGGGATGACCATGACCGTGACGGCGGAACCGGCGGCGCTGATGACCTGCGGACCGTTGCCCACGGCCTCGCGGTTCTTGTTGTTGTCGATGCGTACGCCCAGCCACTCAAAGCAGTCGCAGAAGGCCTTGCGGATCGACCAGTCGTTCTCGCCGATGCCGGCGGTAAAGGTGATGGTGTCCACGCCCGCCATGGAAGCGATCATGGAGCCGGCCTGCTGCATGGCCTTGTAGGCGAACATATCGAAGGCGAGCAGGCAGCGCTCGTCGCCCTCGGAGGCGCGTGTACGGATGTCGCGGGCGTCGTTGGAAATACCCGAGATGGCAAGCAGACCAGACTGCTTGTTCATCATGTCATCGACTTCCTGATAGCTGTAGCCGCCCTCGCGCTGCAGGTAGCATACGGTAGCCGGGTCAATGGAACCGCAGCGGGTACCCATCATCAGACCGTCAAGCGGCGTGAGGCCCATCGTGGTGTCGCGGCACACGCCGTCCTCGATAGCAGCGAGCGAAGCACCGTTACCCAAATGGCACGAAAGCAGACGGTGGCAGCGCGAACCCAGGATCTCCTTGGCCATCATCCACTCATAGCGGTGGCTCGTGCCGTGGGCGCCGTACTTGCGCACGTGGTACTTGTCGCACACGTCCTTGGGCAGCGCGTAGGTATAGGCGACCTCGGGCATGGTCATGTGGAACGAGGTATCGAAGACGGCGACGTTGGGCAGCTCCGGATACTTCTCGCGGCAATACTCGATTGCTGCGGCCTCGCCGTAGTTGTGCAGCGGAGCAAGCGGTGCCACCTCAAGAATCTTGGCCATAACCTCGTCGTCGACAACTGCGGAATCATCGAAGTGCCAGCCGCCCTGAACGATACGATGGCCAATGCCATCAATCGTAAAGTCGGTCTTCTCGAGCTCCTCGAGTACGCGCGCAATGGCCGAGCGATGATCGGGGAAGGGAACCTCTTCGGTCTGCTTGGCGCCACCGTTCTCGGAGTGGCCAAAGATGCCCATGTCCGAACCGATACGTTCGCAGTTGCCCTTGGCGAAAACCTCTCGGGTATCGGTATCCAAAAGCTGATATTTAAGGCTTGAGCTGCCGGCGTTGACAACAAGTACGTTCATGAGACTCCTTTGCAGTGCAATACGGTCGATACAGGCCCCTTAAGGCGGCCGCATGTTAATAAGAAGTTATCATATCTTGATAAATAGCTATCAGATATATCGACCAGCGAGCGCAAAAGAGGGGCCGAACGGCGCTCGGTCGTCCAGCCCCTCCCCTCTTGCAATTACTTGGCGTTGACGATGCGCTCGACGTCGGAAGCGATCATGAACTCCTCGTCCGTGGGGATGACAAAGATTTTGACCTTGGAATCCTTGGCAGACAGGCACCAAGCGCCGTCACCACGCAGGGCGTTGCGGGCATGATCCATCTTGACGCCCATAAAGGCCAGGCGGTCGGCAACGCCGGCGCGGACGGCCGGAGCATGCTCGCCGATGCCGGCGGTAAAGACCAGGGTGTCCATACCGCACATAGAAGTAGCCATCTCGGCCGCCTTGGCGGCAATCTTGTAGACAAACATGTCGAAGGCGAGCTGAGCCTCGGGGTCACCAGCGGCGGCGAGCTCCTCGACGTTGCGGCAGTCGTTGGTCTTGCCGCCGGTCACAGCCAAAAGACCGGACTTCTTGTTCATCATCTCGTCGACCTCGTCGAAGGTATAGCCGCCCTCGCGCTGCAGGTAGCACACGGTAGCCGGGTCGATGGAGCCGCAGCGGGTGCCCATCATGACGCCGTCGAGCGGCGTCAGGCCCATGGTGGTGTCCATGCACTTGCCGTCCTCGATGGCGCACAGGGAAGCGCCGGAGCCGATATGGCACACGACGACCTTGCGGGCCTCGCCGTTGGTCATCTCGGCGACCTTCTTGGAGATGTAACGGTAGCTGGTGCCGTGGGCGCCGTACTTACGGATGTGCAGCTTGTCGCAGACATCTTTGGGCAGGGCGTAGGTCTTGGCGACCTCGGGCATGTTGAAGTGGAAAGCAGTGTCGTAGACCGTGACATTGGGCAGGTCGGGATACTGCTCCAGGCAGTACTCGATAACGTTAGCCTCGGGGTTGTTGTGCAGCGGGGCGAGCGGGGCAACCTCGCGGATCTTGGCGAGAACGTCCTCGTCGACGAGGGAGGAATCGCCAAAGTACCAGCCGCCCTGAACGATGCGGTGGCCGATGCCCTCAATCTTGACGCCGTTGGCCTCGAGGTCCTTCAGGACGACCTCGATGGCGACCTTGTGGTCGGGGAACTCAATGTTCTCGGTCACCTTCTTGGAGCCGTTGGCAGCGTGGGTGAAGGTACCGCCGGTAAAGCAGACGCGCTCGCAGGAGCCCTTTGCGGACACCTTATGGGACTTGGTATCGATGACCTGATACTTAAGGGTCGAAGATCCTGCGTTGACGACCAGAACGTTCATGTGTCTCCCTACTAACAGGCGGTGTGGCGCCGCCAGGTTACATACGCTTCAATAATAAACCCAAACGCCCTCGCGCTCGGGTTTATTGCGTTGATATATAAGTTATCGATGCCCAAATACTCACGGCCTTTGACTTGTAAGACGAAATAGCGCGGGGATATACACCAGGGAAGAAATCCCGAGCGCAACAAGCAATACGACTCGAATGCCCGCAACGCTACTCAACACAGCGTTGAGCAGATAGAAAAGAACGGCACCCACCGCCACCATCTGGCTTTGAACCGAAATCAGTGAACAGCGCATCGAAGAATCGGCAGCATTTTGAAAAATTGAGTATTTGATTGGGGCAAACAACGAGTACGCAACCGTCTGCAGCACATAGAACACGGGCAGCAAATTAACCGGAGTAAGGGGAATCAAAAACAAAGCTGTCAATACTAAGCGAATGATGCCGCAAATACGTGCAAAACGGCCCTTGTCGACACGAGTAATCGCGCTGGGCACAATAAACCCTATGGAGGCGGAGACAAGGAGCTGGACCGCAATGGTCACGCCCGAAGCGACGGCATTCATTCCGCGGCCTGCAAGCAACAGTGAGAAAAAATCTTCCAGGGCGACGAAGGCAAATGCCTGAGAACAGTCCATGATGAACGATGACCGAAGAACGCCATTACCCGTAATAGCAGCACCAATCATCTTCGGGCTCATTCCAAGCTCAGGTGTCGCCGCAGTGCCCCCTCTTCGCATCTCAGGAATGCAGATAACGACAACCAACGTCAACACCATTGCGATGATATCTGCCGAAAGACCAATGAGGTATGCACCGACAGACGAAATGAAGCCGCCCACACAAGCGGAGATGGCATAAGAGGCATAGAAAACAAATCGCTCAACGACATTAAGTCTTACGAGCTGGTCCTGAGAGACGCTGTCAATGTAAATCGCTTCTATGGATCCGCTCACACATGCAACGGCAAAACCTTTGAGAGCAAACGCGCCGATTAAAAGCAGAGGAGAACGGACGAGAAGCAGGGCGGCGTAGTATCCAAGCATTCCCACAACGCCAACGAGACCGCTAGTCTTTCGTCCAAACCTATCAGCAATATAGCCAGTGGGAACTTCAAGGATGAACTTGCTCACTTGATATGCAATCATCATGCTAGAAATCGCCACCATCGAGAATCCGACGAATTCAAGGTAAACCGTCAGAAAATACAAAATGGTGCTGAAGTTCGACAGAAAAACGAACGTCATATAAAGCAAAACCGTACGGTTTTTCATGCTCCGCCCTCCAAGAGTCAGCAATCTAAATCGGAATCTTGGAAAAGCATGAGGGCAAAGCTGTCAGCTATGTGTTGCAAGGCGTCAATAATCACTTGACGCCTCGAAGCCAATTAATCTCACGAAGCAAGATGACGCAATAGGTGCAGAAAAACCGTCTGGTGTCGATCGGTCCAGGAGTTTTGCCGATAGCAGAAGTAGATGGGCAAGGCTACGTCATGCGAGGCTTCAATGGAGCACTCGCTCACTTCCGATCCATCTGATGCGAGAGAAGAGCCAGAAAAACCCAATATCAATCCCCCGGCTTGAAGAAACTCAGCCTGCGCTCTGTTTCCGTATTCGACGTCGCGGAAGCGGAAATTAACCAGCTGAGCTTCGGGGCATTGATTGATTGCATTGAGACAGGGCGACAAATTAATGGGAACAGCTAACCTGCCGCCCAGTAACTCACGGACGGTCATAGCGCCCACAGATTGATGACCCGCTGGGCACGAAAGAACCTTGAGCTCCTTTTCACCCAAGTATTTCGAAGAAAGGACACTGTTCCTTGGTTCCTCAAATGAGATGGCCGCATCCGAAATGCCAAGCACAAGTGATTCAAAGCATGTAGCCGTTGGCTGATGCCACACATCAAGGTGAATCTGAGGGTGCGAGCTTTCAAACGAGTCGTACCAGTTTTCGGAAAAGAGACGCCCCCGCCCTTGAAGGCAGGGGGCGTAAAGACGGAAGTGGCCGTCGGGCGAGACGCCGTCGTCCCTCGATTGGGCGTACTTTTTAAGATCGTCGACTTGTGCCAGGATCACGCGTGCACGACGCGCAAATTCTCTGCCCGCCGGAGACAAAACAGCCTCCCCCGCCGATCGGTCGAGCAAAACAATCTGGTACTCAGATTCCAACTTTTTGATTGCCGACGAAACGGCCTGCGGACTCACATGAACGGCGCGAGCTGCTTTGCGCACGCCGCCATAGTTCGCTACCGCTTGAAGGTATTCGAGTTGAGAAAGCTGCATAGATTACTCCAAAGGCAGCCAAGTCGACGGGCTACGTGTCCTCAGATGAGGTTCTCGCCCAGGTTCTTGCCGCCGAGGACATGCATGTGGAAGTGCATGACGGTCTGGCCGGCGTTGACACCCTTGTTGGAAATGACGCGGAAACCGTCCTCCAGACCCTTGGCCTTGGCGACCTCCTGGACGGCGTGGGCCATGGCGCCCATGGTCTCGGCGGGCACGTTGTCGGCGATGTCGCTGTAGTGCTTCTTGGGGATCACGAGCGTGTGGACCGGCGCCTGCGGGTTGAGGTCGTCGAAGGCGATGACCTGGTCGTCCTCATAGACAACGGTCGAGGGGATCTCGTGGTTGGCAATTTTACAGAAGATGCAATCGCACATAGCTGGTTCCTTTCTTACAGACCAAGGTAATTATATTTGGTCGAGACGCTTAGAACGAAAGGTTATCATCGGTGTTGGCGGCCTCGCCGTCGGCGAGCACGTCGTTGCCGTCGACGTCCTTAAGGAGCACCGAGACCTTCTGCTCGGCATCGGACAGGCGGGTGCGCAGGCTTTTGAGGAGCTCGACGCCGCGGGTGTAGCTCTCGAGCGACTCCTCGAGCTCCATATCGCCCGACTCCAGGCTGCGGATGATGAGCTCCAGCTCCTGCGAGGCCTGCTTGTACGTAAGCTGCTCGACCGGGGTCTTCTCTGCCATATCTGTTTCCTTTCCTAAGGGTCTATCACTGCGAAACGCGGTCTACTCGACCGTATCGACCGTTGCTGCCACGTTGCCGTCTGCCATGCGCACGCGAATGGCGTCGCCAGGCTTAAAGGTCGTGGCACTCGTAGCCACACCATCATCGCTGTACGCGATGGAATAGCCGCGAGCAAGCACTTTGAGCGGCGACAGGGCATCGAGCGACGCTGCCGCACGGCTCAGGTCGGACGCTGGCTTGCTGAGCATCGTGCGCCCTTGATGCTCTAGGCGGGAACTCGCAAGCGTGAGCGCATGGCGCTTACCATCGAGCCCCGAGGTGCTTGTAATCAGACGCTCGGGCAAGCGCTCAAAGTTGGAGCGGAATGTCCCGACCGAGCGTACTATGGCGCCCGACAGGCGATCGGCAGTCAGCGCAAGCTCCGATTCGCGACGCTCGACCATAAATGTGGGGTCGTTGAGGCACGGGCGACACGCAGCGGCATCGAGCGCATCACCCAAGCGAGCCGTATAGGTATCCCAGGCACGGCGACCGCGCTGATCGAGCATCTCCAGGTCGACCTGGGCCGACCCAATCATCGATGCCATCGCGGCACCCAGACGTTGATGGCGCGCCTCGAGCACATCGGCCAACTCCGTCATAGCCGGCGCCACCGATTCTGCCGCCGCCGTGGGCGTGGAGGCGCGTCGGTCGCTCACCATGTCGCAAATCGAGGTATCGGGCTCATGGCCAATGCCGGTCACCACGGGCACAGGACAAGCCGCCACCGCGCGGGCAAGCTCCTCGTCATTAAAGGTCATGAGGTCCTCAAAGGAGCCGCCGCCGCGCACCAGCAAAATACAGTCGGGCGCCGGCGTAATGGAAGCGGCGCGGCGCAAGCCATCAATGAGCTCGGCCGGCGCACCCTCGCCTTGAACCTTGGCGCCCACGCAGACAAGCTCGACGAGCGGGTTGCGTCGGCGCAGCGTACGCTTGACGTCGTCGATTACGGCACCCGAAAGCGAGGTGACAACCGCCACGCGGGAGCAGAACACCGGAATGCGGCGCTTGCGCGCTTCGTCCATCAGGCCCTCGCGGCGTAGCTTTTCGGCCAGTTGCGCCACTTGTTGACGCAGCAGACCCTCGCCCGCCAGCGAGAATGAGCGAGCGACAAAGCTCATGCGGCCCGTGGCCTTATAGAGATTGAAGCTGCCCTTAAAGCTCACCTGCATGCCATCGCGCAAGTCGAAGGTGCGCTTAAGGTAGGCGCCCTTCCAGATGATGCAGTCAACGGCGGCCGAGTCGTCCTTAATCTGGAAGTAGCAGTGGCCGCTTCGGGCATTGGGGCCACGGAAGCCCGTGACCTCGCCCAGAACGCTCAGCTGCGGAATGGCATCGAGCGCACCGGCGGCGATCTCTACCGCCTGGCTCACGCTGAGCTCCTTGCGCTCCTGCTCGTCCGATCCGTCGAACTCGGCGGAAACGGCATTGCCGGTCAGATTCCAGCCTGCCACGCAGCCTCCTTTCGTTATCGTGCACAAGGGCTCCGGCCCTGCGCAAATTCAAGTCCAACACATAGTACAGCGCCGCGGGGACACAAATCTCCGCGGCGCCTGTCAAGCCAATTTGTTATCGGTTGGAGTTTCTGTTGTAGCGAGCCATAAGATAGAGCAGCTGAATGATCGAAGTGAGCGCTGCAGCCACATAGGTAAGCGCAGCGGCCGTCAGCACCTTCTTGGCACCGTTGACCTGCTTGGAACTCATACCCGACTGCTCAATATACGCCACGGCGCGCCGACTAGCATCAATCTCAATCGGCAGCGTAACCAGCTGGAACACCACGCTAAACGAGAAGAAGATCAGTGCGAGGGTCGTGAGTCCCGCGATGTTCATAAACAGACCCATGAGCAGCACAATGGTCCAAGTGTTCTGGGTAAAGTTGACGACCGGCACGAGGGCGGTGCGCACCTTCATCATGGCGTAACCACTTTGACGCTGAGCGGCGTGACCCGCCTCGTGACAAGCAACGGCAACGCTTGCGACCGAACCACCCGAACGGTTGGCGTCCGAGAGATACAGGTTGTTATCCTGCGGGTTGTAATGGTCGGTGAGCTCGCCGGCGACACCCTTGATACCCACGGCGTTGCAGCCGTTGGCGTCGAGCATGCGGCGAGCGACCGTGGCGCCCGTGTCGCCGTCTGAGCGAACCTTGGACCAGGTTTTGTACGTCGAGTTGTATAGTTCTGTGCGGCAAGGCCAAGTACCGTGCAGACAAGAACAACCAGCAGGTACAGTGGGTCGATGCCAAAGCCGTATCCATAGTAATAAGGCATGCGAATTCCTCCGAATCGAGTTACACGTTGGAGGCATTCTACCCACTCAAGCGGCTAGGCTTCCTTATAGCAATTCAATTTTGCCGTCCTTCACCGTCAGCCCCATATTGCCCGAGAGCAGATCGTCCAGACGCGAACCCACAAGCTCAAAGCGCCAGCCTTCGCGCAGGGGGCTCTGCTCGGGATGCTCAATATAGTCGGCCAGGTCATCGCGCGAGGCAATGACCGAGGTCGCCACGCCTGAGCGCTCGGCAACCAGGCGAATGAGCGCATACATGAGATCCGTCACGCTCTCCAGCTCCGGAGAGATCTGGCGATGCCCGCGCACCATGAGCGGCAGGCGATCGTGCGGGCAGCTCGCGCCGCGCTTGATGGCCATGAGCGCACCGTCCACGTCACGCTCCCCCAACTGATCGGTTCCGCGAATGCTACGGAACTCCTCAACGCGCACGGGGTTGCGCTTGACGAGCGCCAGCAGCGTGTCGTCGGACATGACCCACTTGCGCGGGATGTTGCGGCGCTCGGCGCGATCCTCGCGCCAGGCGGCGAGTTCGCGCGCGATACCCAGCTGGTGACGGCTGCACGAATTGATGCGTTTGACCTTGCGGAACGCCTCGTGGCGATCGGCGCGATAGTGCGACTCGTCGGCCAGCGGGCGCAACTCGTCGAGCACCCAGTCCACACGGCCCAGCTCGCGCAGGCGACTCATCATCTCGGTATAGGCGACGATCAAGTACTTGACGTCATCGATCGCGTACTCAATCTGCTTATCGGTCAGCGGGCGACGCGACCAGTCGGTCAGCGACTCGGTCTTGGGCAGCGAGACGCCGCAAAACGTCTGCACGAGCGCGCCGTAGGAAATCTGCTGGCGCTCGCCCAAAAAGGCGGCGGCCACCTGCGTGTCAAAAATCGGACGCGGCAGCACGCCTACGGTATGAAGCATGACCTCCATATCCTGCGAGCAGGCGTGGAAGACCTTGGTCACGCTCTCGTCGGCCATAAGCTCGGCCAGCGGCGATAGGTCGTCGATTACCAGGGGATCGACCGCTACGCTCTCGGCAGGAGTGGCAATCTGAACCAAACACAGACGCGGATGGAACGTGCGCTCGCGCAAAAACTCGGTATCGACGGCAATCGCGTCGAACTCACGGGCGCGCTGGCAAAAGTCGAGTAGAGCCTGATGTGTGGAAATGTACATATCAACCCATCGAATAAGGTTAGGCCCGAAAAAACACGGGTAGGATATCGGCATTGCTCTACAACTATACTCGGTTAGTCACAGAACGGGAACGTAAGTATGCGCTGCCTTATCATCCACAACCCGGCATCGGGCCCCAGCTCAGATGAAATCTACGCATTCACGCACGCCCTTGCACAGGGCGGCGACGAGGTCGTGATGCGCTTTATCGGCGATGGCATGGAACCCGAGGACGCCGTGGCAGACGTTCGCGAGTTCGACCGCGTGGTCGTCTCGGGCGGCGACGGCACCGTCTCCAACGTGCTCGACCAGATGCGCGGATGCGGCGTCCCCACGCTCGTCTTCCCCTCCGGCACAGCCTGCTTGTTCTTTAACAACATCGGTAATGCCCCCGAGGCAGCGGCGCTTGCCAAGGCTTGCCGCGCCGGTCGCACGGTCAAAGTAGACATGGGCGAGCTCTTTTGGCTCGACGAGGACGGCAACGAGAAGCGCCACGGCTTCATCATCATCGCCGGCTCGGGCTTCGACGCCGAGATCATGATGAAGGCCGCCCCCACCAAAAACGACATCGGCGAGATCGCCTACTTCCTCTCTGCGCTCGCCACGCCCAACCCTACGGTAGCGCACTTTACGATTGAGCATGACGGCATTGTCGAGGAGCTCGACGGCATTTGCTGCATGGCCGGCAACACCTCGGTCATCCAAAACGACATCAACCTGTTCCCCGACTGCCGCATGAACGATGGCATGGTCGACATTGCGGTCATCGAACCCGTGCGCACCGTGCAGCTGCTGCCTACTGTGATCACCGCTGCGCTTGACCCCGCCGGCAAGGTACTCGGGCGCCCGCAGTTCAAGATCATCCAGACCAAGGAAGCCAAGATCACCTGCACCCCGTCGCTGGGCATGCAGTTCGATGGCGAGATCATCTCCAGCAACTCGGGCGTCTTTGGTGCCCGCGCACTTCCGCAATGCCTCGACCTCATCGTCGACGAATTCTCACCGCTCGGAAAATAGGAGGACCCCATGAACGACAATCCCCTGCTCGGCTTTATCGTCATCGTTTTGGCCATGCTCGTCGGCTATGCCATTAACGTGATTCACCGTCGAAAGAAGTAGCCATTACTCTTAGACGGCCCGTGCAGCCCGGACCCCTCGCCGGCATGAAACCACATGCCGGCGAGGGGTCCGCTTTTTTCTTGACGCTTTATTTAGCTACATTTTTCGCTGGCGTTATACAAATTGATTTCCCAGTAAATGAGTTCAATTTACCGTTAATCGCATATTTCGCTACGCTTATCGAGTAAATAACTTTCATGAATGTATATTGTTTCGAATTCGTTACGCTTGAGGGGTGTATTTATTGGAAGAAGCCCTCTGGAGACAGAGGGCTTTCGCACGCTGGGAGAGAACATGAGTAACCCCCCCCTCAACGCGCTCAAGAAGCTTGGCATAGGCCTTGCATTTGGAGCTGCAACCATCATGTCCATGCCGACATCTGCGCTCGCCTGCACGCAGATGTACATGGGCAATAAGCTCACCGCCGACGGTGACACGTACTATGGCCGTGCCGAGGACTTTGGCCCGCGCTACCTCAAGCACTACGGCATCGAACCTGCCCACGAACCTGGCTTTAAGTACAGCTCGATTGAATCTGCTTTTGAATACACTTCGAACAAGCCTACCTATCGCTACAGCTATGTACGCGACCACCCCTCCAACTGGATGGGTCGCACCGACGCCTACTCCGAGGCCGGCATCAACGAGAAGGGCGTCTCCTGCTCCGCCACGCTGACCACCGACATGAATGCAGCTGCGCAAGCCGCGGACCCCCTGACCGACACTGGCATTGGCGAATATAGCTACGGCAGCGTTATCTTAGGCGAAAGTGCCAAAGCACGTGAGGGTGTCGAGCTCCTCGGCAAGATCATCGACGAGCAGGGCGCCTGCGGCAACGATCAGATCATCATCGCCGACAGCAACGAGACCTGGCTGTTTGGCGCACTTTCCGGCCACCAGTGGATCGCCATGAAGCTCGCCGATGACGTCGCCTCACTCAACCCCAACATCGGCGGACTCAATTACGATGTCAACCTTGATGACACCGAGAACTGCCTCCACTCCGAGGGCATCCAGACCATGCCCGAGAAAAATGGCTTCGCCGAGTACACCGACGGCAAGTTCGACGTTGCCAAGACCTATGGCAAAAGCCTCGCCGATTCCGGCGTTCATCAGTGGACTCGCTATGTCCAGGGCCGCGATTACTTCATGGCCCCGTTGACCAAGGGTGCGGATTACGACATCGTCACGGTTAAAAAGGAAGATCGCCCCGACCAAATCGGAGCCATGGTCAGCGAGATCCAGCCCCTGTTCTTCCAGCCCGGCAAGTCCAACTGGAACACCTTTGAGATGATCCGTGCATTTGGCAACCGCGGCGAAAATGTCCCCGGCCTCAACGCCAACACCGACGGTGTCTACGCCATCGGCACCGAAAGAAGCACCGAGACCAACCTCTTCCAGATCCGTCAGGGCATGGACCCCGAGATCGCGACCATTCAGTGGGAGATGCTCTCCCGCGCCGCCTACTCCGTCGCTATTCCTCTGTACTCTGCACTGCTCACCGAGGTCAGCCCCTACTTCAGCAATCAGGATGTCTCCTACGATCACTGCGAAGAGACGGACATCGTGAACAACGAGGAGCCCGAGAACTCCATCAACTACGTCCTCATGGACATTAGTTCCCTCTGCTACGAGCGCCCCGAGCTGCTCGGCGTCAGCGTCCGCACCTATCTCGACGCCCTCCAGAACGAGCTCGTCGAGCAGAACCTTGAGGTCGATGCTGCTATGCAGGCCGAGACCACCACTGAGGGCCGCACCGCCCTGGCAAACAAGGCCGGCAAGGCTGCCACTGAGAACACCTACGTCAAGTGCAAGGCCCTTCTCCAGGAGATGCGCGCCTATCTGAAGGCTGGGGATTTCAGCACGCCCTTCACCCCGAGCGACCTGAACACCGAGACCCATGGCCTCAAGGAGTCCATCACCTACGCCAAGGACGCTCTTGCCACCGACCCGGTAACCCCGGATCAGCCTGGCACCCCCGAGCAGCCTGGTACTCCTGAGCAGCCCGGTACCCCCGAGCAGCCCGCTAAGCCCGAGCAGCCCACCACCAAGCCCGAGAAGCCTGGCAAGTCCGACACCACGACCACAGTAACCACCAACAAGACGAACACCAAGGGCGGCCTGCCCACCACCGGTGATCGTTTTGATGGCCGCGTGGTGGCTGCATTCGCCATCGCTGGCGTTGCCGTCATCTCCGCGGGCGGTTACTTCCTCTACCGTCGCAATAAGGAGTAACGTCCTAGCTGAGCGGGCAAGGCAACAATGTCAGCCTCGCCCGCTCAGCCCGCTCTTTTGACCGGCGGGAAACCCGCGGTTGATTTTCAATCTCAGCGCAACAGCCTGAACGGGTCCCGCGTTTCCGCAGC
>UQSB01000046.1 GCA_900543505.1 uncultured Collinsella sp. | reverse complement strand
GAAAGCACTTAATGTGCTTTCCGTCTTGCGCAGGACTGTAGAGCAGCAAACTTAACCGCCCCGCCCGGCAGGCGAGCGGACAGCGAACGACATCTGTCCAACAATTCGTGCGAAACACAATGAAAAACCGTTTGATGTGAGTTAATATAAACAACGTCGTGAATCTGACTCCTGCCACATGCATGACAGGGGTTAAACACAAAAAAGGAGTCAACTATGGTTTCTGAGAAGGCTACCCTCGTTAATCCTCAGGGTCTGCACATGCGTCCGGCTGGTCTGTTCGCCTCCACCATGGGCAAGTACGCCTGTGACGTGATGGTCGTCACCCCCGAGAAGGAGGTCAACGGCAAGTCCCCGATGGCCCTCATGGCTGCTGGTATCCCCTGCGGCACCGAGGTCGAGGTCAAGTGCGACGGCGCCGACGAGGCCGAGGCTCTGGCTGCTGCCATCGAGCTCATCAAGAGCGGTCTTGGCGAGTAGAACTCAAACGGGTCGCATGTTGAACAACTAAGTTCATATTTGGGGGCGCAGTGACCTGTCTTAAGGTAGCTGCGCTCTTTTGTCATGGATATGGCAAAACGCTTTATCACATGACACGGAGAGAGGAATGGGAATGTATCAGGGAGTCAACGCTTCCGAGGGCATCGGTATCGGCACCGTCATGGTCGCCGTCGATCCCGACTTGACGTTTGAGCCGCACGAGGTTGCTGATTCGGCAGCAGAGAAGGAGCGCTATCAGACCGCTCTTTCGGTCTTCTGCGAGAAGACCCAGGCTCAGGCCGACCACATGAAGGAGACGGTGGGCGAGGCCGAGGCCGAGATCATGAGCGGACACATTGTCCTGGCTCAGGATCCGGGCATGACCGACGCCATCAACGCCGCCATTGACGGCGGCACCTGCGCCGAGCAGGCGCTCATGGACACCTCGACCATGTTCGAGAACATGTTCCTGTCCATGGACGACGAGATGTTCCGTCTGCGCGCGGCCGACATCGCCGACATCCGCACCGGTATTCTGGCCGAGCTGCTGGGCAAGGAGGTCGTCGACCTCTCCGTCCTGCCCGAGAACACCGTCGTTGTCGTGCACGACCTTACGCCGTCCATGACTGCCACGATCGATAAGGCCCACGTTGCCGGTATCGTCACCGAGACTGGTGGCCGCACGTCGCACTCCGCAATCATTGCGCGCGCCCTCGAGATCCCGGCTGTCCTTTCGGTTTCCAACAGCTGCACCGCACTGCGCAACGGCATGACCGTTGTCGTCGACGGTGGCAAGGGTATCGTCGAGGCCGATCCCGATGAGGAGACGCTCGCCGCTTACACTGCCAAGGCCGAGGCTTTCGCTGCCGAGAAGGCGGCTCTCGAGGCCTTCCGCGGCAAGCCGTCCGTGACTGCCGACGGCATCAAGAAGATCATTGCCTGCAACATCGGCAACCCCGATGACGTGCCCAACGCGCTCGATCACGATGCCGAGGCTATCGGCCTGTTCCGTTCCGAGTTCCTGTTCATGGACTCTGCTGAGCTTCCTTCCGAGGAGGAGCAGTTCAACGCCTACCGTAAGGTCGCCAGCGCGCTCAAGGGCGCTCCGGTCATCATCCGCACGCTCGATGTGGGTGGCGACAAGGAGATTCCGTACCTGCACATGGTCAAGGAAGAGAACCCCTTCATGGGCTTCCGCGCCGTGCGTTACTGCCTGGCCAACCCCGACCAGTACAAGGTCCAGCTCCGCGCCCTGCTGCGCGCCAGCGCCTTCGGTGACGTCAAGATTATGATCCCGCTCGTCACCTGCGTCGAGGAAGTCTTGGCTGTCAAGGAGCTCGTCGAGCAGTGCAAGACCGAGCTGACCGAAGAGGGTCGCAAGTTCAACGAGAACATCGAGGTCGGCATCATGGTCGAGACGCCTGCAGCCTCGCTGCTCGCTGACCGCCTGGCCGAGGTCGCCGACTTCTTCTCCATCGGCACCAACGACCTGATCGGCTACACCATGTGCGCCGACCGTGGCAACGACACCATCTCCAACCTGTACCAGGTTTACTATCCCGCCGTGCTCCGCTCGCTCAAGAACATCATCGAGAGCGGCGTGAAGGCCGGCATCATGGTCGGTATGTGCGGCGAGGCCGCTGCCGATCCGTTGCTCGAGCCGCTGCTGATCAGCTGGGGCCTGGAGGAGTTCTCGATGAGCGCTCCGTCCATCCTGCGCGCCCGCAAGACCATCAGCCAGTGGACCAAGGCCGAGTGCGACGAGCTCGCCGAGAAGGCGCTCGCCTGCAACACCGCTGCCGAGGTCAAGGCACTGCTCGAGTCCGCAGCTCGCTAATTTGGTATCAGAGGTAACCGCGTGGTTGGAATGGGCCGGCCACGCGGCCCTCACATATACAGGGGGTACTGTAAATGTTCTACACGCTAACCGCTAACCCGGCTGTCGACATGACGGTTTCGAGCTCTCCGCTCGAGCCCGACGAGAACGTCCGCACCGGCTCGGCCAGCTACACGGCTAACGGCAAGGGCCTCGACGTGTCCTTCGCCTTTAAGAAGATGGGCGTCGACACCGTCGCGCTCGGTTTCTTCGCCGGCTTCACGGGCAAGTTCATCGTTGAGGAGGTCATGAACCTGGGTTGCCTCTGCCGCCCGGTCTGGACCGACGGTATCACGCGCATCAACACCTACGTCAACGATGGCCAGCACGAGTACGGCATCCTGAACCCTGGTGCTCCGATCACGCCGCAGCACCAGGAGGAGCTCTACAACATCCTGGACACCGCGGGCGACCTTGAGTGCCTGATCGTCTCCGGCTCCGTGCCTCCCAAAGCTACGCCCGACTTCCTGGCTCAGGTCATGGAGCACGCTCAGGCCCGTGGCGCCGACGTCGTCCTGGACCTGTCCTCCGACAAGCTCAAGGAGCTCGCTCACAAGAAGCCGCTGCTCATTAAGCCGAACCATCACGAGATGAAGGCTATCTTCGGCGTGCCGGTCGACACCGACGACGAGGTCCGCGTTGCCATGAAGCTGGCTCACGAGGCCGGCGTCCAGAACGTGCTGCTCACCCGTGGTAGCCGCGGTGACGCTTACTTCTCCAACGGCGAGGACATCTGGTATGCCAAGCGTGAGTTCAACATCAAGCTTGTCTCTTCCGTCTGCGCCGGCGACTGCACCCTCGCTGCGTTCCTGCACAAGTGGTACAGGGATCGCGACAACGTCGAGGAGGCCATGAAGCTCGCTATGGCCACCGGCGCCAACGTTGCTGAGTCCGTCGGCATCGGCGACTTTGGTCACGTCGACGAGTACAGCAAGCGCGTTGCTGTCCGCAAGCTCGATCGCAAGTAAGCGAAACGCGACATATTCGTGCGCATGCGGCGCTCCGGTTTCGGCCGGGGCGCCTTTTTTGTTCCGCCATGGTGGAGAGGTGTCCTGCCGTACTTCATCGCTTCCACACCGTTCACCGAGTTGTTGTAGCCTTTTGCCGAAGCGTGGAATATACTTTCATTAACACGTTACTTCGTGAAAGGAACATTCATGATTTACACGCTTACTGCAAATCCCGCTATTGACTACAACATCTCCTGCGATGGCTTGTCCGCCAACACCGTTACCCGCACCCGTAACGCTGTCTACACCCCCAACGGCAAGGGTCTCAACGTTTCGTTTACGCTCGACCACTACGGCGTCGACACCACGATCCTGGGCTTCTTCGCCGGCTTCTCGGGTGAGTATATCGTTAAGGGCGCCGAGGCCCTGGGCGTGCCCGTCAAGCCCGTGTGGACTGACGGCATCACGCGTGTTAACGTGTTCCTCAACGCCGGTCCCGACACCGAGTACAACATGGTCAACGCCGGTGCCGCCATCAACGAAGCCAACGAGCAGGAGATGTTTGAGCTTATCGATTCGCTCGATGACATGACCTGCCTGGTTATCAGCGGCTCGCTGCCCCCCAACACCTCCGATGGCTTCCTGGCAGAGGTCCTGCGTCGCGTGAAGGCGAAGGGCGCCGAGTTCGTGCTCGATATCTCGAGCCATCAGCTGGCCGACCTCATTGCTATGGAGCCGTTGCTCATTAAGCCCAACGACGACGAGCTGCTCGACATCTTTGGCATTATGGTGAGCGGTGGCGACGACGAGTCCGTCAAGGGCGCCATGGCCGAGCTGCACGCCAAGGGCGCTAAGAATGTACTGCTGACGCTCGGCGGCGACGGCGCGTACTTCTCCAACGGCGAGCACATCTGGTTTGCCAACCGCACCTTCGACGTCAAGCTGCTGTCGACCGTCTGCGCGGGCGACTCCTCGCTGGCCGCCTTCCTTTCCGTGTGGCACGACGCCCCCGAGCGCGTCGAGGATGCCCTGCGCCTCTCGATGGCCACCGGCGCCAACGTGGTCGAGTGCCCGGGTCTGGGCGATTTTGCCAAGGTCGATGAGTATCAGAAGGGTATTGCAATCCGTCAGGTTTGCTAGTTCCGGCACCTTGCCTGAATAGTTCAATTATTTCGCATCCGTCTTAGACCAGGACGGATGCGTTTTTGTTTATCGGACTTGCGTGTGCAGTGGAGGCTGTTTCTTGCTAGACTTCTTGCAGACGCAATCGATAGCCAATTTGATAGTCGCAGGAGGCCATAGGCATGTGCAATGTTTCGCTCAACGGTACGCAGCCGACCGATGCCTCTATCCGTGTCCTGCGTGCGCTTGAGGCAGCAGGTCTTGAGGCTTGGTACGTGGGCGGTTGGGTACGTGATGCCCTGATGGGACGCCCCAGCCACGATGTTGACATGTGCTGCAGCGGCCTGTGGCAGGAGTCCAAAGAGGCGCTCGAAGCGGCTGATATTGCCGTAGTTGAGTCGGGCATTAAATTTGGCGGCATTACGGCTATTTGCGATGGCGAGCGCATTGAGGTCACCACCTATCGCCTGGACGGCTTCTATACCGACGGTCGTCATCCTCAAAGTGTGGAGCGCGCCGCTTCGCTTGAGGACGATCTGGCGCGCCGCGACTTTACCGTCAATGCCATGGCGTGGCATCCCGAGCGCGGCCTTGTCGACCGCTACGATGGCCAGGGCGACCTAGACCGCAAGCTGATTCGCGCCGTCGGTGATCCTAAGCGCCGCTTTAACGAGGATGCCCTGCGCATGTTGCGCGCGGCGCGCTTTGCCTGCCGCCTAGACTTTGTGATTGAGCCCGAGACCAAGCGTGCCCTTGCCGAGTGCGCGCCGCTGCTCGATGCCGTGGCGCGCGAGCGCGTGGGTATTGAGCTTGAGGGCATCCTTTCGACCGGCCACGGGGGAGACGCCATGCTGCGCTACCCCGAGCTTGTTTGCGCCGCCGTGCCCGAGCTCGCGTCCGCTCGCGGGTTTGATCAACGCAGCGTCTATCATGCGTTTAACGTCTACGAGCATATCGCCCGCGTGCTGACGGTGGCAGGGGAGCTGGCGCTGTGCGACGGCGTCGCGCCCTCGTCGAGCCTTATGTGGGCGGCGTTTTTGCACGACGTTTCCAAACCCGAGTGCTTTACGGTCGATCACGACGGCAGCGGCCACTTCTACGGTCATCCCGAGCTCGGCGCCAAGAAGGCGCGTGTCATCATGGATCGCCTGGCGCTCTCGCACGATTTGGTGCGCGATGTGTGCCTACTGATCAAATACCATGACAAGCCGCTGCGCCCCGAGCGCTCCTGCCTGCTCAATATGATGCGCGCGCTTTCGGGCGAGGGTGTCGATACGCCGCGTCTGATGGACGAGCTCATGGACCTTAAGCGTGCCGACACGCTCGGCAAGGCGCCCTCGTGCTTCTATTACGTCGAGACGATCGAGGAGATGCGTACGCTCGCCCACGATCTGCTGCAGGCGGGGGAGCCCTATACACTCAAGATGCTTGCCATCAATGGTGGCGATCTGATCCGCGCCGGCGTCAAGCCGGGGCCGGAGCTGGGGCAGCTTCTCAACGCTGCCCTCGACGCCGTGATCGAGGACAACATCCCCAACAACCGCGAAGCCCTCCTGGCTCATCTCAACTTGAATTAGCTACCCAGTTTACCTGCGCGTTCCATAACCTGCCGACAATTTTTTCGGCAATTTGGAATTTCTTCTTGCGCTGATGTTTTTTGTCCCGTAATATATGTCCTCGCAGCACGGCAGTGCAGATGTCATGTGACCCGTTCGTCTAGCGGTTTAGGACGCCGCCCTCTCAAGGCGGAGATCACCAGTTCGAATCTGGTACGGGCTACCACTTCTTTTCTGCTGAGGCCTATGGCCCGTTCGTCTAGCGGTTTAGGACGCCGCCCTCTCAAGGCGGAGATCACCAGTTCGAATCTGGTACGGGCTACCACGCATCTGATACCCGGTCTTTCCACGGAAGGCCGGGTTTTTTATTATCAAACAACTGTCTGTCATTCCCGTTTGAACAAGAGCTTTGCGTTCTGCTTATGGCCCTTACGGGTACAATAACCAAGATATTTTGACTGTAAGAAGGAGTCTCATGACGGAGTCCTCTCAGCATACGTCCAAGCCCCAGGTCGAGGTTGAGGCCTCGGGCGGCGATGACAATAAGAGCGCACGCCGCGGCGCAATCTTTATCGGCGTTGTGCTGGTGGGTTATATCGTCTATCTGGTGGTTACCGGGCAGATGGGGCAGTTCTGGGCTGCTATGTCGAGCGTTCAGGCGCCCTGGCTCATTGTCGCGTGTCTTTGCATGTTTATGTATCTGTTCTTTGGCATTGTGGCCTATGCGATCGCCGTCTGGCTCGACCCCAATTCGCCCGTCGGTATCCGCGACCTCATTTCGGTCGAGGCGAGCGGTATTTTCTTTGGCAACCTGACGCCCATGATGATGGGCTCTACGCCTGCCCAGATCTACCGCCTGACCAAAGCGGGCCAAAATGTCGGCGAGGCCGGCGCCACGCAGTTCACGCGTTTTATCGTGTATCAGTTTGGCCTTGTTGCCTGGGGCGCTATCCTATTGCTTGCTCGCATGCCGTTTTTTGCCGAGCGCTATGGCGACATGACGCTGCTGTGCGTCTTTAGTTTTGGCGGCCACTGCTGCATCTTGCTTGGTATCTTCGCCGTCGCGCTCATGCCTAAGACCGTCACGCGCGTCGCCCATTGCATCATCAATTGGCTCGAGCGCATAGGTGTCTCGGCCACTAAGATCGATGGATGGCGCTCGTTTGTCGATGGCGAGATCTACTCCTTCTCCGAGAAGTTCAAGCTTTCGGCCGGACATTTTTCTTCCATGCTGCTCACCGTGTTTATCACCATGCTGCAGCTCGCGTTTTTCTATCTGGTGCCGTATTTTCTGATGCTCGCCTTTGGCCACCACGAGGTCGACTTTTTCTCGGTCATGGCCGCGAGCGCCTTTGTCCAGCTGCTGAGCTCTGCGGTTCCCTTGCCCGGTGGAACTGGTGGCGCTGAGGGCGGCTTTGCTTTGTTCTTGGGTCATTTCTTTGGGTCGGCTTCGACCGCCGGCTATCTGCTGTGGCGTCTCATTACGTTTATCGCGCCGACCATTTTGGCTGCGCCCCTGCTGGGCCTTAAGAGCGCCCACAACGAGAGCATCCATGCGCGCTGGGATCGCGCGATGCGCAAGCTCGGACGATCGCCTCAGACGCCCTCTGCGCCCACTAAGCCGCACCCCACGAATGCTGTTACCGTTGATCCCAGGAAGCACGCTCAGAAGGCTTCTGGGACCGCTAAGCCGGCTCATAAAGCCTATGTGCGCCAGACGGGCGACGGTATCCGCGTATCTCCGTCGGCGCTCAATAAGAAGAAGCACCCTAAGTCGCGGTAGGGCAGTCGTACGTTCTTCATGATGCGGGGCATATTTGAGCTGTATGGGGGATAATCCTCTTACGTAGATTAACTCTCATCTGTTGATGAATGCCCGCATATCGAAGGGACACGCCCATGGCCACCAGCAAACCGCGTATTGATCGCCGCATCGTTCGCAGCCGCAATGCCATCCTTTCCGCTTTCGAGCGCCTGCTTATGGAAAAGCCGCTGGCAGACATTACGGTGAGTGCCATCGCGCGCGAGGCTAATGTCGACCGTAAAACCTTCTACGTGCACTTTGGTACGGTTGATGGCTTGCTCGATGCCATTGCCGTCGATGTGGTGGAGATGATTGTCGACTCGGTCGAGAAAACGCTTGCCTCCATGGACGGCGACACCAACGAGCGCGCCCTGGGCGCGGCGGCGACCTTCTTTAAAACCGTTAACGAGGCACTGTGCAACAACCTGGTACTCAATCGTCAGCTGATCGAGAACATTCCGCTCGATGATTTTATGGCTCGTCTTCGTGCGCCGCTCGAACACGAGATTGCCGAGCGCGATCTGCTGCCCCAAGGTCTCAAGGACGAGATGTTCGACTACTATCTGGCGTTTTTGCTGTCGGGTATTATCGGTATCTATCGCACGTGGGCCCTGTCTGATGGCTCGGTTCCTATCGAGCGTGTCTCGGAGGTTGCTAATAATCTGACGTTGAGCGGTCTTTCGAGTTTGGAATCTCGCTTGGATTAGGTCTAGTTGGGCTCGTCGGCGTGGAAATTCCTGTTTACGAGGTTCTCCGGCGCCTTGTAGACCTCGCCGGCGTAGGAGCTGTAGCCTGAGGATCCTTAAAAGAAAGTCCAGTTTATCCTTTCCACCCCAATTGGGAATCCTCCGATGCGCCTTCGCACGCTCGCATGACCTCGATACCGTGCGAGCGTGCGAACTCGACGAGCTCTGCGTTGCGGGCGTTAATGGTGCCGAAGGCGGCGGGGCACACGATAAGGCGCGCGCAGTGGACGAGGAGCTCTTTGGCGCGGGCTATGGTTCTATCCCCGATCGGCTCGAAGGCGCGCTCGGTCACGCATTCCGCCGCCAGGTCGCGCGCGAGCTCGCAGTCGATGTCCCCTTCGTGCAGAACGCCCGTGTAGAACGCCTTGCCCTGCCGGATGAGCTGGCGAAACACAGCCGACCCCGTACCTGCGCCGGCGATGACGAACGTGTGCGCATCGCCGTGCGGGCGTCCAATTTCCACGCTGCCGAAGCGCTCGTTGAAGGTGCCATGTTGAAGGCCGTAGAGCTCGCCAATCGTCTCGCGCGTGAATATGTCCTCGGGTACGCCGGCGCGGAAGACCCGGCCGTCCTTCACGCAAATCACCTTGTCGGCGCTTTTCTGCGCGAGCTCGAGTTCGTGGATGGACATGATGACAGCCACATTCCGCGATTTCGCAAGGTGGCGAAGTATTCGCAGCAGGTCGATCTGGTAGCGGATATCGAGATACGACGTGGGCTCGTCGAGCACGAGCACACGCGGATCCTGCGCGATGGCGCGTGCGAGTATGACGCGCTGGCGTTGCCCGTCGCTTATCTGCATGAAGTCGCGCTCGGCGAGCTCTTCCACATGTGCGGTTTTCATGGCCTCGTCGACCCGACTATGGTCGTCGGGCGAGAGTGTGCCCATTCGTCCGGTGTAGGGATGCCTTCCCGCCTCTACGATATCGCGGCAGGTGAGGAGCTCGGTCCGGGGGCGATCTGTCAGCATAACGGCAAGGTTCCTTGCGAACTCCGCCGTCTTCCATCGGGAAATCTCCCGCCCGTCGAGCTCGACCGCGCCGGCAAGCGGTGCCAGATGGCGTGTGATGGTTTTCAAGATGGTCGACTTGCCCGAGCCGTTCGGCCCGATGAGCGCCACGACGTCGCCCGCGCGAACCTCCAGATCGACGCCTTCGACTACGACCTTCTTGTCGTAGCCCGCCGACAGGTCGCTTATGCGGAAAAGCGGCGCTCCGTCAGCCTGCGTTTCGACCGGAGTTTCGAGGTTCGGCTCCGCTCGGAGGAGGCGTTCCTCGCGCAGTTCCGCACGAGCCGAAAGTGCCTTCTGGCGCTTTCGTGCGAGCTCAGGACTGTCTAAGCATGGAATGTCCCCTCCGAGCGTTTTGGGCCGCGGCGCGAATTCCCCCATCTACCTCACCCGCTTCTTCAACATGAGCGCGATAACCACCGGCGCGCCGAAGATGGCGGTGACAGCGCTGATGGAAAGTTCGACAGGAGAGAACAGTGTGCGCGCGATCAAATCGCAGCCCGCGCAGAAGATGGCGCCTCCCAAGAAGCACGCAGGAATCACGCGGATGGGCTTCGACGACTTTAGCACCGACTTCACGAGATGCGGAACCGCAATGCCTACGAACGACACCGGACCAGCGAACGCGGTCACGCAGGCGGAGAGCATGCTCGCTAGAAGGACGAGCGCCACGCGGAAGCGTGCGACGTTCACGCCGACGCTTTTCGCGTAGGCTTCTCCCAGCTGGAAGGCGGAAAGGGGCTTCGATATCGCGAATACGCATGCGCTTACGGTGATCACCACGACCGTGATGACCGCGACGTCGTCCCAGCTCGAACCCGAGAAGCTACCCAAAGACCAGTTGTGCAGGTTCACGATGGACTGGTCGTCGGCGAAGGCGATGAGGAAGTTCGTCGCCGCCGAGCAGATGTATCCCACCATGACGCCCGCCACGATGAGCATGGCCATGGAACTTATGCGCCGTGCAATGAGGAGCACGAAACCGATGGTGATAAGCGAGCCCAGAAACGCTGCGGCCACCATGGCCGGCGAGGACATGGCCTGGTTTGCGCCCAGAAGTACGATCATCGTAAGCGCGACGACGAACTTTGCGCCCGAGGAGACGCCCAAGATGAACGGGTCGGCGATGGGGTTGTTGAAAAACGTCTGCAGCAGGAACCCGGAGAGCGAAAGTGCCCCGCCGAGAAGCACGGCTGAAAGTACGCGCGGCAGTCGAATCTCCCAGATGACCTGGCTTTCCATGGAATTGGCCGCGCCGCCCGAAAGGATGCCGGGGATGTGGTCTGCGGGCACGAGCACGCTCCCGATGCACAGGTTGGTCCCGATGAGCACGATGAGGGCAACAGCGAGCAGCGCCGTCACGACGCGACACCGCGCGGCGCGCCCCGATTCGTCGTATGCCATGGAAAGTCGGCTTCTCATGGTGCTAGCCGAGCTTCCTCAGATAATGGAAGTCGCTCGTGTCATCGCCGGTGAACGCCCCGTGCAGCTCGTCGATAATGTCGGCGGTAGAAGTCATCTGCTGGTACATGTCGGCGCTTGTGACCCAGACGTTGCCGTTCCTCACGGCTTTGAACTGCGACAATAGCGCGTTTTTGCCTACGAAGTCGTTCAAGGTGGCAACCGATTCGTCGATGGTGCCGTTGTAGACGATGATGTCGGCATCCTTCGCTGTCGCGTAGAAGCGCTCCATTTCGAGCGTTACTGACGAACCTGACGTCGACGCCGTCTGCGCGTCATCGAGCGCGTAGCTGCCGCCTGCAAGCTCGATCATCTGCGCCACGTAGTCGCCCGCCCGCCGCGTGACGGCGGCCCCGTTCGAGTTAATGTAGAAATACGCCACGGTTTTACCTGACGACGCGAGCCCCGACGTTTGCTCGACGCGGGCCTTCTGCTCGTTGAACAGGTGCGTGGCCTCGTCTTCCTTGTCGAACAGGACGCCGAAAAGCTTAATCCACTCGACGCGCCCGAGTGCTTTGGGCTCGCTCGACGACTGTTCGGTGAGCACGACGAGCCCGAGCTTCTGCAGCTTTTCCTTCACATCGGGCGTGTGGTTGATCATGGTGTTCTCGATGGCGAGCGTGCAGCCCGAGGCCGATATTCGCTCGTAGTCGGGCGCGCTGTACTTGCCGCCGTAGGCGATCGCCCCACTTCCGAGCGCGCTTTTGAAGCCCGCGACCGAGCAATCGTCGGCTTTCGTGCCCGACATTAAGATATTGTCGTTCGCATCGAGCGCGTCGACCAGGCACATCGTCGCCGACGACACGAGGTACACCTTGTCGGCGGGGCGCCTTATGACCGCGATGTCGGAGCTTAACCCATCAGGTACCTTCGCATCTTGCGGCACCACGAGGAAGCGCTCCCCGTTCGAAACGCAGATAAGCCGCAGGCCGCCTTCGAACTCGTCGACAGTGAAGTGCTCGGCGTATTCAAGCTGAAGCGCTCCCGTCGGCTCCCAGCCGCAGCCCAAATCGGCGTTGTGGAAGTCGGCCGCGGCGCTTGAAGCCGTTCCCGCAGGGGAGCCGCCGCTTGCATCGTCGCCCGATTTCTCCTTCATGGTGGATGAGTCGAAGTGGAGCGTGTAGTCGATGGTGTGCGGCGTCGACATGGCGACGGTCTCGGCCGACACGGCGATGTCCTCGTCGAGCGTGACGGGTATCTCGAACGTGGAGTTGCCGCCGTCGTTTACGGGCGCGTAGTCCACGCCGTCGACGGTCATCTTGTCGTAGTTCGAACTCGACCAGGTGATGGTCGCGGTGTAGGTGTCGCCATCCTTCACAATTGTGGTGGGTGAGGCGATGCTTGCGCGCCCTGACCCGCCGGAAAGCGAGACGCTCACCGTGTATTCCTGAGAGCCCGCCGTGCCACCGGTCGCGTTCGGGCTCGCACTGCACCCCGCGAAGGGAAGCGCGAGCAGGGCGACGAGAACGCAGGCGATCGCGCGCGCCGCGATGCTGTGGAGCTTCCTGTTTTCCCCCTTGGGAAGAATCGACCGCATGGCGTTACTTCAGTGCGTCGGCGCGCAGATCGACGCCGGCGGATTCGAACACAAGTGTGCGGTCGTACCACTGCTCTTTTCTAATACTCCACGCGGCACAGGCGGTGTCCTCGTCGAGCGCATCAACGGGCACGTCGTAGGTGTACTTGCCTTCCGCGTTTTCCACATAGGGGATGAAGTCGGCCTCGCTCGCGGCGGCAGCCTCGTCGCCCGTGCCCATGAAGAGCTTGCCGTAGCCCGTGCCGGAAAGCGTCATCACGCAGTGCATGGAGCCGTTTTCCACGATGAGCTGGGCGTCCACGATCCTGAACATGTTCGAGCTGGAATCTACGGTGATTGGATAGGTGCCGTCGGCCACCTTGTCGGCGGTGATGGGGGCAGCGCTTGCGCCCGCGGGCGCATCGGCCGCCTGTTCGGTCTTTTCCTGGGAATCGGCATCGCTTGCCTTTGCGCTGTCGATTGAATTTCCGGCGCAGCCGGCGAGCGAGAATGCGCAAAGCGCCGCCGACAGGGCGAAGACGAGGGTTTTCTTCAACATGGAGGGGGTTCCTTTCAATCGCTTCGACCGCCCGTGCCGTGCGGTGGGCGGTCGGGATGCGAATGCAACGGGCATGCGTCGTCAGTCGGGGAAAGGCGCATGCCCGTTGCACGGGGACGCGACCGGCGCCCCCGTGCGCGGCGAGTTTACAGCTTGGCGATGGCGTCGTCCACGTGCGAGACGTAGATGTCGTCGACCGCGACGTTCTGTCCCAGACCCTGGAGCAGGCACGTCACTTCGAAGCCGGCGGCCACGAACTTCGCAGCCCAGCTGTCGGGGTCGGTCTCGTCTGCCATGTCGTTGTTCGCGTGGTCGCCCGCGACCACCATGAACGGCGCGAGCACGGCCTTCTTGTAGCCTGCGGCGCTCGCGGCGGCGATAACATCCTCGCAGGTCGGTTCAGCCTCGACGGTGCCGACGAAGAACTGCGTCAAACCCTCGTTCTTGAACACTTCCTGCATCTTGGCATAGTCGGCGTTGGAATCGGCTTCGGTGCCGTGGCCCATGAGGCACAGCGCCGTCTCGCCGTCGTCGAAGGACGCCATGTTCTCCTTAATGGCTGCGGCCACCTTTTTGTAGTCGTCGTCGGAGGTGAGCAGCGGGTCGCCGAGCGAGATCTTGTCGAACTTGTCGGCGTACTTGTCGAGCTCGTCTTTCACGTCGGCGTATTCCAGGCCAGCCATGAGATGCGTCGGCTGCACGACGATTTCCTTCACGCCGTCTTCCACGCAGCGGTCAAGCGCCTCGGTCATGTTGTCGATCGTGATGCCGTCGCGCTTCTTCAGCTTGTCGATGATGATCTGCGCGGTGAAGGCGCGGCGGATGTCGTAGTCCTGCCAGTACTTCTCGCGGATAGCGTCTTCGATGGCGCCGATGGTGATGTGGCGCGAGTCGTTGTAGCTCGTGCCGAAGCTCGTGACGAGGATGACCGGCTTCGCGGCCTTCTCCTTTTCACTAGATTTCTCGGAACTCGCGGAGGTGTTGGAGCAGCCCGCGAGCGCGACTCCGGCGAGCGCGACGGCTCCGGTTGCTGCGGCGCCCATGAAGCCGCGGCGTGACATCTGGTCGGACATGGTTTTTCCTTTCCTCGGTTTGCCGGTCCCCCGGCGACAGTTGCTTGTCGGCACAAGCGAAAGAAAAGCGCACCCCTCGGGGTTCACAAGGAGCTAACGCCACGGCGATGCCGTGAGGAAAAGGCGAAGCAGTCTGGCTTGGGGCGCGAGGCGGTTCGCCCGCGCGTCCTATACAGTAATGTCCCTTGCCCAGGATTCCCACCTGGTTCCCTCCGCAAGCCAGCGCGGGCTGTGCAGGCGCCGCGCCGGTCATTTCCTTTTATCCGATTGTCATATGCTCGTTGCCGAAACTTTTACTATGATAGTGGGCACTTGTGAACGTGTCAAAGCCAGCGCGGGCGGCATTGCGCCTCCTGCCTGCGTATTTGCGCCGATTGCTGCCGCAGGCGCCGTGTTTTGCCCGCTGCGCGAATGGCGGCGTAAACGGTTGCGATGAGAAACGGAAAGGGAAGGCTCGGATGATTCATATCGTTGGCGCAGGTTCGGGCGCCGCCGACCTTATCACGCTGCGCGGGGCGCGTCTTCTACGCGCGGCCGACGTGGTCGTTTGGGCGGGGAGCCTTGTGAACCCCGAGCTGCTCGCCGAGTGCAAGGAATCCTGCGTCGTCTACGACAGCGCGCACATGACCTTGGAGGAAGTGCTCGACGTGATGTGCGCGGCAGATGCGCGGGGCGAGGAAGTGGTGCGCCTGCACACGGGCGACCCGTGCCTGTACGGCGCCATCCAGGAGCAGATGGACGCGCTCGACGCGCGCGGCGTGGACTACGAGGTGGTGCCCGGCGTGTCGAGCTTTTGCGGTGCCGCGGCGGCGCTTCGCCAGGAATACACGCTGCCGGGAATCAGCCAGTCGGTCGTGATCACGCGGCTTTCCGGGCGCACCCCCATGCCTGCGGGCGAGGGCATGCGCACCATGGCGGAAAGCGGCTCGACTATGGTCATCTTCCTGAGCTCGGGTATGCTCGCCGAGCTTTCCGCCGAGCTTTTGGCCGCGGGCCGCAGCTCCGACGAGCCGGCGGCGCTCGTGTACAAGGCGACCTGGCCTGAGGAGCGCGTGGTGCGATGCACAGTGGGCACGCTCGCTGATGCGGGCGCGCGAGAGGGCATCGACCGCACGGCGCTCGTGGTGGTGGGCCGCGTGCTCGGAGTTCGCGGTGGGCTTGCGCAAAACGGCGCGCAAGCGGAGTCGTACGAGCGCAGCAAGCTTTACGACCCTTCGTTTGCCACGGGGTATCGGAAGGCGAGCAGCTAGCGTGGCCTTCGAGCACTACATATATACCGGGACGACCCGCCTGCGCTGCGGCTACACCACGGGGAGTTGCGCCGCGCTTGCGGCGAAGGCGGCCTGCGAGATGCTTTTGTCACGAAAGCCCGTCGGCCGCGTGTCGATCGTCACCCCCGGCGGGCTGCCAGTCGAGACGGACGTGGTCGACGCATGTATCGGCGAGGGGTGCGCCCAGTGCGCCGTGCGAAAGGACGCAGGCGACGATGCAGATGTGACCGACGGCGTGCTCGTGTACGCGCGCGTGGAACATGCGGGGTCGGGCACGGGCGCTGCGGGCAGCAAGGGCGTGCCCGCGCGCGAATCGGAAGTTTCCGTCGATGGCGGCGTGGGCGTGGGGCGCGTGACGTTGCCCGGGCTCGAGCAGCCGGTGGGGGCGGCCGCCATCAACGCGACGCCGCGCGCGATGATCACTTCGGCGGTGCGCGAGGTGTGTGCCGCGCACGGCTTTTCTGGAAATATTGCTGTGACGATTTCGGTACCCGAGGGTGTTGCCCTTGCCGAAAAGACCTTCAACCCGCACCTGGGGATAGAGGACGGCATTTCCATCCTGGGCACGACGGGCATCGTCGAGCCGCGCAGCCTTGCTGCCTTGCGCGACAGCATCGAGCTTGAGATCCGGCAGCATGCGGCTATGGGGCGGCGCGGAGTCGTGCTCACGCCCGGCAACTACGGCGGGCAGTTCATCTCGGGGCATTTCCACCTAAACGGTGCGCCGGTGGTCTTCATCTCCAACTTCGTGGGCGATGCGATTGATTGCTGCGTTCGCGAGGGATTTACCAATGTCCTTCTTGTGGGACACATCGGCAAGCTGGTGAAGGTTGCGGGCGGCATCATGGACACCCATTCGCGTACCGCCGACTGCCGCGCGGAGATTCTGGCCGCCCACGCGGCCTTGGCCGGCGCTGGCGCGAAGACCGTGCGCGATATCATGTCGTCGGTCACGACCACGGCGGCGCTTGAGGTAATCGAGGCCGCCGGCGTGGGGGACGCTGCGCGCGCCTCGCTCGCTGTGGCAATCGAGGACAGGTTGCGCCGCCGCGCGGCGGGCGGATGCGACATCGCCGCGGTCGTGTTCGACGCCGAGCGCCGCGAGCTTTTCCGCACGTCGGGCGCCGATGCAGTTATCGGGGAATTGGGGGCGACGTATGAGTAAAGGCGTGCTGTACGGGGTGGGCACGGGGCCTGGCGACCCCGAGCTGCTCACGATCAAGGCCGTCCGCACAATCGAATCGTGTCCGGTCATCGCCGCACCGCAGACGGCGGACGGGGCCATGGTCGCGCTCGACATCGTACGCGGTGCCGTCGACCTTACAGGCAAGACGGTGATCCCCGTGCGATTCTCGATGACGCGCGACGTCGAGCGCCGCGCGGCCGAGCATGCCTCGCTTGTTCGCGAGCTTGTCGCGCACCTGGATGCTGTCCGCGACGTCGCGCTGCTGAACCTGGGGGACCCGAGCATCTACGCCACATTCCAGCGCATAGCGCCCGACGTGCGCGCCCGCGGGTTCGAGGCGCGCGCTATTCCCGGCGTGCCGAGCTTCTGCGCGGTCGCCGCGGCGCTCGAGCGCGACCTCACGCCCGAGATGTCGTCGCCTCTGCACATCGTGCCCGGCGGCTACGACGACGTGCGCCGCGCAATCGGCTGGCCGGGGGCGAAGGTGGTCATGAAGGCGCGCCGCTCGCTTGCGGACACGAAGCGCATCCTTCGCGAGGAGGGCGCCTTCGACGGTGCCGAGCTCGTAGAGGACTGTGGGCTTCCGGGCGAGCGCGTGTACTGCTCGCTCGACGATGTGCCCGATCGGGGCAGCTACTTCTCGACGATGGTGGTGCGCTAGATGAGGGTTTCCTGCATAGCGTTCACTGAGAGGGGGTATGCGTTGGCGGAGCGCACCGCACGCGCGCTTTCCGATTGCGCGCAGACAGGTGAAGATGACCCTGGCTGGGACGTTTCCGTTTCGCGCGGGTTCGGCGAGGGGAAGGCCGACCTGCGCGCATGGACGGCGCTCGCGTGGGAAGCGTCGGACGCGCTTCTGTTCGTGGGCGCGGCGGGCATCGCCGTGCGGGCGATCGCGCCGCATGTCGCCTCGAAGGCAAGCGATTCCGCGGTTGTGGCGATCGACGAGGCGGGGCGCTTTGCCGTCCCGCTTTTGTCGGGGCATTTGGGCGGTGCGAACGAGCTTGCGCAAACTGTGGCACGCGCGGCAGGGGCCATCCCCGTCATCACCACGGCGACCGACGTCCGCGGCGTGTGGGCGGTGGATACGTGGGCGCGCTGTGCGGGGCTCGCCGTTTCGAATCCCGAGGCCATCAAGCGAGTGTCGGCGCGGCTGCTTTCGGGCGGGCGCGTGGCGCTCTATTCCGACATGCCGATTTCGGGACAGCCGCCTGAGGGGGTTGACATTGCGTCCGACCGCGCTCGGGCCGATATCGTCGTGTCGCCGTTCGCTGGCGCGAATGCAGGTGCGTCCGTTCGCGCAGCGGAGACGACGGGCGATGTCGTGCCCGCCGGTGAGGCGGGGAAGCCGGCGGG
>UQSB01000045.1 GCA_900543505.1 uncultured Collinsella sp. | reverse complement strand
AAGGGCGGAGGCGGGGCATGCCCCGCCTCTTACACCACATCTCTGCGCGCTACCGGATGCGCATGCCGTGCACAACGATTCTGGTTGGTAAGAATGCGAGCTACGACGGGTCGACGCTTGTCGCCCGCAACGAGGACTCGTCCAACGGGGTGTTTGAGCCCAAGCGTATGCGCGTGGTGCATCCCGACGAGCAGCCGCGCGTCTATACGAGCGTCCTGAGTCACCTGACCGTTGAACTGCCCGATAACCCCATGCGCTACACGAGCGTCCCCGATGTTGTCCCGGGCCACGGCATCTGGGCCGAGGCCGGTTTCAACGAGCTCAATGTGGGCATGTCCGCAACCGAGACGCTCACCACCAACGAGCGCGTTCGCGGCGCCGACCCGCTCGTCGACTACGTGCCCGCCAAGGGCAACGAGGACGAGGACGGCTATGTTCCGGCGCAGCCCGGCGGTCTGGGCGAGGAGGACATGGTGACCCTGGTGCTGCCATATGCCAAATCCGCCCGCGACGGCGTACGCATTCTGGGTGACCTGCTCGAGCGCTATGGCACCTACGAGAACAACGGCATCGCCTTTAGCGACGTGGACGAGATCTGGTGGCTCGAGACCATCGGCGGCCACCACTGGATTGCCAAGCGCGTGCCCGATGACGCCTATGTGACCATGCCCAACCAGCTGGGTATCGATAGCTTTGACCTGGATGACGCTGAGGGCGCCCAGGCCGACCACATGTGCTCCGCCGACCTGCGCGCCTGGATGGCCGAGTGGCATCTGGACCTGACGCTTGGCGTCGATGGCGACGGCCCGGCCGTGGTCTTTAACCCGCGCGAGGTCTTTGGCTCGCACAGCGACAGCGACCACGTTTACAACACACCTCGCGCCTGGTACATGCAGCGCTGCCTCAACCCCAGCGACGTGTGGGATGGCCCCGAGGCCGACTACACGCCCGAGAGCGACGATATTCCCTGGAGCCGCGTGCCCGAGCGCAAGGTGACCATCGAGGACATCAAGTACGTACTCTCGAGCCACTACCAGGGCACGGAGTACGACTGCTACGGCAGCAAGGGTACGCCCGCCACACGCGGCGCCTATCGTCCCATCGGTATCAACCGCAACAGCCAACTCGCCGTACTGCAGCTGCGTCCCTATGCGCAGCCGGCCTACCGCGCCGTGCAGTGGATGGCCTTTGGCTCCAACTCGTTTAACGCGCTGGTTCCGCTGTACGCCAACGTCGAGACCATGCCCGAGTACTACGCCGACACCCAGGCTCGCGTGACGTCCGAGAACTTCTACTGGGCCAACCGCCTGATCGGCGCCCTGGCCGATGTCCGTTTCCACGAGTGCGGTCGCGCCGTCGAGGACTACCAGGAGAAGGTCGGCGGCATGGGCCACAAGCAGATCCATGACGTCGACGCTGCCGTAGCCGCACTGCCCGAGGCCGAGGTGCCCGCCGAGCTCGCGCGCGCCAACGAGGCCTTTGCCGAGTTCGTGCGCGTAGAGACCGATGCTCTACTGGGCAAGGTGCTCTACACCACGAGCTGTGCCATGAAGAACTCTTTCGCGATGAACGACAACGTGAGATAGGGATTTCCCGTCGATCGAATAGCGCTAAAACGCTTTGTCGCTTTCACTCAATCTTGGGTACAAGAAGGCCAATGCAGTTGTTCATGATTGGAGCCAACCATGGTTATGAAACTCGATCAGCTTGTTAACGGCGCCATTAACGTGGGCTTCGGCGCCGCCGCCGTTGCCGTCGAGGGCAGCAAGAAGGTTCTCGACGACCTTAATACCAAGGGCGAGCAGGTGCGCAAGGACGCAGGCGCCCCCGATATCGCCCGCAGTGTGTCCGACATGTTCGAACAGGCCGGTGGCACCATCTCCGACCTGACCGAGCGTCTGGGTATGCAGGGCGAGACCGCGGCCCAGCGCGTGCTCGACGAGCTCATTCTGGCTCGCGTCCGCGTCATGACAGCCCCCGAGCGCACGGCCTTCCTGGCCCATGTGCGCGACATCGTCGATTCGGTCGAGGACAACGTGACCTCGGTGCCCGTCGAGTCCGTTGAGCCCGACGATGCGAAGGATACCGAAGAGGCCGAGTAGCAGCGCAGATGGCAGATTCCACCACCGATTACAACAATCTAGATCCCTTGGGTGACGAGGCAGCGGTTGTCGATGAGGTCGACGCCGCCGTCTCGGGCGCTCGCAAGAAGCCGCGCGCTGTCGATATGGTGCCAGAGGAGCCCGACGCGATGGCGCCGGACGAGGAATACCAGCTCACGCCGGCGGGTCGTCGCGAACGCATCGGGCAGATTGTTCGCCTGGTCAAAAAGTACCGTGTGTGGGATAACCTCACGCCGGTTCGTTTGCGCCGCCTGCTCGAGGAACTCGGCCCCATGTTCGTCAAGATGGGGCAGATTCTGGCCAACCGGTCCGAGATTCTGCCGCAACGCTTTTGCGACGAGCTGCGTCGTCTGCGCTCCGACGTGGAGCCGGTGCCGTACGAGGTCGTACTCAGTTGTCTGGAAGAAGAATACGGCCTGCGCCTGGGGGAGATGTTCGATGCGATCGACCCCAATCCGCTTGGTAGCGCATCGCTCGCGCAGGTGCACCGCGCTCGTCTGGTGACGGGCGAGGACGTGGCCGTCAAGGTGCAGCGCCCCGGTGCGCAGCAGGTTATGGCACAGGACATCGATATCATCCGCTCGGTGGTGCGTATCGTTTCCAAGTTCGTCAACACCGATCAATTTGTTGACCTGCACGGCGTAGTCGAGGAGTTGTGGACCTCGTTTCGCGAGGAGACCAACTTTTTGGCCGAGGCCAAAAACCTCAACGACTTCTACGAGTTCCATAAGAGCGTTCATGGCGTGACGTGTCCTAAATCCTATCTGGACCTGTGCACCGAGCACGTGGTGGTTATGGACTACGTCGACGGCATTTCGATCGCCGATCCTGAACGCTTGGTGGCCGAGGGCTATGACTTGGAAAAGATCGGTGCCGCAATCGTCGAGGATTACTCGACGCAGGTGCTCGATGACGGCTTTTTCCATGCCGACCCGCATGCGGGAAACATTATTCTCAAGGACGGCATCGTTTACTTTATCGACTTGGGCATGGTCGGACGCATGTCGAGTCACGATCGCGGTATCGTCAAGGACATGATTTTCGCCGTGGCCGAGGGTGACGTGCCCAAGCTCAAGGATTCGCTCATGCGCTTCGCCGTGACGCGTGGCGACTCGGCTGAGCTCGATCATTCGGCCTTTTTGTCCGATTTGGACTTTATCGTGGCTGACTTTGCGGGCCTTGACCTGAAGGATCTGGATCGGCGAGTTTTTGACCTCGCTGTTAAACCTGGCGCGCAAAAACGACGTTGAGCTGCCGAGCGTGGTAACGATGTTCGCCCGCGGCATGGTGACGCTCGAGGGCCTGTTGACCGAGTACATGCCCAACGTCAACATTATCCAGATCATTCAGACGCATATCAAAAACGAAAAAAGCACTTATGCGCGCGTGCGCGACATGGGACGCGATCTTGCCGCGAGCAGCTATCGCGCGGCAAAAGGCTCGCTCGAGGCGGCCGAGTATCTTGGCCTGGCTTCGCGCATGCTCACGCGCGGCCAGCTTAAGGTGAACACGCAGATCATGAGCAGCGATAAGGCGCTGCGACAGCTGGGCGGAATTATCGACCGTATGTCGATGGCAATTGTGATTGCTGGCCTGTTTATCGGTTCGTCGGTGGTGTACTACGCGCGCATCGAGCCGGTTGTGTTTGGTATCCCAGTCATTGGCTTTATGGGCTACGTGAGCGCGCTGGTGCTGGCGCTTATGCTGGGCCGCAATATCTGGCTCAACAGCCACGGCGGCAAGCACTAGAGGCTGCGGCCGTCACCGCATTTTCCTATCGCAAACAATAGCTTTTACCTTGGGCTTCGCCTGCGTGCGAGGCCCTTTTGCGTGATACCATTTTGACGGTAATAATCGATGGCCTAGATGGTGGTGCGGAGACGCACGAATGCGCGGTTTTCCTGCGCGTTTGGGAGAATCGGGGTGCAAGTCCCCGGCTGTACCAGTAACCGTAATTCCTCTTGGCTCGGGATGTTCGCGTCGCAGATCGGACGGCGCGCCCGAGTCGTTAAGGTTAAGTCGGATCGCCTCCCATCTTGCGTGCGGCTGCGGCGTATGCCGCCGGTGTGCATAGGGCTCTGGAGGGAAGGGGGACCCCGATGGGGGAACTCGAGCGCAACATGCGCGATGACGTGGGGCAGCCTCAAGGCAACGCTCCAAGTACAGACAATGGGGGACAAATGGATATGTTTGAGGACGAGCGCGAGCGCGCCTCGTTGCATCGCCGTGGCGCGATTGCATGCGGCGTAGCCAAGCGCGGCCTGGTGGCATTCCTGGCCTTCGCGATGGCCTTTGGCACCACGCCGGCTCAGCTGTGGGCCGAGGGCGCCGAGGGCATTGCCGAGGCTGTGGCTCAGGCTGCGACGCCGGGCGAGGGCACGGGTGCCGCGGACGGTGCTGCCGACGGTGTCGTTTCTGAAACCGGCTCTAACGCGAGCGATGCGTCGGTTAACGATGGCGCTTCGGCGAATGCCGCAGATAGCAACGGCGTAGCATCGGACGATTCTGCCGCAGTCGAGGCTTCTACTGCTTCGCCGGATTCATCCGAACAGAACGTCAAAAGTGTTGTAGCCGCTTCCGATGAGGCTGAATCTCAGCCTACCGAAGCCGCAAGCCAAGAGGTCGCGGCCACGTGCTCCGTCGTCGGCACCGACGCCAAGGGCGCCCAGCAGACCTGGGCCGCCGCGCAGCAGATCGCTCTGAAGGAGGGCTCGACCGCGGCCGACCTCTCCGAGCAGCTCTTCAGGCAGGCCGGCCTCAAGGCCGACTACGACCCCAACGGCTCCTGGGGCTGGGCGCTCAACTCGATCACGTCGCCCTTCGACGCGGGCCGCACGCTCGCCTACGACCCGGCGACCGGCGCACACTGGCAGCTGTTCGTCAACGGCAGCGTCTCCGCGGTCGGCGCCGGCGGCTACACGCTCAAGGACGGCGACTCCGTCGTCTGGTGCTACTCGAAGTACGGTGACCCCGCGCCCGCCAATCAGATTTCCGTTAGCTGCACCGTTGTCGGCCAGGACGCCTCGGGCGCTCAGCAGACATGGGCGCAGCCCACGACAGCTTTGGTGGAAGAGGGCACGACCGCTGCTGATCTTTCCGAGCAGGCCTTTAAAAAGGCCGGCATTGGCGCCAAAACGGGGAAAGGCACGTACGGCTGGTATCTCGAGTCGCTGACTTCACCGTTCAACAAGACCGTGACGCTTTCGAGCGAGACAGTTAACGAAAACACTTGGAAATTCTGGCAGTTCTTCGTTAACGGTCAGGCGGCCAATGTCGGCGCGGGCAATTACACACTCAAGGCCGGGGACAAGGTTACCTGGGTCTATGGCTTTGATGGAACCATGCCCGGCCAGGTTTCCGTTTCAATGGAGATCATCGGTAAGAAGGATGAGAAGGCGCAGCGCTGGACCGATCCTTCGACGCAGGTGTTTGTCGAGGGCACGACGATCAAGGACGCTTCCGCTGCCTACTTCGATGCCATTGGCATTGAGTCCAAGATGTACGACCAATTTGGTTATTGGGGTGTTCATAGTCTTGTCTCCCCGCTTGATGGCACCGAGCTGTCGGGTGCATGGTCGTTCTTTGTCAACGGCGTTCCCGGGCCTCAGCTCGATAGCGATTACGTGCTCAAGTCGGGCGACAAAATCGTCTGGGCTTACGCCCCTGGCGACACCGTTCCTAATCCCGATGAAGTCGTAGTCGATCCGAGCGCTTCGCGCCCGACCGATTGGAAAGCCGACTGGAGTGGCAATTCCAATGCGGTGGTCAAGAACGTGTCCACGCCTACGGGCGCGCTGGCAAGCTCTTGGACGTTCGATTGGAGGGCCTACTCGGGTGCCACGTATCCCAATGCGAGTGAGCCTATTGTCGTGAACGGCAACGTTTACCTTGCCGTGAACAAGCGTTTGCTTAAGATCGACGCCGAGTCGGGCAAGGTGCTTGCCGAGTCGAACCTTCAGACTGCGATTGGCTACACCACGCGTCCGATTTATACGAAAGGCTTGGTCATCGTCCCGCTCGACGGCGGTGCGGTCCAGGCTCTGACGGCCGATACGCTGACGACGGTTTGGGTCACTGACTCTGTGAGCAAATCTGCCCAGTCAAATTCCCAGCTGACGGTCGATGGCAACTATCTCTACGTTGGCACCGTTGATGTCGACTATGGAACGAGTACGTACAATAACGGTCACCTGACGCGTATTAATATACTGACCGGCGCTGTTTCTTGGCAGCATGTTAATGCTGATGAGGGCTACTACTGGACGAGCGCTACAGTGGGCGACGGCTATATTCTGGTTCCGACGAGTGCGGGTACCGTTGAGATGCTTAGCAAGTCGACGGGTGATGTGCTCGGCAGCGTTTCGGTTGGTGCCATCGTCAACTCCGGCTGTGTACTGTCCAAAGACGGCAAGCATGCCTATGTGATCTCGCGTGACGGCAAGCTCCACGTGCTGGCACTGTCAGACGCAAACGCAAGGGCCTCTTCGCGCATTTCCGAAGAACGCGTCATCGATCTTGGTCTTACGGGTTGTGCCTGCATGCCCACGCTGTATGGCAATAAGCTAATTGTCGGTGGCGAGGTTTCTGGCGGTTCGGCGCTGGCGATTGTCGACCTTGATAATGACTTTGCTACGACGTTGGTTTCGTCTGCCGATGGCTCCGTGCTTCCTGCCGGTGGCATCAAGGGCGCACCGCTCGTGAGTGTCCAGGCGGATGACGCGTACGTTTATTTCACTGTCAACTATGGTGCGACTTCCGACTATGTGAGCTACACCTCGGGCGGTGGCGTGTATCGCTACAAGATGGGTGACGCGCAGGCGACCGGTGCGTTTAGCGCAGCGGGACACAACAATTACTGTGACTCGCCGATTGCCTGCGATGCCAAGGGTAACCTCTACTACATCAACGATTCCGGCACGCTTTTCAAGCTGAGTGGTGGCGTTAAGGTCTCGTTTGAGACTGGCGAGGGTTCTAAGGTCGACTTCCAGACTACGGCCGACGGCAAGTTGGTCAAGCCGGCCGATCCGACGCGCGATGGCTACACTTTCGGCGGTTGGTATACCGATGAGGCTTGCACGCAGGCGTATGACTTTAGCACGCCGGTGACGGCCGACCTGACGTTGTATGCCAAGTGGACCAAGAATGCCGTTAACCCTGGCGGTAATGGCGGTGCTGGTTCCAACGGCGGTAGCGGTTCTGGTACCGGTACTGGTTCCGGCGCTGGCGCTGGCGCGGGTTCTGGCTCCGGCTCGAAGGGCGGCGCTATCGCCCCGGGTCATAAGCCGACGACCAAGACGACGGTGTCGACCAAGACCGAGACCAAGGACAACAAGTCCGACAAGAAGGACACCGATAAGTCCGATAAGAAGGACGAGAAGAAGTCTGACAAGAAGTCTGACAAGAAGGACAGCAAGTCCGACAAGAAGTCCGAATCCAAGTCCGATACGGGTGCTGCTTCCACGACCACTGCTAAGAAGTCCTCTAGTGCCTCCGAGCAGGAGGCTGGCACCAACCCGCTCGCCATTGTTGGCGTTGCCGCCGGCGTCGTCGGTCTCGCCATCGTCGGCGTGTTCGTGTTCACCAAACGTCGGTAGGTGAGGGCTGTGTCCAATAAATCCAAGGACGCTGACCCCAAGCAACCAGATTCCTCGTTCATTCAGTTCGACGATACAAAGCAACAGGGCGCCGCTTCGGCGGCGTCCGCCCCTCGTCGCAAGGCGCTCCTTGGCGTTTTGACTGCCGCGTGCACCATTCTGATCGTCGTCTCGCTGGGCTTCGTCCATCCTTCCGAGAGCGGCGCCTGGTCCATCGACTGGATCATTCAGGCCGTGACGGGGGAGAGCGTCGTCACCAAGGACACCAAGGCGTCTGGCTCGACTATGGCTTCGGGCGAGGCCAGTTCCGAGGACTCCAAGTCATCGAATGATGCAAAAGACGAGTCCAAGGGTTCGAACGACGGCAAGGACGATTCCGAGTCTTCGGACAAGGAATCGGATAAAAGCTCGGATAGCAAGAAGTCCGATGGTCAGGACGGCAAGAAGTCTGGCGATAAATCCGCTGCCCAAAATACGGGAGTCGGTGATACTTCCAATGCGTCTGGCGGTGGCCAGTCGTCTGATGGAGCCTCATCCTCTAATGGTGGAAACGCCTCCTCGGGCGGCCAGAGCGGCTCGCAGGAGTCCAGCTACATAACAGTGACGGTTTCGGTCACATCGAGCGCTGTGGGCAATCCTGTGTCTTCTGGTGGCACCTTTACCTTTAACGAAGGCGCTACCGTCTACGATGCCCTGTGCGCGCTGGGCCTTTCTGTCAACGCACATGGCTCGTCGTACGGCACGTATGTCTCCGCGATTGGTGGTTTGGCCGAGAAACAGTACGGCGGCACGAGCGGCTGGATGTACTCCGTCAACGGCACAACGCCCATGACGGCCTGCAGCAACTACGTTCTCTCCAACGGCGACAACGTGGTCTGGTATTACGTTACAGGCTAGAGGCTTCGACATAGCGCGCCAGACGGGCGGTTCGGACAAACATCCGGGCCGCCCGTTTTTCATGCGAATGAGACCGGGTCGCCGGGCCTCTCGGCAAACAAAAACCGGTTGGAACGGGAATTCCAACCGGTTATACATTCAAGCTAATAATGAATCGACTACGACCGTGCGCCCTCGAGGAAGAAACGGCGGCTAAAGTAGTTGTACCAGGTGACCAAGAACGTGGCGATGGCCTTCATGGCCTGGTAGCCGATGCTCAAAAACGTGACGCCCACAAACATGTATAGGTCGTTGAGGCCCAGGCCGATCACCGACAGGATGGTGAAGATCGTGAACTCGCGCTTGCGGCTCATGCCCTCGCGATGGTCGAACACGTACTTCATGCTGAGCCAGTAGTTAACTACGACGGACGTGGTAAACGAGATCGTGGTGCTCATCAAAAAGTCGAGGTGAAACAGCTCGACGAGCGCAATGAGCATACCCCAGTCGATGCCAAAGGAGACAAGACCCACGACAGCGAACTTGAGGAACTGCTTGGTATGAGGTTGTGCCAGTGCCTTGCGCACGTAATCACATCCAATGCGTTGATGAATCGAGCAGAGGATACTTTAGAGCTTTTGCAAGGGAAACGTAAGGTCCTTGCCAAGAACTATACGAACTCGCCAAATTTTCAAGAGCTAATCCGCAAACGTTGAAAATTTGCCCGTAAACGAGCAATGCCCACGAACAACACAGCGCACGACGCGCGTCATCCGTGGGCATTGTAAAGCTGTAAGGTTGCGAGTTACTTGGTCTCATCGCCTTCCAGGAAGATCTTTCGGGTCACAAAGTTGTAGACCATGACAAGCGCGGTGGCGCAAATCTTGGCGATATTGGCCTCGAGCCCCAGGCCGGCGTTGAGTGTCAACACGATACCGTCGTTGAGTGCCAGGCCGATCACGGACAGCACGACAAAGATAATGAACTCGCGGCGGCGGCTCATGCCTTCCTTGTGCGCAAACACGTATTTCATGCTTGCGAGGTAGTTAAAGATGAGTGAGATGATAAAGCCGCTGGTGTTGGCGATTAGGATGTTAAGGCCCAGACCGTAGTGGAGCAGATTCATAATGCCAAAGTCGATGACCGTGGCAATGACGCCGACGACGCCAAACTTCATGATCTGCGCAAGGAGCTTTTGCATGGTACCTGCCTTATGGTGGCGCCGGGGCGCCGTGGGGATGACAAACTCAGCAAGTTTAGCCAATCCCCGCGGGTGGGGCTAGACGCGCTCCTCGATAGCACCGTTTCTATATGCATCGAGCAGCTGGCGCAGATCCTGGATCTGGCTGCGAATCTTGGCGCCAGTATCGGTGTCGCTCACCATGCGGCGACGGTCTGCTTGGTCAAAACGGTTGGTCTCGCTTTCGATGTCCACGTTGCGCGTGAGTGCCTCGGCAACCGTCGTAAAGGCCCGGTGCGACTTGAGGCGGCAGCCGCGCGAGCTCGAGATGAGCGTATAGCCGGCGATACCCGTCTTGGGATGGTAAGCGCGGCAGAAGCCGCCATCGATGACCAGCAGTTTGCCCTCGGCGCGGATGGGCTGCTCACCCTTGGTGGTTTTAACGGGCGTGTGGCCGTTGATGATGTGGCCGGTCGGTGAACATGCCATGGGCACGACGCCAAACTCGCGCATGATGTCATCGCAGACCGAGGGCGACTTGGTAAGCGTAAAGTACGGGTCCATCGGCTCGACCCAGGTGCTCTTATCGGCGATATAGGCGCGCTCAAAGGTACGCACCAGGCGTCCGCTGGCGGGTGAGTTAAAGCCAATCCACAGGTACCACATCCAGTCGAGGGCGTCGCGGTCGCCCACGCGCCAGGCGCGGCGGGCGATGTGGTCGCAAAAATCGAGATAATCGCGGCCAGCGTGCCAGGTGCCCAGGCAGTTCATGCTGCTAAAGGTGCCGTCTTCGTTGAGCGGCACGCAGCCATGGAACAGCAGGTTGCCGTTGGCGACCTTGTATATCAAGCCGTGGGAATAGAGGAAATCGATATGGCGATGCAGGTGATCGGCGGTGACAAACTCGGACACGAGCTTGTCGATGATGTGCTGCTCCTGGGGCGTGAGCGTATAGGGGTCCGTCGGGTCGACGGTGGGGAAGTCGTTGGTCGTGAGCGGCCACACGCTGCCGTCGGCGAGCGTGACCGTGCCGGTGTCGTGGTCGATCTTGTCGAGTAACAGGCGGTCGGTCATGTCGAACTCGGGATGGCGCTGGATAATCTGACCCTCGAGCTTAAAGAGCAGCACGTTGATGGCCTTGATCAGCGGGGTGATGGACTCACCGGCGGTGTAGGTGGCATCGGCAAAGGCGACAAGCTCACGCAGCGAGATGCCGTAGTCGTTCTCCAGGATCTCGTAGTTGTCGTAGCGTAGGTTGTTGCGCAGCACCGTGGCGATGCAGGCGGGCTCACCGGCCGCAGCGCCCATCCACAGCAGGTCGTGGTTGCCCCACTGGATGTCGAGTGAATGGTAGGTGAGCAGGCGGTCCATAATCTTGGCCGCGCCGCCACCGCGGTCGAAGATGTCGCCCACCAGGTGCAGGTGGTCGACGGCCAGGCGCTTGATGAGCGAGGCAAGCGACTCGATAAAGTCGTCGGCGCTTGCGGTCTCCAGGATGGACTCCACGATGCGCTCGTGATAGCGCACGCGATAGTTGTTCTCGTCCGGGTGCGTGTGCAACAACTCGTCGATGATATAGGCGTAATCGCGTGGGATGGCCTTACGCACCTTGGAGCGCGTATAACGGCTCGAAAGCGAGCGGGCAACCATAATGAGTTGGTCAAGCATCGTCTTGTACCAGGTGGGCGAGTCCTCGCGCTGGCTGCGGACCAGCTCGATCTTCTCGCGCGGGTAGTAGATGAGCGTGCACAGCTCGCCCTTCTCGTCAAAGGAGAGCGTTTCGCCAAAAATCTCGTCGACATGCTCGCGCACGACGCCCGAGCAGTTGTTGAGGATGTGCATAAAGGCTTCGTACTCGCCATGCACGTCGCTCATAAAATGCTCAGTGCCTTTGGGCAGGTTGAGGATGGCCGAGAGGTTGATGATCTCGGTAAACGCGGATTGCTCGGTGGGAAACTGTCTCGACAGCAGGCGCAGATACTTGAAGTCTTGCGGATTGCGATCGAATGCGACCATGAAACACCTTCCGATAGGGCTGGTAAAACTGATAAACAGCGTAAAACGTTTATCAGTATGCGCCGCTTTTGTTTCGATTGGGGATGGGCAGCCGAATTGTTAGCCGAACGGTTTGGTAAATCGATTTAGTGGAGGTAGATATGGCGGTTGAGTGGAGACGACAGAGGGTGTTTTCTCAGATATTTATGCGTGGGGCCGGTGGAGACGATGGTGGTAAAGATGTTCGCTATTATTGCTTCGATTTGGTAAATAGTGGACATATGTACCGTATGTAGGCTCACTGTGCAATAATTTGCGCAGCAATGAGTAAGGAGCCTCATATGAGTGATTTTGTCCTGACCTGTGAATCTGCCGCCGACCGAACCCGTGAGTTCTTTGTGTCGCGCAATATCCCTGTCGTGTGTTTTCATTACGAGATCGACGATGTTGTCTATACGGACGATCTGTATCAGTCGATTACGCCGGACGAGTTTTTTGCCCAGATTGCCGCGGGCGCCATGCCCAAGACGTCTCAGGTGAGCGTGGGCGAGTACGAGGAGTTTTGGGAGCCGTTTGTTGCCGAGGGTAAAGACGTGCTGCACCTGACGTTGTCGTCGGGTATTTCGGGCACGTATGGATCGGCCTGCGTTGCGGCGCAGATGCTCGCGGATCGCTATCCCCAGGGCGGCAAGGTGCGCGTCATCGATTCGCTGGCAGCGTCTTCGGGCTTTGGCCTGCTGGCGGAATGTGCCGCCGACGTGCGCGATAGCGGGGCTTCACTCGATGAGACGGCCGCCTGGATCGAGGAGCACAAACTCAACCTGCACCACTGGTTCTTTTCGACCGATCTGTCGAGCTACCTGCGCGGCGGTCGCATTTCGGCTGCGAGCGCGATCATCGGCACGGCGCTTAAGATTTGCCCGCTTATGACGGTCGATTGCGAAGGTGGGCTGTCGCCACGTGAGAAGATTCGCACTAAGAAGCGCGCGATTTCCGAGATGGCTAAGACCATGATGGCACACGTGCAGGACGGTGCGGATTATTCGGGTAAGTGCATCATGTCGCACTCGGCGTGCCGCGAGGATGCCGAGGCGGTTGCGGCGCTGATTGAGGAACAGGTTCCGCAGCTTAAAGGCAAGATTGAGATCAATAACATCGGTACTCTGATTGGCTCGCATACCGGACCCGGTACGGTGGCGCTCTTCTTTATGGGCGACAAGCGCGTGGATTAATTTGCCCCATCACGTCGCTGCATGATTGCTCAAACGAAAACGGCCCGCCTCACGTTTGTGGGGCGGGCCAAGATGTTTTGCTAGCGTTTCTTTCCGCGGAAGAAGAAGCCGTGCAGCGAGGGCTTGAGTCCACGGTTGGCGCGACGCTCCTCGATATGATCGTGGATCGAAGCAACGCGCTCGATGACTTCGTCGGGAATCGGCACGTCGGGATTCATGTTCTCGACCTGACTGACCTCGGCGGCGGCAACCTGGTCGATAATGGGTACATCGTCGTGCGAGATGACGGGCGTGGCGTCTTCCTTCATCTTGCGGTAGCGCTGCATCATGTCGGTCTGCAGCTGCTGGGCCGAAGGCGGCGTCCAAATGATGGCGTTGGCACCGGCGGCGATGGTTTCACGGATGCTCTCGGGCGTCTTGCCGCCCGGTGCGATGAGCGGCAGGTTGGGATAGTGCTCGCGCAGCTCGCGCAGGACCTGTGGCGTGTTCTTGCCGGCCGCGATGTTAAGAATCTTGGCGCCCGCGCGCACCTTTGCGTGAGCATCGTCGTCGCAACGTACGACCGTGGCGATGACGGGGATGTCGGCGATGTTGGTGATGTGCTCGACCATCTCGGCGGTGGCGGGGGAGTTGACCACACAGCCCGCCGCGCCCTGCATCTCGGAGACGGCTGCCATCTGAACGGAGCGCTTGCCGGTGGTGGTGCCACCGCCCACGCCTACGAAGACCGGGCACTCGGCGACGGTCAGCAGCGCCTGCGTAATGGCCGGCTGCGGCGTGAAGGGGTAAACGGCAAAGACGGCATCGGCATTGGAGTTGCGGATGACCGCGACGTCGGTGGTGTAGATGAGCGATTTGATACGACGGCCGAAGAGCGTGAAGCCGCTGGCCTCCTCAATCTCGTCAGGCATGCGAAGGGCCGCCTTGCGCAGGCGCCCGTCGATGGGCAGCGGCTCCATGGGAAGCAGTCCGTTGGGGGTCACGGCTACCTGGGGTTCGGTGAACTCGTCTGCGAGCTCGACCTCGGAGAAATCGACCGAGGCGACAATGTCCTCGTGAACCTCGGCGGGCACATCGATGGGGGCTTGGTCGTTTGCCGCGGCAGGCGTGTCGAAGGAGCTGGTGCCGACGAAGGCGTCGACGCGCTCATTTAGATCGTTGAGGGTATCCATGGAGGCTCGATTCTATGTGATGACGGCCGGCAGGGTGCCGGCAGCGTTGTGCTTGCTAAATCGTTTGACGAGTTGATTTTTCCCCGCCGCGTCCTCCGTTAGACCGAAGGGCGGCGAACGTGAAGGAGCTGTGGTGGCGGGGATCGAGGTGCTATCTTGAAAGTCCCGTTTAAAAGAGAGGTGACGCGGTATGGAATTTTCGGCAATGTTGGGCTCGATTGGCCTATGCGTGGGCGCAATCGTTGCCGCCGCGGTCATCTACTTTGTGGTCACGGCCATTAAGGGCAAAAGGGCCGAACGCAAGGAGCGCGCGATGCTTAAACAGCATCGCGACCAGCAGGACAAACGCGCACGGAGATAGCTTGTTGAGTTTTGGATCCGTACGCTAGCTGCGTTTTCGGATCAGGGCAATGTAGAAGCCCTCAAATTCGCGGCTGGGCGGAATGGTGAGCGTGCCGGGCAGGCCGTTGGCGATGGCCGATACCTGACCCGCGGCAATGGCCTCGGTCAGGGCGTTGGACTCGATGCGCGGCTTCTCGCCAGCTTCCTGGGCGCGGCGTGCCTCACTTTCGCTTGGCGTGCCGTCGAGGGGGATGAGCTCGCAGTCCATATGCTTGTCGAGGGCCTCTTGCAGGGCGTCCTCGTTTTCCTGCGGCAAGATCGAACAAGTCGAATAGACGAGCGTGCCGCCCGGTTTGAGGGCTCCCATGGCGCGGTCCAGAAGTGCTCGCTGCGAGCGGGCGCACTTGCTCAGCAACTGCTCGGTGAGGCCGCGCAGGCTCTTCTCGTTGCCGCTGACGACGGTGCCCGTGCCGGTGCAGGGAGCGTCGAGCAGGATACGGTCAAAGCGGAAGAACTCGTCGAGCTCGCGTGCGTCGATGCGCATGACGGGCACGTTTTTTGCGCCTTGGCGGTGGAGGTTGGCTTCGAGCTTCTCGGCGCGGGGAATGCTCATCTCGCAGGCGGTAAGGTGCGCCTGCCCCTGCGTGAGGGCGGCGATCTGCGTCGTCTTGCCGCCGGGGGCCGCGCACATGTCCAGGATGTCCTCGCCGGCCTGGGCGCCCAGTACGAGTGACGGCATCATGGACGACAGACTCTGAAGGTAGATCTTGCCGTCGCGATAGATGTCGAGGTCCCACAGGTCGGAAACCTGGGCGTCGGGCAGGATGAAGGCATCTGGGTACCAAGCGACGGTTTGGTGGGCGATGCCGGCTGCGTCGAGCGCGGCGGCGATGTCCTCGGCGGTCGCCTTGAGCGTGTTGGTGCGCAGCGTGACCGGGCGTGTGGCCGCGGCGCCGAAGCCCTCGATCATGAGCTCGGCATCGGCAGGCGTATAGGCGCCGGCAACCGTGTCGACCATAAAGCGCGGCAGGTCGGCAGCGCAGGGGAGGGCGGCAAGCTGGTCGGAAAGCTCGGTGGCGGCAAACTGCCTGAGCTTGAGCTCGGCCTTGACCTGCTTTTTCTGCTTACGACGACGCGGCTTGGACATCCGTCTTTCCTTCCACCTAAATGATTATTCTGGGACGGGGATTAAAAAATCATTTAATGATCCCCGTCCCAAAAAGACTACTTTGCGTCGCCCGGGAATGATTTTTTAATCCCCGTCCCAGAATAATCATTCCCGGGCGCGTTGCTGTTGCCTAGTACTGGCTCTCGTGCTTGCTGAAGAAGTCGAAGCGCGGGGGTAGCGGCTTCACGCGGTGCTCGCCGGGCTTCTCGCCCAGGCTCTCCACAAACTCATCCGTGGAGGCGAAGATGTTATCCCAGCTAAAGAAGGCGACCGGGTCAACGTCGAAGTACTCGCAGATGAGCTCGCAGCCGGCAGGGACGATGCCGTGCATCAGGACGGTCGCCACGCGCAGCTCGGTAAAGGCGTCGACGAGGGCCTGCGTCATTGCGGCGTTTGCCGGCTCGCCCTCGAGCTTGTTGGCGGCCTTAGAGGCGTCGCTCCAGCGCTTGTTGGCGGCACGCAGGTAGTCGTCGCACACGGCAAGCGCGCGGTGCGTCTCGAACTTGTACATGGCCTGCTCAAAGGCGAGGGCTGCCTGCTGGGCGGCTTCGACCACGGTGTCAGAAGCGGCACCGGCGGGGATGCAGCCGTTGCGGTAGGGGCTCTCGTCGCCTTCCTTGACGGCGACGCCGTAGAAGCAGCTGCGGGCCAGACGGTTGAACACGCCGGTCAGCAGCGCGCTCTCCTTAAGGGCCGGGTCGATAACGCGCTTGTCGTCGCAGGCGCGTACCTCGTTGCCGTCCTTGTCCTTGCCGGTCACACGCGTGTCGTATGCCTTGGGGCTAAAGCTCACCGGCTTTTCGGATAGGCCGAGCGACAGCCAGTGCGCGCGCATCTGCTCGCAGGTGTAGTGGTTGAGCAGGTCGTCTGCCGGCGGGGGAGGCGTCTGCGAGGACGAGCTGGCCTTTTTGCCCATGTAGAGCAGGTGGTAGCAGGCGCTGACGGTGCTCTGCGTGAGGTCCCAGCCCAGGGCCTCCCACATGGCGGTCTGCGCGATGCAGTAGAAATAGATGTTGTCCTGACCGATGAACTGGTAAATCTGAGCGTCGTCAGAGCACCACCAGTCGCGCCAGTCGAGCGAGCTGTGCTGGTAGGTGGGTGCGGGCACCTGCGTGGAGTCGGCGGCGGGCTCGCCCATGAGGGCGGCATCCTGGGCGGCGACGCCCTCGGTCACGCCGGCGGCCTTGGCATCGCGCGCGAGCACGGTACGCGTATAGCTGATGGGCGCCCACAGGCTCTCGGGCCAGCACCAGCAGGTGACGTCGGAGACGCCATCGACCTCGGGCACCGGAACGCCCCAGTCGATGTTGCCGGTGATGCGGAAGGGCACGAGTGCCTTGCCGCTGCGGAAGCGCACGCCACCGTTGGCGAGCACCGCGTGGGCGTCGTCGCGCTCCTTCCAGCTGGGGAAGGTGACGGTAAAGCTGCTCTTGTTGCCCTCGGGCTCCAGCACGGTGTGCTCGGGGAGCTGGTCCTCGACGGCATCGAAGGCCTCGCGGAACTTGTTCTGGATGTAGAGCTGAGCCGGCAGCAGCCACTCCTCCATGGTCTTGGAGACCACGGAGCGAACCTGCGGGTTCTGGGCGAGCTTGGCGGTGTAGGTCTTCATAAAGTCGAGGTAGGCCGGCAGGTCAAAGTAGAGATTGTCGACCGGGCGCAGCTCGGGCACCTCGCCGGTGAGCTGGCTCTTGGGCGCGATGAGCTCCTCGGGCTCAAACTGGTGGCCCAGATCGCACTCGTCGGCATAAGCCTTCTCGGACTTGCAGCCCTGGATGGGGCAGCGGCCGATGACCTGGCGGCCGTTGAGGAACGTGCCGGCCTTGGCATCGTAGAACTGCAGCGTGGAGCGCTTGGAGATGGTGCCCTGCTCGTGCAGGCGCTCGATAATCTCGGCAGTCACCTCGTTGTGGATCTGGGCCGCCGGCTCAAGGCCCGAGCCGCCGTAGATGTCGCAGCTGATGTTGTAGTTGTTGAGGGTCGCGGCCTGGCGGGAGTGATTGGACTCGACATACTCGCCGATGGACTTGTCGTAGCCCTCGTTCTCCTTGAGCTTGCGGTAGCTCTCCATGATGGGCGAACCGTAGCAGTCGGTGCCCGAGGTGAAGATGACGTTTTCGCGGCCCAGGCGGTCGCGCAGGAAGCGGGCGAAGAAGTCGGCCGGGACAAAGACGCCGCCGACGTGGCCAAAGTGCAGACCCTTGTTGCCGTAGGGCTCGCCGGCGGTAACGATGGCGCGGCGCGGCCAGCTGGGACGGTCGTTCATGGAGTATTTGGATGCCATGGGACTCCTTCGCATATAGGTAAGAGCGCGGCCGGGCACGGGGTTCGGCGGCGCGGTGGTCAATTCGTGCATATCGTTCGACATTATCGCACATGCGGGCGGGTGCGTGGCAGGGGCGCTATCCTAAGATGCTATGAATGAGATTTCCAACATACATGCGTTTGAGGACGAGGATTTTCTACACGCTTGCTTCGTGTGGGGGATGGCCGTGATCGCGGTGTTTGCCGTGTGCCTGGTGCCGGTGTTTATGCTGTTGGGCGGGCCTGCGGACTTGGACGCGGCTGAGGCGGGCGGCTGGATGGCTGTCGTGGGCTGGATAGTCGGCTTGGCTGCGGTCTCAATGGCATCGTTTGCCGTGCACGAGCTGGTGCATGCGGTGTTTTTTAAGCTGCTGGCGCCTGCGGGCGCGCAGGTGACCTTTGGGGCGAATCGCGAGACGGCGATGATCTATGCCTGCGCCGAGGGCGTTGTGTATTCGCGCCGGCGGTACATGGCGGTTTGCCTGGCGCCGACGGTTGTTGTGACGACAGCATTTGCCCTGGGGTTTGCGTTCTCGGACTATCCGCTGCTGTGCTACCTGGCGGCTGGTCTGCACTTGTCGGGCTGTGTGGGTGATTGGTATTACGTGCGGACCATTCTGCGCGACCGCCGTATCGTCGCCTGCGAGGATACGTCCTTTGGCGTGCGCTTTTTCGCAAAGTAGTCTTTTTGGGGCGGGGCTATTTTAGCTGCCATGATGTCGGGGTGAGTTTTCTGGGACGGGGATGTCGATGAAGTCGTTGTTGCTGCATGCGTGCTGTGCACCATGCTCGCTTGAGCCGGTTCGCCTGCTGCGCGAGGAGGGGTTTGAGCCCACGATTTGCTGGACCAATCCCAATATTCAACCGCGCGATGAATGGCGGCGGCGTCTGGACGAGCTGCGCCGGTGGTGTGCCGATGGCGACATCGAGCTCATCGAGGCGGGGGAGGACCGCGAGCGCTGGGAGACCGGCGTGGCCCCGCTGGGTGCCGATCGGCCCCGTCGCTGTCGCTCGTGCTATGCCCTGCGCTTGGCCGAGGCGTGCCGCGTGGCCCAGGAGCGCGGGTTTGAGTTTGTGGGCA
>UQSB01000044.1 GCA_900543505.1 uncultured Collinsella sp. | reverse complement strand
TGGTCGCCGATGATCTTGATCGAGTTCTTGTTGGCGCCGACGGTACCGTCGCCGCCCAGACCCCAGAACTTGCACTCGATGGTGCCGGGGGCTGCGGTATTGGGCGCATCCTCGGCCTCGGGCAGGCTCAGGTTGGTCACGTCATCGACAATGCCAATGGTGAACTCGCGCTTGGGCTCGTCCTTCTTGAGCTCCTCGAAGACAGCGAACGCGGACGCGGGAGGCGTGTCCTTGCTGCCCAGGCCATAACGGCCGCCGACGACCTTGATGCCCGTCTTGCCGGCCTCGTAGAGAGCGGAGACGACGTCCTGGTAGAGCGGCTCGCCGATGGAACCCGGCTCCTTGGTACGGTCCATGACGGCGATCTTCTGGACGGTCTCGGGGAGAACGTCGACGAAGTGCTTGATAGAGAACGGACGGAACAGGCGAACCTTGACCAGGCCGACCTTCTCGCCGTGAGCGTTGAGGTAGTCGATGACTTCCTCGAGCACGTCACAGAAGGAGCCCATGCACACGACGACGCGATCAGCATCGGGAGCGCCGTAGTAGTTGAACAGGCCGTAATCGGTGCCGAGCTTCTCGTTGATCTTCTTCATGTAGCCCTCGACGACGGCGGGAAGCTCGTCGTAGACCTTGTTGCAGGCCTCACGGTTCTGGAAGAAGATATCGCCGTTCTCATGGCTGCCGCGGGTGTGCGGGTGCTCAGGGTTGAGCGCATGGTCGCGGAAAGCCTGGACGGCGTCCATGTCGCACATCTCGGCAAGATCCTTGTAGTCCCACATGGCGACCTTCTGGATCTCGTGGCTGGTGCGGAAGCCGTCGAAGAAGTTAAGGAACGGGGTCTTGCCCTCGATGGCGGCAAGGTGAGCCACCGGCGAGAGGTCCATGACCTCCTGGACGTTGCCCTCGGCGAGCATGGCGAAGCCGGTCTGACGACAGGCCATGACGTCGGAGTGATCGCCAAAAATGTTCAGGGCGTGCGAAGCGACGCAACGCGCGGAGACGTGGAAGACGCCCGGGAGCTGCTCGCCCGCGATCTTGTACATGTTCGGGATCATCAGGAGCAGACCCTGAGAAGCCGTGTAGGTGGTGGTCAGAGCACCGGCGCCCAGCGAACCGTGAACGGTACCGGCTGCACCTGCCTCGGACTCCATCTCGACGACCTTGACCGGGGTGCCGAAGATGTTCTTGCGACCCTGGGCCGCCCACTGGTCGACATGGTCGGCCATCGGGCTGGACGGCGTAATGGGATAGATTCCCGCTACCTCGGTGTACGCATACGAAACATATGCGGCCGCCTCGTTGCCGTCCATAGACTTAAACTTACGCGCCATATACCCCTCTCCTCTCATATAGGTATACAGGCCCCGGCGATCGCCGGGATGTTGGCGTGATGGGATTTTCGCTGTTGCTTCCAATCATCTGGCAGGCAGGCTCAGCAGCAGGTACATGGCGTGGAGAGAAGGCATGCCGAGGCGAGGAGGGCTGCACGCGCTCCACAAGCCCAGCTACCCGTCTTGCACATGACCGAGCGCCGCAAAGGCCGCATGCCGGATGCTCCCGGGCACGCCCCGGCGATGGGAAGCGCCCGCAACGGAAATCCGCATGCGGGTTTATTGTACCCCGCCGTCAAGTGTAATTTCGGCAAATATAGGCGGGCGGTAAAGGTTTACCTCGGGTGACTGCCGGGAGCAAAATGATCCCTTGGGGACGGAGGGACCATTTGGCGGGACTGGCTAGAGGGCACCGAAGAGGATGGCGTAGGTAGTGGATTCTCCGAGCTTGAGCTCGTCACCGGGGTTGAGCTGGGCGGAGCGGCCGGGCTCGACCTGGGTGCAGACGTTCGTCGCGTCGTTTACCACCACGGTTCCGTTGGTGGACGACAGGTCCTCAACGTACCAGACATTTTGGTCATCGCACCACACGTGGGCATGGCGAGCCGAAACGTCATCGCCCACATCGGTGATGCCGCCCTCCCCCGTTGCCAGCGCGCCGATCTCGACGCCTTCCTCACTCGGCTGAATCCAGCGCGGGACGCTCACCGCGTAGCCGTTTTGCACGCGCAGCAGTCCCAGCGGATGCGCCGGCGCGACCTCGTGCTCGCCCGACTTGGAACCAAGGCGGGCGTGAGAGCAAACGGCATAGGGAACGAATCTTGCGGATGTACTCCTCGACGTCAGGCAGGTAAGCCCCACGAAGTCACCGGGGAGGCCCAAGCGGCCCGGCACCACTTCCAGATTCTGACCAGGGCGAGTCGTTCGCCGGTGGCTGAAGGCTCGCTCCCACCCAAAAGGGGAGATTCGCGTTGTTCCCCAATCGCTCTCGCATCTTTCATTTTGCTCGAGGTGGGCTATAAAAACTTTCCTGGTGAAAGGCGGCGATTGGTTTCCTTTCTTTCTAGAGGAGCGCGCCTGTAATCTGTTTTCATCCTAAATCAAGTTGAGATCGGACCTTCCAGAGGCAAGTCGACTCAAACTGCGAGGCTCCATGTTGGAATAAAGAGCGCTGTCGAAGTGCCAACAACACAAAGCTTGCCAGTCTCAAATAGAACCTTTTGGGAGTCCGATTGGGCCGCACACCGAATCCCCGCTGGTGGTTTTTTATAGCTGCGTAACAATAAACAAGGTTAGTGCCAGTCCAGCATGAAATTGAGGAACGTATGCATTTTTTCTCAGTAAGTGATCGTCGTTACTGCTTCGATGAGGTCACTCGCAATTGCTTTCAGGTTGACCAAGCATCAGAAGATGCGCTTCGCATATTTGAAGCATCGGGAAGAACGGTCAACTCGAAGTTGCTAACAAAGTCACTTGCTGCGAAAGGCTACGACCAAACGACCATAGCAGAACTTGAAGACGACATTGATGAGTATCAACGATTGTCTGAGCGGACTTTCTTAACAAAAGACACGCCTCGAAAACTTAGATCCATCGAACTCCACGTTTCACATGCATGCAACCTTGGTTGTAGTTACTGTTTTGCCGGTAAAGGAGATTATGGAACGTCTCCTCTGCTGATGACAGACGAGATAGCCTTCAAGGCGGTCGACTACCTCGTCGCAAGTTCATCGGAAAACGAAACGCTTGCAATCGTCTTTTTTGGTGGGGAACCCATGATTAACGAGCCGCTGATATGGAAAACGGTCGACTATTCAAAAAGAATATACCCCAATAGAAACTTTACCTATTCTATTACGACCAACGGAACGCTTTTGAATGACACTGCTGTGAATTCTTTCAAGGAGCACGGGTTTTCTGTTCTGATTAGTCTCGATGGTACAGGATGCAAGCACGATGCATCGCGCCCGTACAAGACGGGAGGCGGCTCTTTCTCCGATATCGACAAAAACGTTCGTCGTTTTTCCGAGTCGTTCCCCTTCGGCGCAAGAGCGACCTTAACAAATAATAACTGTAACCTTGTTGAAGACTATCTTCAGTTTAAAGAGATGGGCTTCAGAAGGATTTACTTCTCGCCCGTGAGCTCATTCGATGAGAATATCAAACTCGACGAACACTCATTAAACAAAATCAGGGCGGGCCTAATAGATTTGGCGGATCAATATCTCAAACAGATTGATCAAGGGGAAAAGCCCTTGTTTAGAACATTGAAAACTGCAGTTGATTTGATTATGAGCAACAGGATCGCCTTTGTCGGATGCGGGGCTGGCAGGCGTTTTATTTCCGTGACTCCCGAAGGGGACGTATACCCCTGTCACAGGTTTGTCGGGATGATGCGATTCAAAATGGGCAACATCGTCACCGGAATTGACGAAACTAGGTATATTGAAAACTGGAGTCAGGGTGTCGAAAAAAGAATTGACTGTACGGACTGTTGGGCTCGGTCTTTCTGTGGTGGGGGCTGTAGCTGGGAGGCTGCAGACGAGCACGGCTACTTGCCCAAGAGTCTACACCCTGCATCATGTGAATATAGAAAAATGTGCTACGAGATGGCTTTTGACCTTATTTCCCGCCACTCATCTTCGCAGGAGAAAAATCAACGAGAAGCTACTGTATCGGAATAAGCGGTTCAGCGCATTGCTGTCACCATTGTGGAGGTGTTCGTTCTTCTGATTACCGTCTGCGAAGCTTATTGCTACGTTCGCCGAAACCATTCTAGAAATATGGTGAACTAGACATCTTGGTTTGTTATACACAATATTGAGGTTTTTCTGCACTCAAAGGGAGGTAGTCGTGAAGCATATTCATCCGATTAATCCAGGAAGTGGCGACGAGGCAGGCGTGAAGCCGATGTCTTTTGACTGCCTCTTGGGCATTACTGACATCTGTACTGTTTATGATAAAGCAGATGGCTGTGGTGCATACGATTACTGCGACTATGACATGGATGGCGGCAGCATCTGCGTTGTAGATCACTGTGGCATTGATCAAACGTAGTCTCTAATTGGATTAAGGTGAGGAGCTGTTATGAAGCATATCCATCCTGTTGGTTCAAATGAACATACTCCCGTTGAGCCTTGTTGTCTTGGAGTTGATATATGCAATTTTTACGACATCGCCGAGTGCCCTGTTGCGGATTGGTGCTATGTCGATAAAGAATCAAGCTGTGTTTTGCCAGCAGATTGGTGCGATCCAGTTGACGAGTAGTTTTTGTGTCTAGGAACTATTTGGTCCAATTCAAAATAAGATGGGGACAAATACCAAAATCTCGTGTCTGGGAGGAGTTATGCCATTATTGCAAGGTCTCGTTGGATTAACCTTTGTACTTGCTTTATATCTGGCACCTTTTTTATTGTTATTCTTCATTATCCGATTCTTTCTTCGGAAAAAATAGGAGTATCACGCAAACATTAGCGTAGCTTTCTTCCAATATGAGCCGAGCATTGGCAAGTGGAATAAGAAGCCCGACCGTTCGTCACATGAAAGTGATCGGACGGGCCTCTCAATTTAACCCGGGCCGCCACCCATAGCGGCTTTCCGGGCGTATTTTCGGTGCAAAGCAATCGTCAGTTTAATCCTATGCGTCGATACCGCATTTCATTTGTTCGGCTCGTATTCTACGGCCTTGTAACCCTCGCACTCTCCGGCAAACGGATTGAACACGAAGGCAGAGATGATGTGTGCGTGGACATCGAGGCTGCTGTAGGCAACATACTGGGGCATGGACCCCCGCTGCGCGTGGCATGCGGCCCGGCATATTCATTGCCGTCCAACCCCGTGTAGTTGCAGCAAAGGGTGGAACCTCAATGCTCAGCTCATGTTGTCCGTGGGACACGAGAATTGTAAGTACACTTTGGTGTGATTCTCACGATGATACTGAGCCACCTGGAATAAGATACGTCGCGACAACACTTCGCTTCACCTCTGTCTCGACAAGACAACGTAGACTAAAGTTTCCTTTAGTAAGAGAATGAGAACTATATCTGAAAGCGTTGCGATGGCGTGAAGGCACCGAGTCCGAACCGACTGAATGCTACGTGCATCTGCATCGCTTTTTGTTATCTCTGTCAGTTGGGTAGCACTACACTTGTCAGCATTTACCCCGGTACATGCTGCCTAAATCCACTACCCCTTCTACCGCGCCGACCATCTCGTCATCGTGAGAGACAATGATGATCAGCTGGCTTTGCTTGTTGCGCTTAACATAGGCCGCAAGCTCGGCGCGGCTTACAGCGTCTAACCCAGTCGTGGGCTCGTCGAGTACCAAAACTGACGACTTGCGTGAAATCGCCGACCATAAGTACACTCGGCGCAGCTCACCGCCCGAAAGCGCGGAGCAACGTTTCCCGAGCAACTCCTTCACGCTGTTTTCCAGCGAAAGTAGGCCATCTACACCCCGGTGATAGGAAGAAAAGGGCGTGTCGAAATACTCTAACAGCTCTTTCACCGTTTCGTCCGGCGCGAAGCACGACTGTGGGCAGCACGATATCTCTCTCGCACGTATGTAATCCAAGTCGCATTCTTCGATTGGCACGCCGTTGTATTTTACTTTGCCTTTCGATGAGTATAGCCCGAGCATCAAGTAAAGAAGTGACGTCTTGCCTCTTCCGTTTTCCCCAACTATGCAATATGTACCAGGACCGGAAAACTTGAAAGAAAACCCGCCGAGGACCTCTCGGACAGATCCGTCTGGAAGGGCAACCGAGAATTCCAAATCAGATACCGAAATGTCATTTATTTCATCGAGTTTAGCTAAATCGGTCCGATTCCACCCCGATCTCTCCTTTTCTCTCGTCGCGATAGCCGTCCTATCCCATGATGCTTTGGCATCTTGATAGGATTTGAACAATGACATCATACTTTTCAAAGTCTTAAAGAGAACCGCGAAGTATGTACCGATGATAGTGTACTCGCCTATTGACATAGTTCCGTTAATGATTCGTACTCCGGAAACAACAAGTATCACCGCTTGAAACAACGCTGCGAAAAGACCATCGAGCGATGTCAGAGAATATGATAGCTTTCCGGAGCGCAAAACTTTGGGAAAATAGCTCTTAAACCCAGCGTCGAGCGCTTGTTCGCTCTTGCCGTACGAAGATGTCAGTTGAATGTTGAGAATCTGATTAAGCTGCGATGCAATTGCGGCGTAAAAGGCGCTGTCCGCCTCTTTCTTCTCATACGTGACCCTATACAAAAGTTTCCTCAACCCAGTAATTACACAGAAATACACGATGAGGAGAATGATGGAAAACACCGCGAGAGTTGAATCAATTGACCATATGATAAGCAATACGATGGGAATGGCTACAATGGACAGCGGCGCACTGATAAAATTCGCCAAAACGAAGGATGAGACCACGCTAGAGTCGGAAATAATCCGTTGCGTTGTATAGGCTGGATCGATGGTCCGACTCACCAAGTAATCGTCTCTTTCAAAACGCAAGACGGCCTCCCTGAGAAGATCAAAGGAAAGTCTCGTGGTTATGCGAATGGAAAGTGTTCCTGCAAAATAAGTAAAGAGGGTGGAGAAAACTCCTATTGACGCAACCAGGAGCGCGAAGAGTACGGCGTCTCTTTCGATGCGGTTACCGAGAAGAAAATCTAAGAATTTCCCGTTCACGTATGGCATGGCATAGGAGAGAGCGGTTCCAATCACCGTGATAGCAATGAAGACGAAAGCCCCTTTTGCTCTGATGAACCTCGAGAGAACGCATCGAATCAAGGAAGGCCCCAATCTACCCGCCACAAAACATCAATCACTGATACCTTACACCTCAACACAACAGGAGCGAAGATTTGCCAATGAGACTGCTTTAAGATTGCCTTGGGCCAATACGATCTCAAGCTCTTCCTACAAGAGAGTCGGAATCGGACATCTCCTCCGACGAACCTGGCAATCGGGCGGTTGAAATATCTTTTTCAACCGCCCGATTGCCACAATAGATTTGAGCATCCGCCCACAAACGTCCGCGTTTTATACCCATCAAATCCTTTGCCTTTTGTCGTCTAGACTAGAAAAATCGCTCGAAATAACGCAACCGGCCTGCTCGCTTGAAGAAACCTAAGCCCGTAACGTAGATGTGCAAACTTCCGAAACGCCTTGCGCGGCATTGTGCGTATAAACTTCGTCAACCGCCTCAGAAATATCTGAGTATCGCGCCGGGTCAAAAGCATACGATGTCGCAGCTATACCCTGCACCCATTCGGAACGCGGATTAATTGAATAGCCACACAGCATCATCATACATGCATCTAGACCTGATTTCCCAAGTATCCGACGTATTGATGAGAGCATCGCGGGTCGCCCCCGCACCATCGTCGTCACCCCTATTAGCAGTATTTACCGTTTTTCTCTAAATGCGTATCGCCACCCTTAAGAATACGAAGTGTTTTATCCAGACCCGATTGTCCTCCATCTCAAACGAAGGGATAAGGAATCTCATCCGGAATCGGCAGTAACGGAGGATTCACAACGACAAGCGAAAAACATGAGTCATCTCTCAGAGGGGAGTAAAGGCTCCCCTCAAGCACCCTAGTTTCGTCATCCAAAGAGTTGATGGCAGTGTTTTTCTTACAAAGGTCGACAACAAAAGGGTTGATTTCTACAGATGTTACATCCATGCCACAGTTGGTAAGTATCAGGCCCTGTATTCTGGGGCCAGAACACAAATCGAGAGCCTTCCGTGCGCTCTGCGGTGTAAGGCGCCAATCTCAGCAAATCTGTCCCACAATACTGCGCTGAAGAACAACACGGAACCCCTGAGCCAAACTCCCCTATACCTTATTAAGGCTAAGACAGGCAAGTTCACGCACCCGGCATATTCCAGAATAACATCCTATTGTTTTAGATGCTCTACAAGCATGAACAGCCGCGAATCGGAAAGATCTTCTAGTTTCGCCCCGACTGACCGCCAAGGGCCAAAATGGCCTCTCCATCCCCAGGCGACCGGCTCTGGCGCGCCGAGGAGTGTCCCCAAGTGCCGGCAGAAAAGGAACGTCCTTAACTGCCGGCTAGAGGGCACCGAAGAGGATGGCGTAGGTAGTGGATTCGCCGAGCTTGAGCTCGTCGCCGGGATTGAGTTGGGCGGAACGGCCGGGCTCGACTTGAATGCAGACGCGCGTGGCCCCGTTTACCACCACGGTTCCGTTGGTAGACGACAAGTCCTCGACGTGCCAGATATTTTGAGCATCGCACCAGATATGGGCATGGCGGGCCGAGACATCGTCGCCGACGTCGGTAATATCGCCCTCACCAGTGGCCAGCGCGCCAATCTCAACACCCTGCTCGCTCGGCTGAATCCAACGCGGGGCGCTCACGACAAAACTGTTTTGCACGCGCAGCAAGCCCAAGGGATGCGCCGGGGCGGGTTCGCGCTCGCCCGCGGTCATCGACATGCCAAGCGAACGCGGCGTGGAGGTGCCTCCGCCACAGGTCGCGTGCGCGTAGTCGATGGCATAGTTCACCGAGGACCGCACATCCGCCGAACAACCGACGGCGACAAACAGCACCAGCACGGCCTCGGCGCGCTCGGCGGGCATGAGTTCCGCCGCCTGGGACAGGCGATCGAGCGCGTTGCGATAGAGATTCGTGTCCTGGTGGCACTCTTCGAGCGCGCGTACCATCGGTTCACCTGCAGGGCCGCACACCATATTGATCACAGCCGTGGAGTCCATGGGATTGCGCTGGCGCAGGGCCAGTTGCGACATAATACGCGCAGCCGAGGTACCGTATTCGGCAAAGTAGCGCTGCTGAAGCGTGCCGACCGGCGCGCGAACGATAAAGCGGGAAACCCAAGAGCGATCGGCGGCTCGGCTCTGCGGGCTGCGGCCGTCGGCGAGCGGACGGGACGAAAGCACCAAGCCGCACAGCTCGATATGGCTCAAATGCGCCGCGCGCTTAAAGATGTCAAACATGGCCCCGCATGGGGTGAGCTCAACTTGAGGTGCCATGACCTAGGCCTCCTTGGTCGTAGAAATAGAATCGGACGATACTTCGACAGGTCCGCCAAAAGTACGGGCAGCTGCGGCTCCACCGGCAAGCGGAGTCGCCATCTGGACTTTTGTGCGTCGCGGTGCCGAAACGGGAAGTTCAAAGGCAAAGCCCATCGCAAGCAAAAACCACGTAAGCGTATAGGTTGCAACCAGAGCGGCAACAAGGCCGCCCATCACGGCGCGTTGGGAAAATACGCTACATGCAGCCACAACCAGCACCGGAACCTCGCAGGCAGAAAGCGCAAGCACACCCTGCAGGAAGCCCGAGCGCCGATTGCGCGCAAGTGCCCCCGCGACAACGCCGGCTATGCCTGGCAGCGCCAACGCCAGTGCGGCAATAATACCCGGTATCGACCCAGACCACACGAGCGATCCCAAAGTCGCCGTCACGCGAGCGCCCGACGCCAGCAGCGCGGCCGAAACCACGACCACAGCCCAAACCACGCCACAGACGACCGCCGCGCCGACCATCAGCGCGCGACGAACCGCGCGGCCAGACGCATCCATGGGGCACGGCGTGAGCGGCTCGCCGCGGAGCGAACGACCGACATTTTGCGCATAGTGGTCACAAAACGCCGAGAGCGCCGCCTCGACCGCCGCCGGCTCGGGACGATCTTTTTGATGGCTGGACAGACAGGCCATCACCACGTCGAACAGCTGGGCATCGACAAACGCCAGCGCATCGCGTAGCTCCTCGGAATCCGGCTCAAGCCCCAGCTGCTGGGCCTGCTCGGCCGCGGCGAGCGCCACATCGGGCTCACGACGAAGCAGCTGAGTCAAATCGCAACCGGGCGCATGGGCACCAATGGGATAGTCGGGCCGCGTGTCCATCTTGAGACGGTAGGGGCTGGCGATGTCGCGCGTCTTTTTGCGCGAACCCGAGGTGCCCGAAGCGCTCGGCGCGGCTTCGTATGGCGCGGCGCCGGCAATGAGCTCGTAAACCGTGCTTGCTGCGGCATAGACGTCGATCGCCGGCGACATACGCAAAGCGCGCAGGTCGGGAATATCGTCGGTGAGCATCTCGGGCGGGGCATAGGCAACCGTCGCGCGACGCAGCGTGGCATAGCGCTCCGTAAACGACGCCTTGCCGCCGGTACCGGCCACGGCCGACGCAGGCTCGAGCGCCAGCGACGAGCCAAAGTCGATCAGGCACAGGTCAAAGGTGCCCTCGGCAAGCTGCCGGTCAAGCGGTAGACGCGCCGTACGCACCATAATATTAGCGGGCGAGATATCGCGATGGACAAAGCCCTCCCCCACCAGGCTCATGCGGCAGAGCAGGTCGAACAGGTCGCGCCCCAAGCGCGCCGCCACAAGCGGCGATAGGCGGCCGGCATCGTCCACGGCAAAGCGCGAGCGCAAGCGGGCGAGCGTCTCGCCCTCGACCCATTCCATGACAATTGCAGGCACACCGTCAACCTCGCCCCAGCCATAGAGGCGGGGAAAGCCCTTAAGGCCCGAAAGGGCGCGATGGCATTCATATTCCTCGCGAAATGCCGCTTTGAACTTGGCGACCAGCGCCTCATGGGCGGCATCGTCGTCAAACTCATCGCGCGTCGGCAAGATGAGCTGTTTGAGTGCTACGGCCTCGCCTTGGGCGTTGACGGCACGCGTCACGCGGCCGATACCGCCACGGCGCATGGTGGCATCGTCGGCAAACAGTATCGTAAAACGACGCAGATAGGCAGGCAGTTCGTCCTGACCGAGCGCAATGGCCGGCTCAAACCCGTCGACACGCGCCAGGCGCAGGCCGACCATGGGATCGCGACCGAGCGATTGTGGTGTGGTGGATGCAAGATCGGTCATCATAGGGCAAGCGCCGCCACGTTATTGTTGAAGTTACCGAGCGCGACGTCATCATCGCCGTAATGGCCGACCCATTGACATAGGTTGGTGTAACAGCCCCACAGATTGGCATACTGCTGATACCACTTTGACCGGGGCGAGAATGTCTGACGACCGAACTCGGCTCGAATGACAAACATCTCCCCGACCAGGCTGTCGCACGGCCTGGGATCTCCCGTAGAGTTATAGGTCGAAACCACGTCATTGGCACGAGAAACATAGCCGTCGAGCATGTTGTACTTGGTCACAAGCCAACTGTGAATGCTCTCTTCCTCAGCAGCGGAAAGGCCACCGGAGTTTGCATCGTTGTCAGTGTTGCCGCCCGTCGAGCCGCCGTTTCCAGACCCTCCGGCAGAGGAACCCGACCCAGAGCCGCCGCCCGAACTCGACGAATCCGAGCCGGAGCCAGAAGTATCCGAGCTACCGGGCTTTCCGGACTGCTGGGCGTCCTGCTCCTTCTGCTGCTCGACCTTATTCACCGTTGCCGCCACGCTATTGTTGGACAACCGATCGATGATCTTGGTGTTGGTGAGCACGATGGTTTTGCCATTGGCAAGCGTGACTTCGTTGTCCGGGGCCTCGGCGCCGTCCGCGTCGTCGGCGCCAAACACAATATGCGCGACCACACTTGCCCAAGCATATCCAGTCGTGGTGCCCAGATCACTTTTGACCTCATGCCCCACGCGCGGTTCGCGTGCGGCATGTGCCTGCATCATGGACGGCACGGTCATGCCATAGGCAGAAACGCCAGCTATGACCAGCACCAGCGAGCAAGACAGCAGTGCGTACGCCCGCGGCGCCAAGCCCAGTCGGCGTCGCATGCGCACCGCGGTGCCGCGCTTTGTCTGAGTGCCACCGGGCCGCATGCGTTCTCCTCCAACAAAAACACGCCGCTCGGGAGCGGCGCATTCATTCGAATCCATATTTGAGTGTATCAGCGAACCCAAAAGGTTGCGCAACGAATGGGCAAATTAAGGATGCGAGTGGAAGCATCCATGCGATAAGCGGATACAAAGCATCTTTGTTGCACAACAAACTTACAGTCGCACGGGGAAATTATGACTACCCCGTGCGTCGCGAGGAAAACATACGGCAGGAGCAGGCTCGCCACCTAAATCGTGCGACGGGCCTCGATGGCGCGCCCGAGCGTAAGCTCGTCGGCATACTCCAGGTCGCCGCCCACGGGCAGACCGCTCGCCAGACGCGACACCTCGACGCCCAGCGGCTTGATAGTGCGGGCCAGGTAGCTCGCCGTGGTCTCGCCCTCGATATTGGGGTTGGTGGCGATGATGACCTCGTGGATGTCCTCGTGGCCCAAGCGTGCCAGCAGCTCACGAATGTGCAACTGCTCGGGACCAATCTTGTCCATGGGACTGATCACGCCGCCCAATACGTGGTAGAGACCGTAGTAGCTGCCCGTGCGCTCAATCGCCTGGACATCGCGCGGCTCGCCCACCACGCAAATGCGAGTGGTATCGCGCATCGAATCCTGGCAGATGGAGCACTCGTCGGCCGTGGCGTAGTTAAAGCAGCGGCTGCAAAAGTGAACCTCCTGCTTAACCTCCAGGATAGCCTCGGCCAGGCGGCGCGCCTCCTCGGCATCGGCCTCGAGCAGGTAATAGGCGATGCGCTGGGCCGACTTGGGACCAATGCCCGGCAGACGGCCCAGCTCATCGAGCAATTTTTGCAGACTATGGTTGGCACTCATATATATGCGTGTCTTAGAACGGCATGCCCGGGATGTTGAGGCCGCCGGTGATGGCGCCCATCTGCTTGTTGGCGAGCTCGTTGACACCGCGGACGGCCTCGTTGACGGCAGCCATGATCATGTCCTGCAGCATATCGACGTCCTCGGGATCGAGGGCATCGGGGTCGATGGTGAGGTTGACGAGCTCCATCTCGCCGTTAACGGTCACCTTGACCATGCCGCCGCCGGCAGAGGCGTCGACGGTCTGGGACTTAAGGTTTTCCTGCGCGGCGGCAAGCTGCTCCTGCATCTTGCGAGCCTGCTTCATCATTTGCTGCATGTTCATACCGGCCATGATGGCTCCTTTACGTGCGGCCGCGCGACAAGCTGCAAGGGCAGCCGGAGCGCGACGGGACTTTCAAACTCAAAAATCGTACCACGGCGCGGGGCAAGCAAGCGGGGCGGACACGCTACCTCAGTCGATATACATGTCCTTGAGCGTGACGCACGCCCAAGATTATGCAAGGTCGAATTATGCAAGGTTGCATAATTATCTCAAGCTACATCTAGCAGAGCTGGAACCAGGCAGTTTATGCGTAGGGCTACAAGGCTACATGGCAAAATGCCGAGCCGCTGCTCGAGGCGGCACGCATGGCGGCTGGGTATAATTTGATTGTCATAGATGACGATTTGGAGGTGCCCTCGTGAATGTCCCAGCCGTACTCCAAAACATCCGCTCAAAACACCCCGTTGCATATGTGGTTCTCTATCTCTTTGTCGTCTGGGTATTACTGGTTATCATCACCCATGCCATAGCTTTTGGAGCAGAACTGCTGATAGCCAGCTCGGACCAGCCCGTCGTCAAATGGGAGACGACCGATGAATGCACCGACGGAACCCGAACCATTTACTACAACAGCCCGTCCCTCTACCAAGAGTTCAAGGTCAAGATAAAGGACTCCAAGATTGTCGATGCCGAACTGGGCTCTTTATTTACAATCGGAGCAACCGTCAACGCCGAGCAAGTCGAGTACACGGACAGCCATGCGACGTATCGTATCGACCTCAGCATCCTAGGCCGACCGTCACGCGCCTGTCTGCTCGAATGCGATATACGCGGCACCACGTTGCACATGTCCGAAATACAGATGCGCCCGGGCAAGGGGTTCTCTTCTTGAGCAGTATACCCGCCTGCGCAGCTACTCCACCGGCTTGAAGATGGTGGACTGGCCGAAGACGCTGCGGATGAGGGCTTTGGCCTCGTCCTCGGTCTGCGGGATGCTCGGGGCTGCACCCTGATGGCCGAAGGGGCCGCCCGCACCGGAGTTGGACTCCCAGGGAGCTGCAGGAGCGTCCTCCTCTTTGGGGGCAGTTGCAGCGGACTTGGGCGCGGACGCCGCACCCGGCACGTCGAACGGAAGCAGATCGTCCCCACCAGCATCGGCAACAAAACCGCCAACCATGGCATCGTCGTAGGGAACCTGCTCGGATTCCCATGGCGCAGACGGCGCGGCGGGCTGAGCCTTGGGAGCGGACGCGCGCTCGGGCGCTCGGGGCGCGGGCTCGGTCGGGAGCTTGCCCGTGGCAGGAGCGCCGGCGGGGTTGTCGGAGCGCAGCCAGGGGGCTTTGCCCAGGTCAGACGACTTGGGCGCGGGCGAGGCAGGCTTGGGCGCGGGTGTCGGAGCAGCCGGTTTGGCCATGACGGGCTTAGGCGCCGACGGGGTCGGCGCCGCTATCGGTGCTGCTTTTGGCTGCGTCGCGCTGGCGCTCGAGGATGCAGGGGCCGCCGAGGACACGGGTTGCGGGTCCGCAGATACCGCAGCCCGTGCAGATGGAGAATGCTCCTCATGTTGAGGAGCCGGCGTGCCACCCCCATCCAGGACATAGTCGACGGTACGACGACCGAAGACCGCACTGACTGTCGGCAGGACCACCGACTGCGTGTCGGCGCGTCCAAGCATCTTGATGGCAAAGGTCGAGCCCGCGGGGAACGAGACCGTGAGCCTGGAGCCGTCGTCAGCCGTGGCGCGGGCATTGAGCAAAAGCCCCGCGTAGGAAGCCTGACGCGCCTTGACACGCTCGACAACCTCGGCCCATTTGCGCTGCAGCTCTCCGGCATCCTCGACCGCGGGCGTCTCGGCAGTACCGGCGGCGGCAACCTGGGCGGCATTGTTGGACTGGGGCTTAGGTGCCGGAGCGGTGGCAGGCGCGGGAGCCGCAACGGGCTGAGGCGTCGGAGTCGGCGCAGGCTGAGGTGCAGGCGCTGCAGGCTTGGAAGCTGACACGGACGCAGAACGGGACGCAGGCTGGGCAGCCGGAACAGCAGCACCACGGTCCCAAGGCATACCGCCCTGGCGCGCGGACGTAGCAGCGGGGGCAGCGGATGCCGCCGGAGCGGCAGCACGAGCGCCCGAAATTAGCGTCGGCTGTTGGGCAGCAGCGGGTACGGATGCTGCAGGCGCGGCGGCCTGAGCAGCAGCCACGCTCGCCGGCACGGCGCCGTTGGCAACCATGGCCTCCAAGCGGGCCACGCGCTCGGCCAATGCCTCAATCGTTAAATCGGCCTCGGGACGTGCCAGGCGCGTGCAGGCGATCTCGAGCACCAGGCGCACGTCGCTCGCGCCCCTCATCTCCAGTGCGGCATCGTCGAGCACCGTCAGCACACGGGCCAGGCGGTCGGCAGGATGCTCGCCAAAGGCAGCGGCCTCGGCAGCAAGCGCCTCGGCCTGCTCGGAGCCGCCCTCAAACAGCTCGGCACGGGCACCGGCAACGCAGGCAACGTACACGTCACGCACATGCGCCACCAGGTCGCGCGTCAGCTCCAGCAGGTCGTTTCCTTCCTCGACCTGCGCACGGATCAGTCCATAGAGCTCGGCAACATCGCGATCGGCAATGGCGCGGGAAAACTCGCCCAGAATCTGGTCCGAAACCTCGCCTAAAAGCGAGCGGGCGTCGTCCGCATGCACAGAACCGTTGCCAAAGACGCTCAGCTGCTCCAGCGTGGACAACGCGTCGCGCATACCGCCCTTGGCATGGCGCGCCACGATAGCCAGCGCCTCATCGTCGTAATCGAAGCCCTCCTGCTCGCACACGTATGCCAGGCGATGCTCAATATCCTCGTTGCCGATACGATGGAAATCGAAACGCTGGCAGCGCGAGAGGATGGTCTCCAGAATCTTTTGCGGGTCGGTGGTGCACAGCACAAAGATCACGTGCGCCGGCGGCTCCTCGAGCGTCTTGAGCAGCGCGTTAAACGCCGCCGTTGTGAGCATGTGGACCTCGTCGATGATATAAATCTTGTACTTGCCGCGCACCGGGGCAAAGTTGACGGAGTTGATGATCTCCTCGCGCACGTTGTCCACGCCCGTGCGGCTTGCGGCATCGAGCTCGTAGACGTCCGGATGGTTGCCCTCGGCGATGAGTTCGCACTCCTCGCAGGTGCCGTCGGGCATGCAGCCGCTTGCTCCCTCGGCGCGCGCCGCCTCGGCATTGCGGCACAGCAGCGCCTTGGCCAGAATGCGCGCCATGGTGGTCTTGCCCGTGCCGCGCGGTCCGCAGAACAGGTAGGCGTGGGACAGGCGCCCCTCGGTGATGGCGTGCTCGAGCGTCGAGACGATATGCTGCTGGCCCACCACGGAGTCGAAGGTGAGCGGGCGATACTTTCGGTACAACGATTCCATGGGTGCTCCCCCGGGTATACTGAGTCTTGTTGCCGCGGCGGCCATGCGGTCGCACGGCATACTGCATTCCATAATAACCCGTACGGCGAGCCCGCCGCGATAGGAGTCCAAGGAGCATGGCAGACGCAGAGAGCAACCTCATTCCCTCCGAAGCAGCCGACCAAGTCGAGGTCGCGCTCGAGGCGCAGGCCGCGGCCGATGACGGCATTCTGTACCTCAACGAGTATCAGTACGAAAACGACCTCGTCACCGACTTCGCCCGCCTGGTCGCCTCGCCCAGGCGCCGTGGCTCCCTGTACGTCGCCGCCGCGATTGCCGTGCTCATCGGCATCGGCATGCTGGTAGCCGGTGGCAACTGGATCAAGTTCGGCGTCGTCCTGATCGTGTTCGGTGCTTTTTTGGCCTGGTGGAGCAAAAACCTGCACCACACGCTCGCCCGCGATTTTATCGATGCCGTCGAGGCCGACGAGTCCATGGGCGGCCGCTACCGCCGCGTCGCCGCCAACGAGGACGGCCTGATGGTCTGGGGCAAGAGCGGCAAGTCGCAGTTCTTCCCGTTTGAGAAGCTCGACCACGTGCTCGACGGCGAGCGCATCTTTGTGGCTATGTTCGCCGACCAGGGCGTGACGATCCCCAAGGACACCTTTGTTCGCGGCGATGCCGAGCAGTTTGGCCCCTTCCTCAAGGCGCGCATCAACAAAAAACTCCGCATCGAGACCAAACGCAAGAAGATGAAGGCCGAGAAGGCCGCCGCCGAGGCCAAGCAGGGCGACAAGCCCCAGGAGACCAAAGGCAAGCAGCGCAAGCAGAAGAAGAACAAGAAGAAGCGCTAAGACCAAACCAGACAGACAGCCTCGCATCCCGCTATCCTCCCCATGCACCCGAGCGTGCTACACTAGCAGCATCTATGCCACCGCGAATGGCTCGGCCCCACGCCCGCCGCTCGCAAACGAACTTTAAACGCACGAGGGTTGGCCATGCCGCTTTTCTCGCAACATACCGCCCGGTTCTCGCCGGACGTTCCTTTGGAGGGCACCAGCTCTCGCGAGCTGCTCAAGCGGTACCAGCCGCTCGAGACACTTGCGACCGGCGGTTTTGGCTCCATCGAGATCTGCCGCGACACGCACCTGCGCCGCCGCGTCGCCATTAAACGCATCCCCCTTATCAACGGTGCCGGCATGCCCGCTAGCGACATCATGGATGTCCTGCGCGAGGCGCACACTGCCGCCATGCTTCAACATCCCAACATCGTGCAGGTCATCGACTTTACGCACGACACAGCCTATGCCTACCTGGTTATGGAATATGTCGATGGCATGTCGCTGGCCGAGTTTTTGCACCGCGCGGACGGCCACTCACTTACCTTTGACGAGGCCGCGGCCATTGCCGATGCCCTGGGCCAGGCGCTCACCTTCGCCCACAGTAATGGCGTACTCCACCTGGACATTAAGCCCGCCAACGTGCTCATCGACCACTCGGGCAATGTAAAGCTCACCGACTTTGGCATGGCGCGACTGTCGTCTGCCGGTGGCTTTGGCGGCTCACGCGGCGGCACCATCGGCTACATGCCGCCCGAGCAGCTCGATATCGAGACCGGCACGGTCGACGAGCGCGCCGATGTCTTTGCCCTCGCCTGTGTGATCTACGAGGGCCTGTGCGGCAGCGCTCCCTTTATGGCGGCCACGCCCGCCGACTCGCTCGGCCGCATCATCGGCGGCGCCACCTATCCCAGCGAGCTGATACCACACTTTCCCCCGGGAGCCGAGGCCGCGCTCATGAGCGCACTCTCCCCCATGCCGCAGGACCGCCCCAACAGCATCGAGGCATTTTGCGACCAGCTCCTTGCCGGTCTGGGCAGCGTACGCGAGGGTCGTCGCAGCTTGGAGCAAATGGTTGGCGAGCTTTCGGATGACGAGCAGGAGCCCGACGATATCGAGCCGTCGCACTATGAGGACGACGCCATAGAGGTCGACCCCGCACTCGGCTGGGCGGGCACGCGCTGGAGCCATGCGCGCGACTACACCATGCGCGCTATCTCGGCGCTAGCGTGCGGAACCTTTAGCTTTTTGCTGATGCAAGCGGCCGGGGTCGCGGCGCTTCCCGGCCTGGTCATTGCGGCCATCGCGATCGGAGCGGCGGCTGGCCTGGCCCCCCAGATTGGCTCGGCCATCTCGGCTGTGGGCTTTTTGGTGCTCATGGCCAACGCCACCATGCAGGCACAGGGCATCCTGTCGATGCTGCCCGTCGCGGTGATCTTTGCCGCCGCCATGTCCGGTTGGTGGATCGCCTGGGGTCGCACCGAGGCTGCCGCGAGCGCCACGCTCACCTGTGCACTCGCGCTTGGCTGTCTGACCGGCAATACCTTCCTGGCAGCTGGGGTCGCCGCCGGCGTCGCGTCATTTTGGCTCGGCCCGGCAAGCGCCGCCGCGGCAACGGGCATGGGCGCGCTTTTTGCCCGTCTGGCCACGGTCGCGCTTTCAGCCGGAGGCGTGCTGGGGCTCGGTAACGTTGCCGCAGCGCTGGGAGACCCGCTCCTTTGGGCTGCCTTTGTGCTGGTCGCGGCAACTGCCGCAGCGTCATCCGCGCTGCTCAATGCCCATGCCAAGCGTGCCGATCAGGGCTCAAACCTTGCCGCAATCGCTGCCATCGCTGTCACCGGCATCGGCTGCGCAGCGGCGTCCTGTCTTGCACACCATATGGAAATTGCCGGCCTTGCAGCCGCGGTCGTCGCCAAGGCGGCGGTTGCGGGAACCCTATCCTCTATAATCGTTGGGATATGCCTATATTTGCTCGGATACCAAAGAACCTATACGGAGAGTGATCTTTCGTGAACTTCCTGAACATCTTCGAGGACCACGTGGCCGGCATCTTCGGTGCCACCCGTGCCCCGTTCTCCTTTAAGAAGCTTGCCAAGCAGGCCGCTCGCGACATGGAGGATCAGACTCTGGTGATTAATGGCGTCAACACGGCGCCGGCACTCTATACCATCCTTATCGCCGCCGACGACGATCCCATGCTCGCCCCGTTCTACCCCGAGCTTTCGCGCGAGGTCCGCGAGTTTGTGAAGGCGCAGGCCGAAAAGCGCCGCTATGTCTTTGTCGGCGAGCCCCTCGTGCGCTTTATGATCGATCCGCAGCTGCGCGCCGGCAAGTTCTCGGTCTTTGCCGAGAACGTCGATGCCCCCACGCTCGGTCGCCTGTACGAGGAAGAGCGCGCCTATCAAAACGGCCTGGGCCAGAACAACTC
>UQSB01000043.1 GCA_900543505.1 uncultured Collinsella sp. | reverse complement strand
CACGCAAAGGAAAGCACTTAATGTGCTTTCCGTCTTGCGCAGGACTGTAGAGCAGGAAAGTTCATATGCGCCGCCCGGCTCCCGCGGCTCCCGAGGGGCATCTCTCATGCAAAAACTTTTGTTGGGTAAAGTCCGAGGTCAATGGCGTTTTATACCGAGAAATTCAAAAATAGTTGAAAATTCATTACAAATTTGCGTTGACTTTAGGTAACTAAAGTTTCATACTCCTTTTTCAACCACTGGGGGATGTGAACACGTACGGATCGTTCGCATCATGATTGAAGAGGATTTTTTAGACATGTTCACGCATCAGCTAAACATTATCAGCGTAGTAATTATCTGATGCGGGTTAGCACATACAGCTAGCCCGTACGATAACGGGCGGCTGATGAAGATGAGGGCCGTCGAGCGCAACCGACGGCCCTCATTTTTTATGTTTGAGAAGTTCTTTTTAGAGGAGGAAATGTAATGAACGGAGTTTTGCTCATGGTTGTGGCCGCGGCGGTGCTCGCCTGCGGCTATCTGGGCTATGGCCGATGGCTGGCCAACAAGTGGGGCGTTGACAAAGAGGCCCTCACGCCGGCCAAGCGCATGAAGGACGGCAAGAGCTTCTCGCCCGTCTCTGCCTTCACCGCGTTCTCGCACCAGTTCAGCTCGATCTGCGGTGCCGGCCCTGTTACGGGTACGATCGTCGCCATGGCTTTTGGCTGGCTGCCCGTCGTGCTCTGGGTCCTCGTCGGCGGCATCTTCTTTGGCGCCGTCCACGACTTTGGCGCCCTGTATGCCTCGATGAAGAACAACGGCAAGTCGCTCGCTCAGCTCATCGAGAAGTACATCGGCAAGACCGGCCGTCGCCTGTTCCTGCTGTTCTGCTGGCTGTTCTGCATCATCGTCATCGCCGCCTTCACCGACATGGTCTGCAAGACGTTCATGTTCACCCCGGCCGTTGACGCTTCTGGTGCTGCTACCGGTGCCATCGACTTCACCAAGTCCTATGCCGCCGGCTGCGCTGGTACCATCTCCATCCTGTTCACCTTCGTCGCTATCGCCTTTGGTTGGGCCCAGAAGAAGTTCAACCTCACCGGTGCTACCGAGTTCGTCACCGGCGTGGTCCTCATGGTTCTCATGTTCGCCGTCGGTATGCAGTTCCCGGTCTACCTGGATAAGTTCCAGTGGTTCGCCGTCGTCATGGTCTACCTGGTCTTCGCTGGCGCTATGCCCATCCAGATGCTCAAGACCCCGCGTGACTACCTCACTTCCATCATGATGATCGTCATGATCGTTTGCGCTGTCCTCGGCATCGTCGTCCTGGGCGTCAACGGTCAGGCCACCATCACCGCTCCGGTCTTCACCGGCTTCTCCACTGCCTCCGGCATGATGTTCCCGGTCCTGTTCGTCTCCGTCGCTTGCGGTGCTCTCTCCGGTTTCCACAGCCTCGTTTCTTCCGGCACCTCTTCTAAGCAGGTCGAGAAGGAGCAGGACGCCGTCAAGGTCGGTTACGGCGCAATGATCGTCGAGTCCTTCGTCGGCATCCTTGCCATCATCGTCGCCGGCATCATGTTCTCCGATATGAACACCGCCGGTACCGGCGCCCTCAACGCTGGTGTCGCTTCCACCCCGTTCCAGATCTTCGCCGCTGGCATCTCCCGCGGTATGCAGGCCTTCGGTGTTGACGGCACGCTCGCTATCGTCTTCATGACTATGAACGTCTCCGCTCTGGCCCTGACCTCGCTCGACGCCGTCGCCCGCATCGCCCGCACCTCGTTCTCCGAGTTCTTTGCCCAGACCAACGATGCTCTGGCCATCGAGTCCAAGGCCGGCTATATGAAGGTCCTCGGCAACCCCTGGTTCGCCACGGTCGTTACCCTGCTTCCCGGTCTCGCCCTCGCTTTTGGTGGCTATGCCAACATCTGGCCGCTCTTTGGTGCTTCCAACCAGCTGCTCGGCGGTATGACCATGATCACCCTCGCCGTGTTCTGCAAGTGCACCGGTCGCAAGGGCTGGATGCTCTACGTGCCCGTCGCCTTCCTGCTCTGCTGCACGTTCACCTCGCTGGTCCAGAGCGCCATGGGCTGCATGACCGCCGTCCAGGCCTACGGTTTCTTCGGTACCATCCCGGCTACCGCCACCACGGCCGCCGTCTCCGTCGCCGCCACCAAGGGCCTGCAGCTCGTCTTTGCCGTTCTGCTGATGGTCCTGGGCCTCATCGTCGCCGTCAACTGCCTCAAGGAGTTCTTCGGCAAGGAGGCTGGCTCCATGCCCGACGAGGAGCCCGAGTGGTCCGAGATGGGCAAGGCCGAGTACGGTCGCGCCGCTGCCGCTGAAGCTCCTGCCGACGCCGAGGCCGCTAAGGCCTAGTCGGTCGGACGGGTTGAATCTCCCATCTATTTGACTCGGAAAGACCGGGTCCGCAATCAAGCGGACCCGGTCTTTTTTCTTGTGATAACAGGTGGTGCAAGGGCGTTCTCGCAGATGTTTTGCGTGGATAGGCTCGTGCGTTGTACCATATGGACGTATATGTGTGCATATGAAAGGGGCCCCGTGGCCAAGACGGTATATTCCGATAATCAAAACAATGTCGATGCCCTGGCTGAGCGTCTGAGCAGCCAGACATCGCTTTCTGCCGAGCGTGCCAAGCTGGTTGCCTACGACCTGCTTTGCCGCAAGGCGCTCAAGATTAAGTCGAGTGCGCTGGCGCAGATTTTCCGCTCCGTCGATAAGGAGTGCGACACCAAGGCGATGCGCGATGAGCTTATCGCGGCAAATATCGTGACCAAGATCGAGGGTAGTGGCATTAACGGGCGCCCGGCGTTCTATACCATCAATGCCGAGATCCGCGATGCCCAGGAGCAACCTGCCGAGTCCGTCGAAGATTTTGTCGTCGAGGATTTCGCTGACGTGCCTGCTGTGGAAGAAGCTGCTCCGCGTGAGCATGTCGATACCGATGAGTTGCTCGATGAGAACGTCGTGCGCGCCTTTACGGCCAAGGCAGGACGCGGCGGTTTTGGCGGGGGTGGCAAGCGCGATGCGCAGCGCCGCGCCCAGCAGGAGCGCTTCCGTCGCGCCGTTGCTCAAAAGGGTGAGACGGATGCCGAGGCTGTTGAGAACGAGGTTGCTGCCGAGTCGCAGAAGCCCGCGAAGGAGCAAAAGCCCGTGGAGGCGCAAGAGCCCAAGCGTCGTCGCGGTGCTCACTTTAAGGCCGCGCAGCAGGATGTCGCGCGTGAGGTTGAAGAGCCTTCCGAGGTTGCAGACGATGTTGAGGAGTCTGCCAAGAGGGCTCCGGGTTCGTGTCGTCCCGGCCGCGGTTTTGCGGGACGCGCGTATCCCGTAAAGCGTCAGGAGAAGGGCGAGCCGGCTTCGACCGCTCAGGACGAGAAGGCCGAACAAACCGAGAAAACCGTTGAGCCGGCGGCTCGCGAGCAGCAACCTTCCGAGTCGCAGCCTGCGGCTGACACTGAGGTCAAAGCTCAACAGACCGCTGATAAGCAGGCGGGGGAGAGCGCCTCAGGCAAGCCCCGCCGTCGTCGTCACCGCGGCGGTCGTGGCTCAAATGCCGAGGCCGCGGCCGAGAAGACAGCGACACAAAACGGAGATGAGAAGGCCGAGACTCCGGTGGATCAGGTCAAGCGCCAGCCGGCGAAGGAGGCCAAGTCCGATCGTCCGCAAAAGCGCTCGTCTGCGCCCAAGCAGGAACGTAATACCCGGGCAGATTCCAAGCGTAAGCCTCATGCACAGGCTGAGCCTGCCGCGGCTGATAGTGCTACCCAGCAGCCCGAGTCGGCCGTCCACGGCGAGGTATCGGCGTTTGCCCTTGCCCGCGTTTTGGGCAGGCAGCTGCTCAAAGTTGTCCCTACGCCTACGGCGCTCTCTAAGATCAAGGAACAGCAGACTCAAATTGTTAAGGTCGAGGGCAAGGACGGCAAAAAGGCGCCGCAGCGCACTCAGCACAACGAGATGTCCAACCGCAAGATTGCCGAGGAAATCGCAATCATCCAGGCTTGGATCGAGCAAAACCGAGGTGCCGATACGCCGGTTGCCTCGCGCCGCCAGCGTGCCTACCAGATTTTTAACGACGAGAAGGCTTTTGACGGCAAGCACGGTGAGCGCCTGATAAGGCGCATGACCGAAAAGGGCATCAGCATGCAGGCGATCAAGGTCGCCCCCAACCGCCCCGTGCACTTTACGGGTTTCTTTACGCTGGGCGCCGATAAGCCGTTCATTATGGTCGAGAACCTGGACACCTACGACGAGATCGTCAGGCTGCTGCGTGGCCGCAAGCACGCCAAGCTCTTTGGCATCAAGGTGGGCGGCGTGATTTTTGGCGGCGGATGCAAGGCGAGCGTCTCGCATGCCCTGGACGATTATCTGGCCGAGATCGGCTATCGCTTTAACTACGTCTACTACGTGGGCGATATCGACCGCGAGGGCGCGCGCATCGTCGAGCAGGCTCGCAATGCCAATGTGGTTGAGATTCGCCTGCATGCCGGTATGTACCGCGCCATGCTCGCCGAGCATAAGCGTCGCGTGAAGGCCGGCGGCGAGTGCGAGCGCGCGGCTGCCAACCAGGGCGTGCCGCAGAACTTGGCGGCGACGATCAAGGATCTGCCCATGGTCACGCGCGTGCAGTTCCGCAATGTGCTACGTGAAGGCGGGCGCATTCCGCAGGAGATTCTGATGACCGCCGACTATCGGGATGGCGACTCGGGAAGCTTCGACCGCATGCTGAACAACTAAATTCCGCCGGCCCCGGGAGAGCGGGGACACCGGCTTAGGTTTCCTGCTCTACAGTCCTGCGCAAGACGAAGGCCACATTAAGTGGCCTTCTTTGCGTGCGGAACTCGCGACAAACTTAATGCCCGGCCGGCCGGGGCCACACGGCACTTTGTAGATGGCGGCTCGCTTTTCGGAACTGGGCTGATGTGGGACGGAGGGATTCCGCGTCCGCCTGGTCGGCGGCCGCGCCCCGCTGCGTCGCTTCGCTCCTTGCGTGCTGCGCTGGAAAACGCTTCGCATTTCCTCAGCTCCGCACCCTTGCGGGTTCGAATTCCTCCGCTTGCCCACAAGAAAGCGCCCTGGGCCGTTATGGGCTTAGGGCGCTCAGTTTTAATGGCTGGGACGGAGGGATTCGAACCCCCAACAGCCGGCACCAAAAACCGGAGTTCTACCGTTGAACTACGTCCCAATGTGTGGTGTTGCCCAAAAGCAACTCGTCTAGTTTACCTAATCTGCGAGGGCATCGCAAACGCCGTCGAGTAGGCGTACGGCGAGCGTCTGCGCGTCGCTGGCCGTGAAGGTGCCGTTGTAGCGCGTCATGCCCGTGAGCTCAATGCGAATGCGAGCCGGCTTCTGCTGCGCGGCGACATTGGCGGTGCGGATGCGCTGGGCCAGGTTGTGGCACTCGGCGAGGGCAATCGTGGCGCGTGGCGCGGCGTCGGCGGGCAGCTCGTCGCTTGCGATCTCGAGCACCAGGTCAACGTCGGTTGGGACCTCGGAGTCGCAGAGCATCATGCCGCTGTTGTCGGTCGTTGCCGTGGCGATGTTCCACATGCGCGAAGCAACGCTGCGTGCGATGGGGTCCTCACCGATAACGGCGATCTGGAAGCGCTCGAGCACGTTGGCGGCGCGAGCAAAACCGATGCGGGACTCGGCTTCGGTGACCGAGGGCTTGCCCTCCCACACATGGTGCAGGCGGTTGATGTAGGCGTAGGTGTCCTGGAAGGCCATGCCGTCGGCAAACAGGCCGACATTTTCCTGGAACTGCTGCAGGGCGGCCTCGGTATGCGGACCAAAGTAGCCGTCGTCTTCGCCACAGGCAAAGCCCAAAACGTTGAGAGCGCGCTGCAGGGCCTTGACGTCGGCGCCGTGAAAATTGGGCATGCGAAGATACAGGGTGCGGTCGCCCAGCTTATACGAGGCGTCGACCAGGGCGCTCCAGCAGGGGATATCGACAGCATAACCGGCCGCAAGGCCGCTATCGAGCCTAAACGTGCCAACGGCCTGCTCGGTGGTGGTGCCAAAGCGCTTGTCGGCGACCTCGTCGGCATCGATGGTGTAACCGAGCTGCAGAAGGCGGGACTGAACATCCTCGACGGCTGCTCCCTGCATGCCCGTGGTAATAGGTTCCATGAACGAACCCCTTTCGGCGTACCATTCGTACTATTTTGAGCGTGTGTCGGATAGACAACGCGAGACAATTTATAAACATGCACTCAATAGTGTAGCAACTTGTACCCAAACTCGCTGCCCACAGGTTTTATGACCCCCGCTAGTTAAGACGCTCCACAAAGAAATCTGCCATTGAGAGGAAGAGCTCGCACGCATGCGGGTCGAGCTCGACGCCTTCGATAGCGGCCTTGGCCTTAGCGGTCAGGTCGAGCGCATAGGTGTGGGCGTAATCGATGGAGCCGGTCTCCTGGAAGATCTCCACGGCGCGTGCGAGCTGCGCAGGGTCCTCGGTGCCCGAGGAAAGGATTGCCTCGATCTCGTCGTGATAGCGCTCGTCTGACAGGGCATGCACGGCAACGAGGGTGCGCTTGCCCTCGGTGATATCGGTGCGGAAGTCCTTGTTGGCGGCCTCCTTGGTGCCGATCAAGTTGAGCAGGTCGTCTTGAATCTGGAAGGCAAGGCCCGTGTGCAGCCCAAAGGCGCGCAGTGCCTCAATCTGCTCTTCGCTGCCGCCGCCGATAATGGCTCCGGCGGCAAGCGGCGTCGCTCCGCTGTAGTACGCGGTCTTGTGCGTCGCCATGTCCAGATAATCGTCGACCGAAATGTCAAAGCGCTCGTCGCGGACCCAGCCCAGGTCGAGCGCTTGGCCCTCGATGGTACGGACGATCATCTCGGTAAGCTCGTGGAGCACGTGAAGCTTCACGTCTGCGTTGAGTGTGGGGTCGTCGAGAACCGTCTTGGTGACCATGGTGAGCGCCAGGTCACCGCAGTTGATGGCAAGACCGGTGCCCTCGGTAAGGTGCATGCAGGGCTTGCCGCGACGAATCTGCCCGTTGTCGGCGATGTCGTCGTGGATGAGTGCGCCCGACTGAAAGTGCTCGATGGCCGCCGCTGCGCTGCGGGCGCTCTCAAAGCTGCCGCCTACCGCAGTGGCGGCGAGCATGCAGATGAGCGGGCGGTGGCGCTTGCCAGCGTTTGCCGTAAATGCCGAGAGCGGGGTATACAGGTAGCGCTCGATATCGGCGGAAGTCGCCTGTCCGTCAAAGAACGTGGCCAGATAGTCGTTAATCTGGTCAAAGTGCTGGGCTAAAAAGCTGGTAAACGGACTGGACACGGGTTCTCGCATTCTTTGATAGGTTGCATCGTTGCATTATGCAGACAACATATTGCCACATTAGGGCGTCGAGCGCGGCGGTTGAAGACGATTGGTCCATGCGGCCGCAAGTGCGGTAGGGGCTTGGCTAGATAAGCCCAAAGTGTTCGAGCGCGGTGACGACGCCGTCGTGGTCGATGCTGTCGGTGACATAGTCGGCCTTTTCCTTGAGGAAGTCCGGCGCATTGCCCATGGCGATACCGACATCGACGGCGTTCATCAGCGAGACGTCATTGCTGGCGTCGCCGATGCCGTATACGGTTCCGTGGTGGGGATCGAGGGCGTCGAGTACGGACTGGATACCCTCGCGCTTGGTGCATTCGCGAGGCGAAATCTCGGTCACTTCGAGCTCGAGCTCGTTAAAGCAGAGCAGCGGCTCAAACGCTTGATCCTGAGCGATGCGGCTGGCAAGCGACGTGGACATTAAAATCTTGTAGGCGCTGTAATGTTGCAGCTGCGTAATTGCATCGCCCACGGTGCGGGCGTATCCCGGGGCGTCGGGCGCATCGGCACTCATGCGAACGACGCCATTGAGTCCCTCAAAACGAATCACTTCGTCCGATTGCTCAAGAATGGGAGCAAGGCGCTGCAGCATGCCGGGCGTCATCGCCAAATCGCGAATCACGTGTCCCTCAAGTTCGACATAGCCACCCGCGAGGCAGACGATGCCGGTCCAGGGCAGCTCGAGCAGCTTTGGATGGATGCAGCTCAGCGTGCGCCCTGTGCAGATAAACGCCATATTGCCCTTGGCGACAAAATCACGGATGGCTTGCGAGACCGCTTCATTGGGATAGGGGGAGAGGTCTCGCTCGCTCTCGGGAAGCTCTTGTGCCACTCGAGGGTCTTGCCAGGCGAGTGTTCCGTCGATATCGAAGAAGCAGATATCGCCGCGCTTATGGGCTGCGCTGGCGGCAGGGGAGGCCGAGGTGGTGGGCACAAATCCCGGCTCGAGGCCCATGATCTGGTCAAAATGCTCTTTAACGCGGGGAACGGAGATGCCAATAATCACCTGGGCGGTCTTGCCCGTAATGATGAGGCCCTTGGCGCCCACCGCGACAAACGACGCATTATCTGCAACGATGGAAGGGTCTGCGACCTCGACGCGCAGGCGCGTGGCGCAGTTGGTTGCGCCCACGATATTGCCAACGCCACCTAAAAGCTGAATTACCCGCTCGGCGAGGACGTGATCTTGATCGGATTGAATACTGACCTCGCCATTGGGAGATTGCTCTTTGGCAAAGCCGCTTCCCGTTAAACGATCGATTGCCGCGCGATTGGAGACATGATCCTCGCGGCCCGGCGTCTTAAGGTCATAGACCAAGATGAGTGCTCGAAAACTAACAAAAAAGATGAGGCTAAAGGCAAGACCGATACCGAGCGCCAAAAGGTAGGAGCCGGCATGCATTCGCATGAGTGGGATGAAGTTGAAGGCCGTCATTTCCATGAGACCGCCCGAGAAGATGCCGACGATGCCAAAGAAGTTCATGGTCATGGCAAGGCAGGAGGATAGGACGGCGTAGAGCAAAAAGAGTCCAGGATAGGTGAACATAAAGAGAAACTCGAGCGGCTCGGTGACACCGCAGACCACCGAGGCGACGATGGCGGGCAAAAGGATGACCTTAAGGCCGGCGCGGCGTTCGGGTTTGGCGGTGAAATAGAATGCTGCCGCGATGGCGGGAAGGCCAAAGAGCTTGCCCCAGCCGGTGGCGGTAAAACCTGCCCAGGGCGCAAGTTCATTTAAAGGGCGCGTGCTATGGGAGAGAATGGGGAGCAGGTTGGTCCACGTGGCGTAAATACCGTCGTGAATGACCAGATTGTCGTAATAGATGGGCATATAGAGCAGGTGGTGCAGCCCCATGGGCTCGAGTGCTCGCTCCAAAAACACAAAGATGCCCACGCCGAAGGGGCCGACGCCCGCAAGTGCGTGGCGCAGCGTTTCGGTCACGGCGTATGCGAAGGGCACGATGGCGGCCGAGATGGCGGCAAGGGCAAACACGGCAAAAAAGCTGATGAGGTAGACCAGCGAGGAACCCGAGAAGGTGCCGAGCCAATCGGGAACCTTGGCATCGTAGAAGCGGTCATGGATGGCGACGACGGTTGCCGATACCGCCAGCGGGCCGATAATGCCGGTGTCGAGCGTCTTGATGCCGTCGATGACGGTGATACCGCTGGCGGGGGTCAAAGATGATGGGTACTTAAGCCCAAGGTTGTCTCCGCTCAGCTTAATGATCTCGCTCAAAAAGAAGCAATAGGCAAAATAGGCCACGAGTGCCTCGAGGCAGCAGCGTGCCGGTTGCTTTTGGGCAAGACCGATAGGCAGCGCTACGGCAAAAAGGAGCGGGAGACGTTTAAAGACCGTCCACGAGCCGCGCTGGATGATGGTCCAGAAAACGTACCAAGGGGTTCCGTATACGGCGAGGTCACCGACGATGTCTACGGTCGTGGCGAGGGCGGAGATGCCGACCATGAGGCCTGATATAGAAAACAGCATGGCGGGCGCGAACATTGCCCCGCCAAAGCGTTGGATTTTCTGCAGCATAATATGCCTTCCGGATGCAACATGCTGTGCGAGCAAGAACGTTTAAACAATGAACTCATTGTAGAGGACTGGCTGCTTGCCGCATTGACGGTTTTGATTCGGTCCGATTTGGGTTTCGGGGGAACCGTCGACGGTAAATAATCCGTACTTTACCGATAATCGGTTTAAACAACTTTAAGAAATGCTATCGTGCCTAGCCATACATATTCATTAGAGGTGAAGTTATGCCAAAAGCGATTTACGAAGGAATCTACCGCGAGATCCGTTCGCGCATCATTAACGGGACCTATGCGTTTCAGGAGATGCTGCCAACCGAAGCCGAGCTGACCGCGGAGTTTGGCTGCACGCGCAATACCGTTCGACGCGCCTTGAGCATGCTGGCCGACCAGATGTTTGTGCAGCCTATACACGGCAAGGGCGTGCGCGTTATTTGGCTTAAGGGCGAAACCGACATGCTGGGCGCACTCGAAGAGGTTGAGTCGTTTGGCGAGTTCGCAAAACGCAACAATGCCGTCGCATCGACCGAGGTCAAGTCTTTTGAACATTTGATTTGCACTGAGCAACTGTCGCGCCGCCTTGGCTTTAAGGTGGGCGAGGAGCTGATTCGCGTCGTGCGTGTCCGAAGCCTCAACGGCAGCGCGCGCCAGGTGGACCACGGCTACTTTTTGGAGTCGATCGCCAAGGGCCTGACCCCCGAGATTGCGGCAAGCTCTATCTACGACTATCTGGAGCACAAGCGTGGCGTCAAAGTGATGGCGAGCCGTCGTACGGTGAGTGTCGAGCTCGCCAACGATGAGGACTGCAGCTATCTGGACCTTGGCAAGTACAACTGCGTCGCCGTTATGGAGAGCCAGTCGTACACCTCGGACGGCATCTTGTTCGAGGTCACGCATGCCCGCACACACCCCGAGATCTTCCATTACCGCGTCAATTCCAAGCGATAGCCGGCTAGCTCGCAGCCTGACGAGACTCATGCCCTCAAAGCGAAAACGCCCGGTCAAACCGACGATGCATCGGCTTGATCGGGCGTTTTCTCTGCATTCGATAACAAATAATTGTTTATACAAAACTTGTCAAGTATCAAGTCGAAATTACCGTTCACCGAAGTTTTTCTACCGCTCTAGTAATACTTGTTCAAACAACTAGCCAAATAGCGTATTGTACAAATCAGCAAAAGGGGCAAAGTCCCCGAGCCAATCTCCGAAGGCGGCGGCAAAGGGTGCCGCCACGGTGTGAAAGGGTGGATTGTAATGAAGAACGAAATGAGCAGAAGGCAGTTCCTGGGCTTTGCTGGTTCCGCGGCTGCGGTTCTTGGTCTGGGTCTCGTGGGCTGCGGTGGTTCTGCCGGCTCCGGCTCCTCTGCTTCTGGTGACGCTGCCGAGGTCTACTTCCTCCAGTTCAAGCCCGAGGTCGACAAGGAGTGGAAGGAGATCGCCAAGGCGTACAAGAAGGAGAAGGGCGTCGAGGTCAAGATCGTGACCGCCGCCTCCAACACCTACGAGGAGAAGCTCAAGTCCGAGATGTCCAAGAGCTCCGCTCCGACGCTGTTCCAGGTCAACGGCCCCACCGGCCTTAAGAACTGGAAGGACTACTGCGCCGATCTTTCCGACACCAAGCTCCGCGGCGAGCTCATCGACGACTCCCTGGCGCTGCAGTCCGACGGCAAGGATCTGGGTATCGACTGGGTTCAGGAGAGCTACGGCATCATTTACAACAAGGAGCTCCTCGAGAAGGCCGGCTACAAGGCCGAGGACATCAACTCCTTCGACAAGCTGAAGGCTTGCGCCGATGACATCCAGGCCCGCAAGGACGAGCTCGGCGTTGACGGTGCCTTCACTTCCGCCGGTATGGATGACTCCTCCAGCTGGCGCTACACCACGCACCTCGCCAACCTCCCGCTCTACTACGAGTTCGAGAAGGAGCACAATCAGGAGGACGACGAGATCAAGGGCGAGTATCTCGACAACTTTAAGCAGATCTTCGACCTGTATATCACCGACTCCACCTGCGATCCTTCGCAGCTCGCCTCCAAGACCGGTGACGACGCCACCAACGAGTTCGCAACCGGCAAGGCCGTCTTCTACCAGAACGGCTCTTGGGCCTACGCCGACCTCACCAAGGCCGGTATGACCGACGACCAGCTCGGCATGCTGCCGATCTACATCGGCGTCGATGGCGAGGAGAACCAGGGCCTGTGCTCCGGCGGCGAGAACTACTGGTGCGTCAGCTCCCAGGCTTCCGAGGATGCCCAGAAGGCCACCGAGGACTTCATGTATTGGTGCGTCACTTCTGACACCGCCACCAGCATCATCGCTGACAAGATGGGTCTGACCGCCCCGTTCAAGAGCGCTAAGGAGACCACCAACGTCTTCTCGCAGCAGGCCGTTGCTATGGCCAAGGACGGCAAGAAGACCGTCGCTTGGGACTTCGTTTACATCCCCTCTGAGGAGTGGAAGAAGAACCTCAAGCAGGCTCTCATCGCTTATGCTGCCGACAACACCAAGTGGGACGGCGTCAAGAACGCCTTCGTCGATGGCTGGAAGACCGAGAAGGCTGCTTCCGAGTAAGCAGTTGCTGCCCAAGCTATCTGATTAGCGACAGGGGGCGGGCAGACGTAGGTTTGCCCGCCCCCTGCATATTGAAAGGACCCTTCTATGGGCAAAGCACTCAAGCGCTGGTGGCCGCTCTTTATGCTGCCCACGTGCCTGGCGTTTATGATCGGGTTCGTGATTCCCTTTATCCAGGGTTTCTATCTCTCGTTCTGCCAGTTTATTACCATCAATAACGCGCACTTTGTCGGTATCGAGAACTACGTGCGCGCGCTGTCCGATCCGCAGTTCTCCACGTCGTTCTTCTTTACGGTGGCGTTTGCCTTCCTGTCGACGGTGCTCATCAACGTGATCGCGCTGGCCATCGCGCAGGCGCTCACCCGCAAGGCGCTCAAGGGCACCAACATCTTCCGTACGATCTTCTTTATGCCTAACCTGATCGGCGGCATCGTGCTGGGCTACATTTGGCAGATTCTGATCAACTGCCTGCTCTCCAACGTGGGCGCCCAGCTCATCGCCCTCAACTCCGCCGCTGGCTTCTGGGGCCTTATCATCCTGACCCTGTGGCAGCAGGTCGGCTACATGATGATCATCTACATCGCCGGTCTGCAGTCCATTCCGTCCGACTACATCGAGGCCGCCAAGGTCGATGGCGCTACGGCATGGCAGACGTTTTGGAAGGTTAAGATCCCCAACCTGATGCCGACTATCACCATCTGCCTGTTCCTGTCCATCACCAACGGCTTTAAGCTGTTCGACCAGAACCTCGCCCTTACCGGTGGCGCCCCGGCGCACTCCACCGAGATGCTCGCCCTGAACATCTACAACACGTTCTATTCGCGTGCTGGCATCGCATGGCAGGGCATCGGTCAGGCCAAGGCAGTTATCTTCTGCATCCTGGTTGTCGCTATTTCTATGATCCAGCTTAAGGCCACGAGGTCCAAGGAGGTGCAGCAGTAATGAAACGCGATAAGGCTATCAACCGCGCGCTCTCGATCTTCTTTACGATCCTGTCGCTCGCATGGATCTACCCCGTGTTCATGATTGCGCTCAATTCCTTTAAGAAAGCGACCGCAATCAGCACCACCACGGCGTTCGATCTGCTCACGCCCGAGACGTTCAACGGCCTCGCAAACTACGTGCACGCTCTGAACGAGCAGGGCTTTGCCTCGGCGTTTATGTACTCGCTCATCATCACGGTCACGTCGGTCGTGCTGATTCTGGTGTGCTGCTCCATGTGCGCTTGGTACGTGGTGCGCGTCAACAGCAAGATCTCGAACTTCTTCTATTACCTGTTCGTCTTCTCGATGGTCGTACCGTTCCAGATGCTCATGTTCACGCTGTCCAACCTCGCGGACCGCATCGGCTTTAACACGCCGTTTAACATCTGCTTCATCTACCTTGGTTTTGGCGCGGGCCTCGCGGTCTTTATGTTCGCCGGCTTCGTCAAGAACATCCCGCTCGAGATTGAGGAAGCGGCCATGATCGACGGCTGCAACCCGGTCCAAGTGTTCTTTAAGATCGTTCTCCCCATCATGAAGCCCACCTATCTTTCGGTCGGCATCCTCGAAACCATGTGGGTCTGGAACGACTACCTGCTGCCCTACCTTACGCTCGACTCCACCAAGTACAAGACCATTCCTATTTTGATCCAGTACTTCCGCGGCGGCTATGGCCACGTCGAGCTCGGCCCCATGATGGCCTGCATCATGATGGTCGTTGTCCCCATCGTCATCATGTACATCTTCTGCCAGAAGTACATCATCGACGGTGTGGTGGCAGGTGCCGTCAAGGGCTGATGCCGTAACTGTTTTGCAAGTTTTGGCGGCGCTCCTCAGCGCGGCGCCGCGTATCGAAAGGTAGAGACATGGCCGAGATCGTTCTCAAACATGTTCAGAAGGTGTATCCCAACAACGAGTCAAAAAAGAAGGGCTTCTTTGGCAAAAAGAAGAAGACCGAGGAGAAGAAGCACAACCTCAAGGTTACCGAGGACGGTGTGCTCGCTGTAGAGGACTTCAACCTCACCGTTCACGACCAGGAGTTCATCGTCCTCGTTGGCCCCTCTGGCTGCGGTAAGTCCACGACGATGCGCATGGTCGCCGGCCTAGAGGACATCACCTCCGGCGACGTGCTCATCGACGGCAAGCGCGTCAACGACGTGGCGCCCAAGGACCGCGACATCGCCATGGTGTTCCAGAGCTACGCTCTGTACCCCAATATGACGGTGTACGAGAACATGGCATTTACGCTCGAGCTCAAGAAGGTCCCCAAGGACGAGATCGACCGCAAGGTTCGCTCTGCTGCCGAGATCCTGGGCATTACCGAGTATCTCGACCGTAAGCCTAAGGCGCTTTCGGGTGGCCAGCGCCAGCGTGTCGCCATCGGCCGCGCCATCGTACGTGACCCCAAGGTCTTTCTGATGGACGAGCCCCTGTCCAACCTGGATGCTAAGCTTCGTAACCAGATGCGCGCCGAGCTCATTAAGCTGCGTCATGAGATCAAGGGCACGTTCATTTATGTTACTCACGACCAGACCGAGGCTATGACCCTCGGTGACCGTATCGTGGTCATGAAGGATGGCGTCGTCCAGCAGATCGCCACCCCGCAGGAGGTCTTCAACCATCCCGCGAACATCTTCGTCGCCGGCTTTATCGGCGTGCCGCAGATGAACTTCTTCGATGCCCAGCTGGTGCGCTCGGGCAACGGCTTTACCGTCAAGACCGAGGATATGAACGTGGCGCTCGCCCCCGAGACCTGCGCTCAGCTTGCTCTCAACTGGGACGGCGGCGACGTGAAGGAGATCACGGCCGGCGTGCGTCCCGAGCAGATTCTGCTTGCCGACAAGGGCGAGGAGGGTGCGCTCCAGGGCACCGTCGAGGTGACCGAGCTCATGGGCTCGACCGAGCATGTCCACGTGACCGCTCCCGACGGCCAGTTTGTCCTGATTATCCCCGTCGTCGACCTCGAGGCCAAGGGCGCGCTCAAGGCTGGCGACCCCATCTGGTTCAAGTTCGAGAAGAACGCGACTCATCTCTTCGATAAGGTGTCTGGCAAGAACCTTATCTAGGCCCGGTGCATCCAGGCCCTCCCTTTGGGCGACTGCGGCTTTGCCATCCTTTTGCCGCGGTCACATATAAGGCTCCCCTCCCGTCCACTGGGCGAGAGGGGAGCCTTTCTTTGTGTTGGGACTGTCTGACCGGTCGTTTGTCTCGATCTGTAACGGATAGGGCCGATTTCGAACGTTAGATGTTACAGATCGAGGCGGTTCCGCTGAGCTAACCATTTCATCTAAATCTGTAACACCAAAGGCGAATTTCACCTGCTAGATGTTACAGATTGAGATAAACCCAAGGGGAGGGGCCGGTATGTCTCAATCTGTAACAGCTGGGACCGTTTTGGTTGAGTAGTTGTTATGGATCGAGATTGTTTGGCCGAGTCGGATCACAGGGTAACGTGCGAGCACAAAAAACGGAGCCGCGTTGCCGTGGCTCCGTTTTCAAGAGGATGGGCGATGAAACCGAATTAGCTCAGGTGCCAGATCTCGTCGTTGTACTGGGAGATCGTGCGGTCGGACGAGAAGGTGCCGGCGTTGGCGATGTTGATCAGCGCCTTGCGCATCCAAGCGTCCTGGTCCTCGTAGTCGGCCAGCACGCGCTCCTTGGTCTGGATGTACTCCTCAATGTCGAGTAGAGCCATAAACCAGTCCTTGCCCATGATGTCGTCGTGCAGGCGCTGCAGGCGCTCGGCGTTGCCGGTCGCCATAAAGGCGGGGTTGGTGATGAAGTCCACCAGCAGCTTGATGCCGGGCTTGCGGTAGAGCGCGCCGGCGTCATAGGTGCCGTCGGCGTAGAGCTGCTCGACCTGCTTGGACGAGGCGCCAAAGGTATAGATGTTCTCGTCGCCGACAAGCTCGGCAATCTCCACGTTGGCACCGTCGAGCGTGCACAGGGTCAAAGCGCCGTTGAGCATGAACTTCATGTTGGAGGTGCCGCTCGCCTCCTTGGAGGCCAGGCTGATCTGCTCGGAGATGTCAGCAGCGGGGATCACGCGCTCGGCAGCGGTGACGTTGTAGTTCTCGATCATGACAACCTGCAGGTAGGGAGCCACGTCGGGGTCGTTTGCAATCCACTGGGACAGCGTCAGGATCAGGTGAATGATGTCTTGGGCGATAGTGTAGGCAGGGGCCGCCTTGCCGCCAAAGATGATGGTGACGGGATGCTTAGGTCTGTTGCCGTTCTTGATATCGAGGTACTTCCAGATGATGTAGAGCGCGAGCATCTGCTGGCGCTTGTACTCGTGGATGCGCTTGACCTGGACGTCGATGATGGCGTTGGAGGGAATGGTCACGCCCTGCTCGAGCGCCATGAACTGGCGCATGATGGCCTTGGCCTCGGCCTTGGTGGCGGCCAGGCGCTCAAGAACATCTTTGTCGTCAACGAACTCGGCAAGCTTACTCAGGTCGCCGGTGCTGCGCCAATCGGTGCCGATCACATCGTCGAGCAGGCTGGCGAGCGCGGGGTTGGCGCCATGGATCCAACGGCGGAAGGTGATGCCGTTGGTCTTGTTGGAGAACTTCTCGGGGTAGATCTCGTAGAACGGATGAAGCTCGGTATCCTCCAGGATCTTGGTGTGCAGCGCGGCGACGCCGTTGATGGAGAAGCCAAAGTGGATGTCCATGTGGGCCATGTGGACGGTGTCGTATTCGTCGATGATGGCGACGCGTGGGTCGTCGTGCTCGGCCTTGGCGATCTCATCGAGCTTGACGATAATGTCGGCGATGGCAGGGGAGACCTTTTGCAGGCTGGCGAGCGGCCACTTCTCGAGGGCCTCGGCAAGAATCGTGTGGTTAGTGTAGGCGACCATGGGCCGTACGATGGTCACGGCCTCGTCAAACTCGATGTCGTGCTCGGTGGTGAGCAGGCGAATGAGCTCGGGAATGACCATGGTGGGGTGCGTGTCATTGATCTGGACTACGGCGTAGTCGGCCAGGTCGTGCAAGTTGCTGCCGCGCTCGATGGCCTCGTCGATCAGGAGCTGGGCGGCGTTGCTCACCATGAAGTATTCCTGGTAGATGCGAAGCAGGCGGCCCTGCTCGTCGGAATCATCCGGATAGAGGAACAAGGTGAGGTTCTTGGCGATCTCGGTCTTGTCGAAGTCGATGGAGCTGCCGGGGACCAGGCCGTCGTCGACACTTGCCAGGTCGAACAGGCGTAGGCGGTTCTTGGTGGGCTGGCCATAACCGGGTACATCGATGTTGACGAGCTTGGAAGTAACGGCAAAATCACCGAACTCGACGGTGTAGGAGCGGTCGTCGTCGACTAGGATGTCCTGCTCACCGAGCCACTCGTCGGGGACGGCCTTCTGCTGGTTGTCGACAAAGCGCTGGCGGAACAGGCCGTAATGGTAGTTGAGGCCCACGCCATCGCCGGTCAAGCCCAGCGTGGCGATGGAATCCAGGAAGCATGCGGCCAGACGGCCCAGGCCGCCGTTGCCGAGCGACGGTTCGACCTCGAACTCCTCGATCTTGTTGAGGTCGTGGCCCGCGGCGGTGAGCTGGTCCTTAACCTCGTCATAGATGCCAAGGTCGATCATATTGTTGATGAGCAGCTTGCCGATCAAAAACTCGGCAGAGATGTAGTAGAGCTTTTTCTTGCCGTTGTTGAGAGGACAGGCGGCAGAGCGCTCCTGCACGAGCTTGGCCAGCAGCTTATAAATACGACGGTCATCGAGCTGCTCGAGCGAGGTGCCAAAGGACTGCTCGGCAAGATCCGCAAGATTGATACGGGGCATGTTTCCTCCTGTGATGGGTTGATTACATGTCAGAAATTCAAAAGAAGCCCGCGCGAGGGATTGGAGTGGCCTCGCGCGGGGAAAACGGACGCGTCCGCACGATGGGGTGGGGTCGGGCGCGGTGGCTCCTATTGGGGAAGCTCAATTTCGTCTTCCGACGGGATGCGGAAGTAGGTCTCGGTCCAGCCGGTGAGCTTGTGCTCGAGCTCGCGGGTGATGGCGCCATCGAGCATGCGCCAGGTCCAGTTGCCGCCCATGGTGGCGGGAGTGTTGATGCGCGCCTCGTTGCCCAGGTTGAGCAGGTCCTGCATGGTGTAGATGCAGGTATCGCTTACGCTGGCGGCGATGGCGCGGTTGAGTGCATCGGCCATGGGCTCGCCTGCCTGCTGGTGGGTGTACAGGGCCGCCTGCTCGCGCTGACGCGGGGTGGCCGTTCCCTCAAACCAACCGCGCGCCGTCTCGTTGTCGTGTGTGCCCACATAGGCGACGGTGTTGGCAATGTAGTTGTGCGGCAGGTAGTACGAGTTGGTGCCCTCAAAGGCGAACTGCAAGATCTTCATGCCGGGGAAGCCCGAGTTGTCGCGCATGTCGATGACGCCGGGGGTGAGGAAGCCCAGGTCTTCGGCGATGATGGGCAGCGTGCCGAGCTTTTCCTCGAGCGTCTTGAAGAACTTGAGGCCGGGGCCCTGCGTCCACGAACCGTAGGACGAATCGGGTGAGGAGAACGGCACCTCCCAATAGGCCTCGAAGCCGCGGAAGTGATCCAGGCGGATGACATCGTACATGTCGAGGGCGGCGCGGATACGGCCCTCCCACCAGGAGAAACCGTCGGCTTCCATGGCGTCCCAGTCGTAGATGGGATTGCCCCAGTACTGGCCGGTGGCCGAGAACTGGTCGGGCGGCGTGCCGGCGACACTCACAGGATTACCGGCGGCGTCGATCTTAAAGAGCTCGGGCGTGGCCCACATCTCGACGGAGTCGCGCGAGACATAGATGGGCAGGTCGCCGATGATGAGGATATCGCGCTCGTTGGCATAGGCCTTGAGGCGGCTCCACTGACGATTGAAGAAGTACTGCGTCATCTGGTGGTAGAGCATGCGCGCGGGATGGGCGGCGCAGACCTTGGCAGAAGCCTCGCCGCGGGTACGGAGCTCTGCGGGCCACTCCCAAAAGGCCTTGAGACCGCACTCCTCCTTGACGGTCATGAACTCGCAGTAGGGGATGAGCCAGTCTTCGTTTGCTTGGACAAAGTCGTCGAAGTCGGCCGGCTTGTCGGCGGCAAAGCGCTCGGCGGCGCGGTCGAGAATCTGACGACGGCCACCAAAGATGGCACCATAGTCGACATTGCTGGGGTCGGAGCCCAGGTACACGCCGTCGATATCGCACTGCTCCAGATAGCCGGCCTCGATAAGCTCGGCAAAGTCGATGAAATTGGGGTTGCCCGCACGGGCCGAGAACGACTGATAGGGCGAGTCGCCATAGCTCGTTGTCGTAAGGGGGAGAATCTGCCAGTAATGTTGTTTGCACGAGGCGAGGAAATCGACAAAGTCATAGGCGTTCCAGCCAAAGCCGCCGATACCGTAAGGTCCGGGCAATGACGAAACGGGCATCAGAACGCCGCTTGCACGCTCCATGGATGCACTCACCGTCCTTTTGAATAAGGGGCTGCGCCGTAGATGGATAGACGGCTCGTCCCGAGTTTCCATTGCTATTGTCCCTATTGTAGAACATGTTGTTTAAACATGTATAGAGAGAATGAAAAAGTTGCCGACTTTCGGTGAATGGTAGTGCGCCATAGACGATATGAGTTGAACATTGGGAGCTCCTCCCCTTGCGGCTCTTTTGTGGGTCGGGCGACAATGGTCGTCGTCATTAAAGACCGGCTGCCAGCCAGGTTGCAACAATGCAAGAAGGGTTCACATTCAGTTGGCCGTTGACACAAACAATCGCGCGAAGACCTCGTCTTCTTCGGTAAGTCCAGGCGCGGCAAGACGCGCATGGCAGTCGCCCTCACGATGCGCGCGGTCGCCGCGGACATGTCGGTCAGGTTCTGGCAGACCGCGCAGCTGGTTCTCGAGCTCGGCAACGCGAAGCGCAAGGGAACGCTGTCGAAACTGTTGAACGACGTGTCGCCCGCGAGGCTGCTCGTGCTCGACGAGTTCGTCTACGTCCCCTGCGACGTAGACGGTGCGAGGGTTCTCTACCAGGTCATTTCCGTCCATGTAGTGCTCGTAGGCCGCGGCGTCGTCGGGCTCGTCGAAGGAGAGGGACTCCGTCCAGTCCCAGTAGGCCCCCGTCCAGGCGCCCCTGCGCCTGCCGGCCGGCGTCGTCTCGTCGAAGACGAGGCCGTGGCGCAGCAGGAACTTCGACATCCGCTGCTTGGCGTGTTGCAGGTCGTCGCGCGCGTCCTCGAGGGCGCTCG
>UQSB01000042.1 GCA_900543505.1 uncultured Collinsella sp. | reverse complement strand
GAAGCATCGACACTTTTGGCGTGCAATTTCCTGCGGTTTTGCCAGTCAAATCCTGCGGTTTTGACGCCTAAAAATGTCAATGCTTCGGGGGTCCAAATACAGCCGTTCACTTCTCGGGAAAAGTATTAGACCTCGAAATATGGGCGGCGTTCGCGAACGGCAACTAGCTTGCGTCCGGTAGCCGGCACTTGGGGCAAAGGGACTGCCCTTTTGCCCCTTCACCATTGCATCGTATCTGGTGTGGAAAAAATATCGCCTGCGTTCTCGCGCCTGCGAAGAGTTCCTGAACCGCTTGAATGGGATGTGACAAAGGGACTGTCCCTTTGTCACATTGATTTGAGAATGGATGTTGATGTATTTATCGCTGGCCCCTATGGAGGGGATTACCGGGCATGTGTTCCGTCGCGTGCATGCGGAGTGCTTCGGCGCGCTCGATTGTTATTACACGCCGTTTTTGCCGCCGCCGCGGGTGGGCAATCGCTTTGGCGGCAAGGCGTTTAAAGAGGTCGATCCTGCCAACAACCAGGGACTTAACGCGGTGCCCCAGCTGATGTCCAAGAATGCGGACGAGTTTGTGTGGGCGGCGCAGGTGCTTGCCGATATGGGTTACCGCGAGGTCAACCTCAACCTTGGCTGCCCTTCGGGAACGGTGGTCGCGAAGGGCAAGGGTTCGGGCTTTCTGCGCAATTTGGATGAGCTCGAGGTATTCTTGAGCGACGTGTGCGAACGCTCGCCCTTGCCGGTGTCGGTCAAGACCAGACTGGGGCTCGAATGCGATGACGAGTACGAACGCGTGCTCGACCTCTATTGCCGCATGCCGCTGGCAGAGCTGATCGTGCATCCGCGCGTGCAAAAGGACCGTTATACGGGCTCGCCGCGTAAAGAGTTTTACGGCGAGACGTTGGAGCGGGCGCCGTTTCCCGTGGCCTATAACGGCGACATCTTTGATCTTGAGGACATGGATGCGCTGGTGAAGGCCTATCCCGGAACACGCCACGTAATGTTGGGGCGCGGCTTGCTTGCGAATCCCGCGCTGGCTCGCATGGTTAAGGGCGACCCTGCCGCTACCGCCGCTGAGCTGCAACGCTTCCATGACATGCTGTTTGCGGCCTATGCGGACGAGATTGGGGGCAACGCAGTCTTTCGCATGAAGGAGTGGTGGTTCTACGCCAAATGCGCCTTCGCCGATCCCGCGACCGTTCACAAACTCGTACGCAAGACCAAAAAGGTCGATGAATACCGTGCCGCTGTCGACCGTGTCTTTCGCGAGCAGCAGCTTGCGCCCATCGCCCGCTTTTGTGGCTAAATGATCCCTTGGGGACGGAGAAGAACGGATCGCCTGTGCCGGACCCATGCAAAAAAACTGTACGCCAGCATCCAAGGATGTCGAAAAATATCGTTTTTGGATGCTGACGTACATGTTTGGTTCGGCAGGGGGCTAGGCAATCATTGCATCGAGCGTGATGAGCTCCCTGAGTCGCTCCGTGCGCGTTTGCCCATGGCGTTTTGCCTTAGCGTCAAATGCTTCAAGAACCGATTCGCCCACACGTGCCGATAAAACAACGCTTGGTTCATCGGAAATCGGCGGCCTTCCCAACTTGACGGTGTGGCCCTTCGGCCACTCATCTTTTTCGTATGCCGCTGCGGCTTTTTCTAGCTCACCGGGGGCAAACCCCATCATCTTTTCGAGCTGTTTAGCGTCCATAGCGCCTCCTATCGATCGATTCCGATTTCCCTGAGCACCTTGCGCGTAGGAGGGACAAGGGCGTGGTAAATGATGTAACCATCTCGGTCGGGGCAACATCGAGCAATGAGCTCCATGAGGCGGTTTTTTCCATCAAGTCCAACGAGAACGTAATCGATGCCTCCATTTTCAAGATCACGCCTAAACCATGCGAAAGCGGAGTTCCAAGCGCAGGTAATATCCGTCTCTGTCAGCCCATGTTTGAGGGCATGGGGGTGGATTGCGATGAGCTCCATAGGGACCTCTCTTTATGTATACAGTTTTGTAGACAAAAATACAAGCAGTTAATACGGTTAAGCAGCCTGTTTTGGTTGGACTGTTGGTTGCATAGTTGGCACGAGAGGCTCTACCGCTTCTTCATTTCTTAGTTCGGTATGCGAGCGGCCGTTGAACTCCCAGAGGGGAGTGTTCTCATAGATTATCGAGAGGAGTTTGGAGACCTTGTTTATCTTCGCTTGTTCATAAAAATCGGGCCGTACGACGATCAATAGAAATTCGGCATCTTCGTTAATTTGTTGCACTGTCGGCATGCCGTTGAGACCAATAGAGCGCAAGAGCTTTGCCATAATGAAATCGAATTCGTCCTCTCTTGCGTGAAGGCTCGCGGCACTCAGCTTGGAATCCTTCAAGATATCCAGTTTGAGATTGTTAACAAACCGTGTGTAGGTGGCATATCCGCAGACAACGTCCTCATAATCGAGTTTTTTGATTGGATGCTGTTTATGGGCAGCGAATATGGCCGCCCTCCTGCTCTGAACACGTCGCTCGCGTAACGAACGCATTTCCTCGGTGTACTCGCTATGGCGTTCATATTTTCGATAAGAATATCCGTAGTCGTCGTAGTAATAAGGGTTGTTTTCGACTGTGTCATCAAGTTCCGGCGTTATGAGGTACAGCTCTCCGTCTCTGGATAACATGCAGGGGTTGTCGATGCGCCCCGACTCGTCTCTGATTTTCCAAATGGTTTCATTTACTTCGAATATCGAGACTGGTTTAGGAGCGCAAGAATTGTAAAGCTTAACAAACTTCTCAAGCGAGATGATTCCGCAAGCATCTGTATAAGCGCGTGCAAAGCGCCAAACTTCCTGGTTCGCTATGAGCTCGCGGAATTCCCTGTTGCTTGGAGCATCTTGTGGGCTTTGGTATCTGGCGTGAAGCGCGACGCGTGATGAGGACCATCTGTTGTCGGCCGCGACGTTCATGAGCTCCAGATGCAGGTACTCGTTTGTAATGCGAGCGAGTGACTCATAGTGAGTTAGGCCAAGCTCTGATCTAGGTGGCACGTCTTTGGGAACGGCGCGAGCGAACTTAATGCAGCGTGTGAGATAGGATTGTCCTAAGCGGGGACCATAATGCTTGTGTAGATGGCCGCCGACAGGGGAGAGCAATCCTTTGAGGTTGGTAACGGGGTATCCGGCGGTCTCTTGTTCGAGGCGGCGCCCGATGAGCAATGCCCCCTCAAGCGAAGTTTCATGATCGATACCCTTTTGATTAAGGCTCTTGGCTTCAACGATTCCGCTGATATCTGAGCAGGCGCTCGAAACGATGTCGGACGTAAAGGTTGGTATCTTTTTTGCCATAACGATGCACTCCTGTGTGACTCACGGATAACGGAAACGTTTGATTGTGAGTGTCGTTCTTTGCTGGCGACGACGAACAGGAGCGCAGCCTGTCTGAGATGGGCGAGTGCGGTAACCACCGATCTTACTTACCGAGCCCGCTCCGGCGTGTCATTGGGGACCTCCGCAGGAACTCTCGACTCATCTCATGCCTTGAGGTGAGTATAACATAGAGGGCAAACATATGTTCTATTAATTTGATAACTAGTCATAAGGTAGTCATTTAAGAACGTCCCCAATGACTAGATTGAAAAGCTGTACGTCAGCATCCAAAGATGTCGAAAAATGTCGACTTTGGATGCTGGCGTACATGTTTGGTTCGTATGGGTTCGGCTCGGTTGGCGCGAACTGGCCGCAGTGCGCGTGCTAGAGCAAATTCTCCTGCACCCACGCGATGATGTCGCCCGACTCGTAGAGTGGCGTGCCGTCAATGAACAGGCAGGGAACTTGGCGCTTTCCGCCGACGGCGATGAGCGTCTGCTCGGCATCGGAATCGGTCGAGATATTACGCTCGGGGATGGTCACGCCGTTATCGGCCAGGAAGCGCTTGACCTTTATGCAATACGGGCAGCCGGTCATAACGTAGAGCGCGAGCTCGTGATCAGTAGCCATAGGTCTCCAATCGGTTGAGGTTTCGATTGAAATACCCAAAGCCGCCGCGGTCTATGCACGCGTCAACGACGACTCGATTGCCTGTACCAGAAACGCCGTGGCTCCGGTGCCGCAGGGCTTGTCGTAGTAGTCAACAAAGCGCTGGTCGGCAAGATAACCATTGGCGAGGCCCAGGTATGCTTCGTCCTGGGGCTCGTGTCCCCAGTTAAGGCCAACCCATCGGCGGTGCATTGCGACAAGCTTGCGGGCTTCGTTACTCTTTGGATCGCCGTCGTCCATGGCAATCGAGAGCTGGCCTAAAATCGCGCGCTCGAGTTCTTTCATGTCGTTCCAGGTTTCGGGGTCCATGTCCAACAGCGCTTCGTTTGCCGTATCGATAGCCTCATCGCCATAGCGCGCCCGCGCCTCGGCACCGTAGCGGTCCTCGTTTTCGTGCACGGAGCGCCAGCGCTCCAGTTGCGGCAGCACGGCGCCCATGAGCGAGACGGCTTCATCGAGCGACATGCCGGTGCTTTGTGCCAGCCGCGGGGCACAATCTTCGATCATTGCCTCCATCGTGGTCTCATAGGTGTACTTGCCGCGGTCGTAGCACCACTTGCAGTAATGATCGGTCCTGGCGCCCGCGGCATTGGTGCCGCAGTCATCGGGCGTGAGTATCATGCCGCAGCTCTGGCAATAGTGCTCGGGCATTTCGAGCAGGTGCGACAGCGGTTCTCCGGTTACGGCGGCAATGAGCTTCATCATGTCGATGCCCGGGATGACTTCGCCGCGCTCCCAGCGGCTCACGGCCTGGCGCGTGACATAGAGCTTGGCGGCGAGCTGCTCTTGGGTGAGGCTGTTGGCACGACGGACGGCGATGAGTTTTTCTGCAAAGGCCATGATAGTTCCTTTCTGCTGCTTGCGGCTTTAAGCATACGCGGCGGCCGATGCCCTTCCAAGCAACCGTTGGTTGCAAAAAGGGCGGTCGTGGTGGGGGATTGCACGCAGCGTCCATGCCCTCATGCCGTACAATGACCGGCATGGAACCTATTGCACACATACATACCGACCTGCCGCAGAAGTTCGGCATTCCGCGCAACAGCTTTTTGGCGCCCCATCTGCAGGGGCGCATCGTCTTTGAGCCGGAATTTGCCTCCAATGCAGCGGTTGAGGGCCTGGACTCCTTCTCTCACCTATGGCTGCTCTGGCGCTTTGAAAACGGAACGCCCGGCGGCACGGCGGAAGACATCGCCGCCGATGCCAAGACGCAGGACAGGTCCGGCACCAACGCCAAGTGGTCGAAGACCGTGCGACCGCCGCGCTTGGGTGGAGCCGAGCGCGTGGGCGTATTTGCCACACGCAGCCCGTTTCGCCCCAATCCCATCGGTCTTACCTGCGTCAAGCTCGATTGTGTCGAGCTTACCGACGACGGCCCCATCATCCATGTGCTGGGAGCAGATCTGCGCGACGGCACGCCCATCTACGATATCAAGCCCTACATTCTGTTTGCGGACTGTCACCCGGATGCGACCGGCGGCTGGATTGAAGATGCGCCATGGCAAGAGCTCGACGTTGAGTTTCCGCATGCGCTGCAGGATATGGTCCCGCCTGCAAAGCTCTCCGGCTTGATAGAGGTCCTTCGCCAAGATCCGCGCCGCGCGGGCAGCAAGCACGAGCCAAACCGCGTGTACCACTTGGCTTACGCCGGGCTCGATATATCGTTTACGGTTGACGGAACCAGGCTGACGGTAACCGCCGTCGACGACGCGCAGGACTAACCGGCCATTTGTCCGCATTCCCATAGTGGTGCCGCGAGCATGGCTGCGATATTCAGTGGCTGCTCGACGAGGGGGCGCGTGTGGGCGTGGGCTATCAGGACGGCCGTCCGTTCCACGGACCCTGTCACATTCGCGTGAATCTGGCGCTGCCGCTTTCGCGTGTAAGGGAGGCGTGCGACCGCTTGGACCGCTACGTTTTTAATGCACGGTAAGTGAGCGCTGCATGCGGGGCTGTCTGCCAGATTGGCTGGAAGGCCCCGTATGGTAAAGCATCTGTAACCATTGAGCGCAAGCGCGGTTTTGTCTGCTATTATTCAGCTCTTGAGTCTGTAAACAGGATCGTCTGGAGCTCGATGAAAAGACCTCGTCGCTCGGCCGCCATATCGTTGTTTGTTGCGCTTGCAGTGGTGGGCGCCTTTGTCGTGGCGATAGCTGGCTGTTCCGGGTTGAATGATGGGGCCGCGGCGTCTGCATCAGAAGGCGCAGCCGCCTCGCAGGTCAAAGACGACAACCTTAAGACGCTCAACGTTGGCAGCGACCTCTATCCACCGTTTGTGTATAGCAACGAGTACGGCGATATTGTTGGCCTGGATGTCGATATTTTGACCGAGGCTTTGGCCCGCATTGGTTACAAGCCAAAGTACCAGCTGATCGACTGGGAAAAGAAGAAAGAGCTGCTGGCGAGCGGCGAGCTCGATTGCGTCATGGGCAGCTTTAGTATGACGGGCCGCGAAGGCGAGTATCGCTGGGCGGGGCCGTACCTTGCGAGCCGACAGGTGGTTGCTGTCGATCCCGAAAGCGATATCTACACGCTTGCCGATCTTGAGGGTAGGGTCGTGGCGGTCCAGTCCACCACCAAGCCCGAATCGATTCTGCTCAATCACACCAATGAAAACGTTCCGCAGATTAAGGAGCTCTACAGCTTTTCGGACCGCTCGTACCTGAACCCGGCGCTTGTCGAGGGCCTAGTCGACGCCATCGCCGCGCATGAGTCCTCGCTGCTCACCTACGAAAAAGACTATGGCGTGACGTATCGCATTTTGTCTGAGCCGCTGCTAGAGGTTGGTTTGGGCACCGCTTTCGATATCAACGACACACGCGGCATCGACGTTAAGCTCACCCATGCCTACCAAGAAATGCTTGCCGATGGCACCATGGAGCGCCTGGTGTCAAAGTATTTTGATGACCCTTCGCCCTTTTTGAATGTGGAGGGCCTGTCATGATTGATGCGTCCGACCACACCGCTCAGGAGCGGGGCGATCGTTCGGCACGGGAATGGCTCATCGTCGTCCTGTTGGGGATAGCGCTCTCGATTGTTGCCGGCGTGACGAGCTACGCCTACACGACAGCTCAGGCCGAGCAGCGCTTTGCCGACGTTGTCGATTACGTGGCGACACAGAGCCTTTCCTACGATGCGTTCAACAGCGCCTATGCGACCAAAAACCTGATTCGCGTTATGGAGATCGCCGGAGAGGCGGCGCGCGATATGGAGCGCGACGGCTCGGTGGATAACGCTACGTTGGAGCAATATGCTGACCAGTTTAATGTGACAGCGCTGATCGTAACGGATGCATCGGGCAACTTGGTGTCCGAGTCCTCGAAGGATGACGTGGGCTACGAGTCGCTCGCTGCGAATCTCAAAGAGGCGCCTGTGCTGGAGGTGGCAGCCCATCCGCTTAAGTCCTATACCGCTCGCATTACGCTTGCGGACGATTCGGTCGCAGACATTGGCTGCGTGGCCCGGCGGGACGGTGAGGGCATCGTTGTCGCGGTGAGGCACCAGAGCGCCAAGGCGGTCGCGAGCAATACGCTCAAGTTGCAGAGCTTGCTCGATGGTTATGAGACTATCGATAGCGGCAATATCGTGATCGAAAACGACGGTAAGGTCGTTGCGACCAACGCTGTCGAGCCCGCCGTGTCAGGCGTGTTCGATTTGCCTGCGACGGATGCCATCGTTGTCAACGGCATTAAGGAGCGTTGCCTGGCTGGTAAGGTCAGATTGGTTAACGACAGCGGTGAGTGGTATCTGGGCACATTTGGTAAAGCGCGCGATTTTTACGTGTACACCTATGCTCCCGCGCAGCGTTACTTTGAGGTTGTTGCCGCTGTTGTTGCCAGTGTGTTGGCACTCTACGGCGGTGTTATAGCCACTGTTGTGTTGGTGCGCCGCCGCGCCGAGAGCCAACGCTTTGCCGACCTGTTGCTGCAGGAGCGCGACTATGGCGACAAGCTGGCAAAAGCGGCGCGCGAAGCTTCGTCTGCCAACTCTGCAAAGACGGAGTTCCTGCGTCGCATGAGTCACGACCTGCACACGCCCATCAACGGCATTCGCGGTATGGTCGAGGTGGGCAATGCCAACGCGGACGACTTGCAAAAGCAGACTGAGTGCCGCTCAAAGATCTGGACGGCGTCGGGACTGCTGCTCGACCTTGCGAACGAGGCACTCGATATGAGCCGCTTGGAGAGCGGGCAGGTCGACCTGAATCTCGTGCCTACAGATATGGTGGCCCTCAACCGTGAGGTGTGCGATATTCTGGAGCGCCAGGCCGAGGAGCGCCTGGTGACAATTATCTGCGACCAACGGACTCTTGATCATCCCTATGCCCGGGTGAGCGTGACGCACCTCAAGCGTCTGTTGCTCAATATTGCCGGTAATGCCGTCAAGTACAACCGCCAGGGCGGCTATGTTCGCCTGACATGCCGCGAGGTGGAGCCGGTGGACGGTGTTCCCGTCTATGAATACACGATCGCCGATAACGGCATTGGCATGAGCGAGGAGTTTCAACAGCACCTCTACGAGCCGTTCAGCCGCGAGGAACAACAGGTGGAAGGCGCTTCATCGGGAACTGGCCTGGGCGCGTCTATTGCCAAACAGTTGGTCGAGCTTATGGGCGGAACCATGAGCTTTACGAGCGCCTTGGGGCGGGGGACGACGTTTACCATTTGCCTGCCGTTTGAGAAGTGCAAGAGTTCCGAGATTCCCCAGGCAGTTCGCGTGGATGCAGGCGACAGCGACGTGCTCCAGGGCCTGCGTGTTTTGCTCGTAGAGGATAACGACCTGAATGCCGAGATCGCACAGTTTACGCTCGACCGCGCCGGTGCCGTCGTGACACATGTTAAAGATGGCGAGTCTGCCGTCGAGACGTTTGCCGCGAGCACGCCGCACGAGTACGACGTGGTATTGATGGACATCATGATGCCCGGCATCGATGGCCTTGAGGCCACGCGGCAGATTCGGGCGCTCGATCGCGAGGACGCCGCGACCACGCCGATTATCGCCGTGAGCGCCAATGCCTTTGCCGACGACCGTAGGCTTTCGCGCGAGGCGGGCATGAACGCGCATCTGAGCAAACCCGTGAGTTCTCAGGATCTCGTTGAGGCGCTTGCGCACATAGCCGCCGACGCTTCATAAACAAATGGCTCGGTTCCAATACTGGTTGGAACCGAGCCATTTTGCTATTTGTAGGACCTGTTTTTGGGCTTACTTTTCTTGAATCTGCTTGCCGCAAAGATGCTCAATCGAAATCTCGTAGAGTTGGACGCCCTTGATGTCTTTGGCGATTTCCTCTTCAACTTCTTCGGCAGAGGGGTAGTACTTAAGCGCGAGCTGGCGGACTTTGTCCTCGATAAACGCAGGTGTCTCATTTACTAGGCGGCAACGACCAAAGACCACGGCGCTCATAACGTAGGGAGCCCAGTCATCGTCCTTGTACCACTCGTTGCCGTAAACCGTAAAGCAGACTTTGTCATCACGCCTGAGTGAATCGACCTTGTGGCCAGCCTTGGCGCCATGGAAATAAATCTTGTCGTGCTCGGTGTCAAAGAAGTAGTTGACGGGAATGGCATAAGGGTAGCCACCATCGCCGTTGACGGCAAAGACACCGCGCTTGCAGGTGGTCAGCAGTTCACGTGCTTCCTCGTCAGTGATGGCGCGTTTCTTTCGGCGTAAGGGTCTAAACATCGTCGGCTTCCTTTCTAACTGTGCATGGCAGTTGGGCACAAACTATAGCGAAACAGTTCCGTTTTTCTTGATGCGGGCGAGGATGTTTTTGAGCTTGTTAAAGTCGAGCGGTTTGGGCAGATGGGCGTTCATGCCGGCATCGTGTGCCGCCTTGGCGTCCTCGGCAAAGGCATTGGCGGTGAGCGCGATGATGGGGATGTCGGCTGCATCGGCCTTCTCGCTCAGACGAATCGCGCGAGTTGCCTCGTAGCCATCCATACCCGGCATCATGATGTCCATCAGGATCGCATCGAAGCTGCCGGCGGGACGACTAGTGTATAGTTCGACCGCTTCTTTGCCGTCGGCGGCGCGAGTTACGACGATGCCTTCGCTTTCGAGCAGGGCCTGGGCAATTTCGGCATTGAGCTCGTTGTCTTCGGCCAAAAGAACGTTCATGCCGGCAAGCGAGCAGCTGATCGCCTGCTCGTCCGCACCTTCTCTTGCCTGAGGGTTCTTGTCGATATCGAGCGGAATCTGGACGTTGAACGTACTTCCCACGCCGACCTCGCTCGAAATCTCAATCGTGCCGCCCATCATGTCTATGAGCGATTTGACGATCGGCATGCCCATGCCAGTTCCCTGAAATTTACTGCGGGCATCGTTGCCCTCTTGGGCAAACGGTTCGTAGATGTGTTTAAGAAACTCGGGCGACATGCCGATGCCGGTGTCCGAGACGCTAAAGCAAAAGAGCACCTGGCTATCATCGATCGGTTTAATCTGCGATGCAAAAGCGACAGTCCCGCCATCTTTGTTGTACTTGATGCTGTTGTCGAGCAGGTTGATGATAATCTGACGTACATGAGTGGGGCTTCCCATTACATGTGGATTGCAGAGGGGATGTGCTCTTTGATCCTGCATCGTAATATTGCGATCGGAAGCGCGGAGCTTGCACAGCACAATTGCATCGTTGCAGAGATCTTCGAGGTTAAATGAGACATGCTCAAGCGTTAGCTTACCATTTTCAATCCTGCCCATTTCTAGAATGTCGTTGATGAGTGAGAGCAGATGGTTGGCGGCGATTCGCGCCTTAGCTCGGTTTTTACGGGCGGCATCGACATCGTCTTCGTGCAATTCTTCAATTTCGATGAGCCCCAGAATGCCGTTGAGCGGCGTGCGGATATCATGGCTCATGCGGGCGAGAAAGGCCGTTTTGGCCGCATTGGTGGCGAGTGCCTTGTTTTGCTCTACTCTGGCTCGCTGCAGGGCCCAGGTTAGAACCGCTACCCCAGTCAACAGTACACCGACGATGATGACGACAATCGAGCTACGATGACGATATATAAACCTGAACGCGTCTGATTCCTGTGCGCTATACGACGTAGAGGAATAATTGCTCGCAGAAAGCGATTCTCCGGCGTTGATGATGCCCTTGTTGACGATACTCAATAATTCGGGATTTCCGCGTCGCATAAGGCAAGAAAGTTCGGCCGTGCGTGAGAGTTCCTGTATCTCGTAGTCTCTGATATCGTAGCTATCTCGGATGGTTTCCAGCCGTGCGTTGGGAACAACGATGCAGCTTGATCTTCCGTCCTTAAGGGCAGAAAGCATGTCGTCTGCAGACGGATACTCGGTTACATTTGCATTTGGAAACATAGTTTTTAATTCGCTGCGGTTGACGATGGAAAACCCTGTGCAACAGATATTGCGGAGATCCTTGTTGAGATCGCTGGTGGCGTGGATGGCGGTAAGAGAGATCGTTCCCATCGAAATCGATTGAACGGTCCCCATTTGCTCGGCAAGCCAGTAGTCGCGAAATGCCGGTAGGGCGATGTCGATATTTCCCTTTGAGAGCGCTTCCGTCATTTGCTGGTTGCTTGAAAAAGCGAGCGTGTGTACGGTAATGCCAAATTTGTCGTGGAGCGTCGTAACGAGTGAGGCGAGTGACCCTTCCATTTCTCCGTTTGCATCTTGGTTGCAGAAGGGGAGATTGTTGTTGAGATAACCAAGTGTAAGCGTGTCGTTATTGGCCTTGAGCCACGACCGTTCGGAGTTGGTAAGTGATGCGGATCCGCTATTTTGCGCCGAGTAGTTGGATTTGACTTCGTCGTTGTAGCGCGGGTTGGTGCGGTTGATTGCCGCCATGGCCGAGTTGATGTCGTTCATCAGATCGGGGCGGCTTTTGGGGACGGCAAAATAGTAGTCGCTCGAGCCTACGTAGAACATGGGCGACGCATCGGGCGACGAAATGGTGTCGTTCATGATGACGGCGTCGACCTCGCCGTCTGAAAGTGCCTCAAAGAGGGCGCCGCCGGTGTCGATTTCTTTATAGGTACAGGTGACGCCTTCGTTGGCGAGCCACTGCTGGCCGACGAAGGTTTGCATAACGCCAGAGTTGCAGCCTATGGTGAGGCCTTGGAGTGCCTGGGGGTCACCCTTGGCCAGATCGTCGCGATCGGGCTTGGCGTAGATGTAGTAGCGCTCGGTGCCCTCGGGGTTTGAGGAAAAGAGTAACTTTTGCTCGCGTTCTACTGAATGCGAGATGTTGGGCATGAGGTCGATTTCGCCCTTCTCGAGCATGTCCATGAGCTCGGTGAAGGTGCCGGACACGTATTCGTACTGCCAGCCAGGGGTGTAGTACGAGAGGGTCTGGAGGTACTCGTAACCCCATCCCGAGAGGCGCTCGCCCGGTGTGCCTTCCTGGAACCCCTCGTTGTTGACAAGCCAGCCGACGCGGACCGTCTTGACCTGCTGGTCGGAGTCGGCGGCAAAGGCCGGGGTGGGCATGACGGCGCTCAGTAGTGTGAGCGCAGCAAGCGTGACGGCTAGGGTGCGATATAGAGCTAAGCGAAGGACGGCGGAAGGTTTCACAGGCAATCCTATCGAGTCGAGATAATACCGCATAAGGATACCAGCTCAGCCACCCTAACACCCGGCAGATGGGTAGTCATTGGGGACGTTCTTAAACGACTAGTCGCTGGGGACACTCTTTGCCGGAGTTGGCACTTAGGGACGTTCCCAATCTGTTTGACACAAAAGGAACGTCCCCAAGTGCCGGATGTGCGACAATACCGAGCAACGTGATGGGGCGTCTGGGAAAAGGGGTCGCGATGAACAAGTTGAGGACGCTTGCCGACGTGTTGCGCCAGGCTGGCTTTGCGCGCATCACCGGCCTGTTCCTTATCTTCTACCTGCTGTGCTCGACGGCCGTCTGGCTGTCCGACCCTGCGACCCTTACGTTTGGCGATGGCCTCTGGTTTAGCTTTGAGACCGTATCGACGATCGGCTTTGGCGATATCCCGGCCGAAACGCCGGTCGCCCGCGCTATCACCGTCGTTTTGAGCGTCATCAGCATCTTCTACATCGCCATGCTCACGGGCGTGGCGGTGAATTACTGCAATACGCTCATCAAGATGCGTCAAAAGGACACCATGGCGCGCTTTATGGACGATCTTGAGCACCTGGAAGAGCTCGACCGCGATGAGCTCGCCGACTTGTCACGCCGCGTGCGCGAATATCGCCGACGCCAACGCTAGAACGGGCGCCGCGCGTCACGACGAGGGGGACCGAATATGAATATCACCGTGTATCTGGGCGCCAGCATCGGTAACGACCCGGCGTTTCTGCCTGCGGTGTGCCAGCTCGGCGCATGGATTGGCTCCAACGGCCACGCGCTGGTATACGGCGGATCCAAGTCGGGGCTGATGGGCGCGCTTGCCGATAGCGTGCTCGATGCCGGTGGACACGTGACCGGCGTGGAGCCAAGCTTTTTTATCGAGGCGGAGTATCAGCACGACGGTATCGATGACCTTATCGTGACGAGCGACATGGCCGAGCGCAAGGCCAAGATGATCGAGCTCGGCGATGCGTTTATCGCCTTTCCGGGCGGCACGGGCACACTCGAGGAGATCGCCGAGGTCATGTCGGCTGTATCGTTGGGGCATCTGAGCACGCCGTGCATTCTGTACAACCTGAACGGTTACTACAACGACCTCAAGGCGCTGCTCGAGCACATGATTGATAAGGGGCTTTCGAGCCCGAGGCGCCAGCAAGGCATTTACTTTGTCGAGGACCTGCACGAGATCGCATCGATTATCGGCAGCTAAGCCGTAGGCCTATCGCACGTGCGGCGCCCAATGGCGCCGTTCGCGGCGTGGATGGTCGGCACGTCCGCGCTGTGTCCGTCTTACAATAAAACGTATCCTTGTCGATTTTGACCACGGGAGGCCCCGATGGATAACCTTGCAAAACCCAAAAATCGTGCGTTGTTTTTAGTGAGCGTTGCCGTGACCGGTGCGTTTGCAGGCGCCGCGGTCTGGCTGTTCTTTTTTGCGATGGAGCACGGTATCGACTATCTATGGACCGAGATCCCGCATATGCTGGGCGTCGCTTCGCCCGAGCTTGCCAGCGGCCCGTTCGGCTTTTTGCCGTACCCGTTTTTCGTCTGCCTGCTGGGCGGCCTGCTGATCGGTCTGTACGAAAAGCTTACGGGCACCAAGACCGATGACCTCAACCAAGTGATGGCTAAGGTTAAGCAAGACGGCCGCTACCCGTACGACAACTTGGGCAAGCTTTCGCTCGCGGCATTGCTGCCGCTGCTGTTTGGTGGAAGTATTGGACCGGAGGCCGGCCTGACCGGCGTTATCGCAGGTCTGTGCAGCTGGGTCGGCGACCGCATGCGTCGCTTTGGCGCCGAGTTTAGGCAGCTCACGCTGCTGGGTACTCAGGCTGCCCTGACGGCGCTCTTCACCGCGCCCGTGTTTGGCTTTGTGGCGCCGCTCGCCGGTAGCGCCGACGGCCAGGGCGCTAATGACGATGAGTCCGCGTCCGATGAGATCACGATCAAGCTTCCCAAGGCGCAAAAGACCGTGGTCTACGGCATTGCGATTGCCGGCGGTCTGGGTACCTACCTGCTGCTCGGCCAGCTTATGGGCGGCGGCATGGGCATGCCCAGGTTCGAGTCCGCTCAGGTGGGCAACCTGGAACTTGTCTGGCTCATTCCGCTGGCGTTGGTCGGCACCGTATGCGGCTGGCTGTACTTTGTCTCTGAGCATGCAAGCGAGGCACTGTCCCATGCCATAGGGGAGCGCCCTGTCGTCAAGGCCATGCTAGCTGGTCTGGCGCTCGCCATCTGCGGCACGGTCCTGCCCTACACCATGTTTGCCGGCGAGACCCAGGCCGACGTGCTCATGGAAACCTACCTGACCATTCCCGCCGGCGTGCTTATCGCGACTGGTCTGGTCAAGGCCATGCTGACGCCCGCCCTCATCAACCTGGGCTGGCACGGCGGTCACTTCTTCCCGGTTATCTTTTCGGGCGTGAGCCTGGGCTACGGCTTCGCTATCCTTACCGGCGCCTATCCGGTCTTTTGCGTCGCCGTCTGCACCGCCTCGACGATGGGCGCCGTTATGCGTCAGCCCGTCATGGTCGTGGGCCTGCTGCTTATGTGCTTCCCGCTCAAGGGTATCGTCTGCATGATTATCGCCGCCGTCATTGCGGCAGGCATTCCGCTGCCCAAGCCGCTGCGCAAGTAGCACGGTAGCGCACGCCGGGGACATGCCGTTTGCCACGGATTTGCGGGGAGGGGGCGATCACTCCCTTCGTGGATCGAGACTCGCATGCTTACAGATCGCGTACTCGATAAACCTTGGTGCTGACGGCGCAGCTCAGTGCACATAGCACGAGGGCCAGCGCGGCAATTCCTGCGCACAGACAGCCGAGGACGGCAGGATCGGGGTTCGCCCCGGCAATCGACATGAGCCAGTTGCTGATGGGGTTGGAGGAGCTCAGTGCGGCCATGGCAAGGCATCCGAGCAGGGCAAACAGGCCGACGGAAAGGCGCAGCGCCTCCATGTGTCCAAAGCGAAAGAACAGCGGCTGCGCCAGAAATACCATCATGAGTGAGATGAGCATCGAGGCTGCTGAGGCGATTGCGATCTCAAAGACGGTTTGTCCTGTCGAGGTCACGCCCGCACTGTTGAAGAGCGGAAGGACGATGATGTTCAAAAGCACGGCGGCGCAGGCCATGATGGCCGAGAAGACAACGATGCACAGGTAGCGGGCACAAATAATGTCTTTGCGCGAGAAGGGCAGCGTCGCCCGATAACGCTCCCAGCCATTTTGATTGTCGAAGCCGGCCAGCGAACTCATGACCGTGATGGGCGACATGGCACTGACGGCGCCGGCACCGGCGCTTATACCGGAATCGCCATCCGATGCGTTGGCGAGGGTCAGCACGACGAAGATGAACAAGCCGACGCCCGCAATGCTCGGGACAAGCGTGCGAACGATGGCGAGCTCGGACATAAAGGCTCGTTTCATTTCGAAGCCCCTTTCAGTATGAGGCGAAGATAGTCATCAATGGTTGCCCGATCGCAGGGAATCTCGGGGAAGGCCTCGAGCGCCTCGCGACGGTTGGGCACGAGCACGTCCACGCTATAGGCGTGGTGGGCGGCACGGGCGCCTTCGACGCAAGCCATGAGCTCGGACGCCTGTGCTTGGGTGCAGTGGGCGATGCCGGCTCGGTCGGTAATGTCCTCGCGCGGCAGGTCAAACACAATCGAGCCGTTATCGATGCAGATGACGCGGTCGGCAGTGCGATCGAGGTCGGATGTAATGTGGCTTGAGAGCAGCACGCTGTGCTGGCCGTCGGCGACAAAGGCGAGCAACTCGTCGAGCAGTTCCTCGCGCGCCATGGGATCGAGGCCCGCGGTGGCTTCGTCCAAAACGAGCAGCTTAGCATTGTGACTGAGCGCACAGGCGAGCTGCAGCTTCATGCCCATGCCGCGGGAGAGGTCCTTGACCTTCGTCTTGGGATCGAGGCCAAATCGGTCGATGAATCCGGCGAACGTTTCGCAGCTCCACGTGGGGTATGCCGGGCCTACGAGCCTCTCGACCTGGCCCACCTTGAGCGTGGAGGGGAAGGGACACGTGTCCAGGACAAGCCCGATGCGGGAGCGCAGGTGGCGCCGCGTCTCGTCGGGCGCGTTGGCGTCGCAGCGCTGTCCAAGCAGATGCACCTCGCCGGCATCGAGCTTTATAAGCCCAAGCGCGGCGCGAATGGTCGTCGTCTTGCCGGCGCCATTTGCGCCCACAAAGCCAACGATCTGGCCGGGCTCCACGGCGAGTGTGACCACTCGCAACGAAAAACGGTCGCTCACACGGCGTGAGATGCCTTTGAGTTCTAAAAGGTTTTGCATGGTATAGCCTTTCTTGCAGATGGCTACTGCATGGTTTCGGGGGCTACCAGGTCGAGCATCTCGTGCAGTTTGTCGCGCGTAACGCCCAGGGCTTCGGCTTGGCTCGCCGCTTTCGCAAGCAGTTCTTCGATATGGCAGAGCTGGTTTTCGCGCAAGAGCTCCTGGTTGCCCTCGGCGACAAAACAGCCCTTGCCCTGCACGGTGCAGATGAAGCCGAGTTGCTCCAGGTCGGCGTAGGCGCGCTTGGTGGTGATGACACTCACGCCAAGATCGCTCGCGAGTGCACGGATACTGGGGAGTTTGGCTCCCGCCGCGAGCGTGCCCGAAAGGATCTGAGCTTTGACTTGCGAGGCTATTTGCTCGTAGATGGGCTTGTCGCTCGAATTGGATAGGATGATGTCCACAGCGGCTCCTTAGCTGATGGGCTACACGTGTATATAACCGGTAAGCACAGTATATATACACTATGCACAGTTACGCAAGAGCTAAATGTGGAATAGTCCGCCAGTGCCGCGCTTGCCCCAAAACAATCTCAATCTGTAACACCTAGGTCCGTTTTGGGTCGCCTGCTGTTACAGATCGAGATCTTATTTGCCCGCCTGCTTATTTGTCTCAATCTGTAACAGTAAGAGTCGATTTGGGCGGCTAGATGTTACAGATTGAGATTGTGCCGGCGGGCCTGCCAGTTTGTCTCGATCTGTAACAGGTAGGGGCTCAAAACCCGTCTTGCTGTTACAGATCGAGACAGTCTTTGAGGCAGCGGCCCGGTGCACAGCGAGCTCGGCTAATGAATTTGTCCTGATAGGTGCCCTATGGCGGGATTTCGCGGCTACAATAGTGCGGTTACAACGACGTAATGCACTCAATGCAAGAAAGGATCCGCATGGCAAGCCTGTCGGATGAAATCTCGTCGCGCCGCACATTCGCGATCATCAGCCACCCGGACGCCGGTAAGACCACGCTTACCGAGAAGCTGCTGCTCTATACCGGCAGCATCCAGACCGCCGGCTCGGTCAAGGGCAAGAGCTCGGCCAAGCATGCCGTCTCGGACTGGATGGACATCGAGAAGGAGCGCGGTATTTCCGTTACCTCCTCGGTGCTGCAGTTCACCTACAACGGCGCCTGCGTCAACATCCTCGATACCCCCGGCCACCAGGACTTCTCGGAGGATACCTACCGTACCCTTATGGCCGCCGACGCCGCAGTCATGGTCATCGACGGCGCTAAGGGCGTCGAGGCCCAGACCAAAAAGCTCTTTAAGGTCTGTACGCTGCGCCATATTCCCATCTTTACCTTTGTGAACAAGCTCGACCACGAGGCTCGCGATCCCTTTGAGCTCATGGAAGAGATCGAGAATGTTCTGGGGATCAATACGTATCCCATGAACTGGCCGATCGGCAGCGGCCGCAACTTCCGCGGCGTGTTCGATCGCCAGACCCGTCGCGTTATCGCCTTTGAGGGCGACGGTCATGCCAACGCCACCAAGAAGGTCGCCGAGGTCGAGGCCGAGTTGGGCGATCCCGCCATGGATGAGCTCATTGGCGAGGAGAACCATAAGAACCTGATGGACGATATCGAGCTGCTCGATGGTGCCGGCGACGAGCTCGATTTGGATGCCGTGGCCTGCGGCAAGCTGAGCCCGGCGTTCTTTGGCTCGGCGCTCACCAACTTTGGTGTGGAGCCCTTCCTTAAAGAGTTCCTGCGTCTGGCCCCGACGCCGCGCGCCTATACCGATACACTCACCAGCGAGCCGGTCGCGCCCGCCGAGAACGACTTTAGCGGCTTCGTGTTTAAGATCCAGGCCAACATGGACAAGAACCACCGCGACCGCATCGCCTTTGTGCGCATTTGCTCGGGCAAGTTCGAGCGCGGCATGGATGCCTTCCATGTGCAGGGCAATCGCAAGCTCAAGCTGGCTACGGGCACCTCGATGATGGCCGATGACCGTGCCATCGTGGACGAGGCGTACGCGGGCGATATCGTGGGCCTGTTCGATCCGGGTATCTTTAGCATCGGCGACACCGTGTGCTCTGGCAAGCGCCACGTGCAGTATCCGCAGATCCCGACGTTTGCCCCCGAGATGTTCGCTCGCATTACGCAGGTCGACACGCTCAAGCGCAAGCAGTTCGTTAAGGGTATGGAGGAGCTTGCCCAGGAGGGTGCCATCCAGATTTTCCGCGAGCTGGGTGCCGGCATGGAGAGCGTCATCGTGGGCGTGGTCGGCGTGCTGCAGTTTGAGGTACTCGAGCGCCGCCTTAAGGCCGAGTACCGTGTTGAGGTTCGTCGCCAGCCGCTGCCCTATACGGACATCCGCTGGATCCAGAACGACCCCGACACCATCGATATCCCGGCCCTTTCGCTCACGCGCGACACCCTGCGCGTCGAGGACATGCGCGGCGGCAAGCTGCTGCTGTTCACGAGCCCGTGGAACGTGGACTGGGCGACCGACCACAACCCCGACCTTGTCCTGTCGGAGTTTGGCAACGTAACGTTTTAGTGCGCCGGCGCGGTGGTCCTGCGGGGCTGCCGCGCCGTTTGCTTGCCTGATGCCGTGTGAGCGGCTATCATACCCACCGTCGCCTCAAGACCGTGGCGGCCGAGCAGTTCGGGTCCGATATCCTGCTCGTTAAACCTAAAACCAAAGGAGTACATAATGATCAAGAAGGTCATGGAGGACTACAAGGTCCTGTTGCGGAGCATTCCCGCGGCAACGGTTTCGCTGTTTATCGTGAGCGTTATCATGATGAACCTGCTGGCCAACAAAGAGCTTATCAGCCTGCCATATCTGGCACTCGATTGCGGCTTTGTGGTGAGCTGGGTCTCGTTTTTGTGCCAGGACATGATCTGCAAGCGTTTTGGCGCCAAGGCATCCATCAAAATCTCTATCCTCGCGCTGGCGGTCAACCTGGCCGTAAGCCTGTGCTTTTGGCTGTGCTCGCTCACGCCGGGCATGTGGGGTGCTTACTACGACACGGGCATGATCGAGGTCAACACTGCCCTTAACGCCACCATCGGCGGCACCTGGTACGTGGTGTTTGGATCTTCGCTCGCCATGCTCGTTTCTGCCGTGGTCAACTCCACGCTCAACCAGTCGCTCGGCCGTATGCTCAAAAAGAATAACTTTGCGAGCTTTGCCTTCCGCTCCTATGTGTCTACAGGCGTTGGCCAGTTTATCGACAACCTGGTCTTTGCCATTGTGGTGAGCCACACGTTCTTTGGCTGGACCTGGGTGCAGGTTCTTATGTGCTCGCTGACTGGCGCCGTCGCCGAGCTGCTGTGCGAGGTCTTCCTGAGCCCCGTGGGCTACAAGGTCGTGCGTGGCTGGGAGCGCGAGAATGTGGGCGCCGAGTACCTCGAGCGTCACGCAACCGCCTAAGGAGCAAGTATGCGGGTTTTGATCACGGGTGCCTCGGGCGGTATCGGAGCCGCGTGCGTGCAGCGTTTTTTGGACGAGGGCCACGAGGTCGTGGGCTTTGATTTGCTGCCGGCGGCGATCGAACACGAGCGCTACCGCCATCTGATCGTCGATGTCCGCGAGCCGGACTCGTTTCCAGGCGAGCTTGAACCCCAGGTGATCGTGAATGTTGCCGGTACGCAGGACTCGGCTGACGATATTGCCGCCAACCTGTGCGGCACCATCAACGTGACCGAGCGCTACGCCTTTGTGGGGGAGGGGCTTGCCGCCAAGCCGGCGCCGGCCATTACATCCGTGGTTAATGTGGGGTCGGCGAGCGGGCATACGGGATCGGAGTTTCCCGCCTATGCCGCCAGCAAGGGCGGCATTATCGCCTACACCAAGAACCTTGCAAACCGCCTGGCGCCGCAGGCCATCGCCAACAGTGTGGACCCGGGTGGCGTGATCACGCCGCTCAATCGTTGCGTGATGGAAGATGAGCGCCTGTGGAACCAGATTATGGAGCTCACGCCGCTTAAGCGCTGGGCCACTGCCCAAGAGATCGCCGAGTGGATCTACTTCGTGGGCGTGACCAACCGGTTTATGACCGGGCAGAGTCTGCTGATCGATGGCGGAGAGGCCGGCCGCACCCAATTTATCTGGCCTGAATAACAAAACGCGCCCGATG
>UQSB01000041.1 GCA_900543505.1 uncultured Collinsella sp. | reverse complement strand
TCCGTTCTGCTGAGTTCGACATCATGTACGGTACGGGCATCTCTAAGGAGGGCTCGATTCTGGACATGGCTGTCGAGTGCGGCATCTGCAAGAAGATGGGCTCCTGGTTTGCCTATGGCGAGGACAAGCTCGGCAACGGTCGCGAGGCCGCCAAGGCGTTCCTGCGCGAACACCCCGATTGCGCCGACGAGATTGAGCATAAGGTCCGCCTTGCCTGCGGGCTTGAGTTTGATGACGATGCTCCGTCCGAGGTCGAGCTGACCGATCAGCCTGCGCCTGAGGAGTTTGACGAGCTTTACGCCATCGATGGTTCCGCCATGCTCGATGATGACGACGAGTAGCGGTTACGCTCATGTCGTATACGGTGACCGAGGCCACGGTCGTTTTTCCCGATAAGAAGGCGGCCTCCTCGTTCTCGAGCGGGTATGCGTCCAAAAAGCCTTGCGCACATATCGATTGTGAGCTTGAGGGCGGTTTTGAGCGGTCCATTTGGATCCCCGTGCGGGTCGCGCGGCTGTATGTCAAAAACCGCCCCGATCTTCCCTGTGATTGGGATAACTATCGTGATGCGGTGCAGCTCATCGAGCGTAAATGTGCGCTTACCATGGTGACCGAGATGTTATCGCGCCGCGACCATGCGACGGGTGAGGTCCGTGACAAGCTGGCTCGCTACGGCTTTCGCCAGACCGCGATCGATTTCGCCGTCGAGCGCGCCACCGAGTATCGTTTTTTAGACGAGAACCGCTTTTGCTCGTACTTTATCGAGGAACGCAAGCGGCGCGGTTGGGGACAGCGTAAAATCGAGACCGAGCTCAAGCGCCGTCATGTCGTGCTCGATGACATTCCCGGTTATCCCGAGGATTATTTTGCCGTCGAAGACGATTTGGCGCGTGCGTCAGCCCTGCTCGCCAAGCGGCGTGTTCCAGAGACGCGCGGATTCGAAAAACTGGTTCGGTTTTTGATGGGCAAGGGCTTCTCGTATCACATCGCCGCCGATGCCGTTAAGGCACGTCTCGATGCCGAACGTGAGGAATGTGCGGTTTAGGCGTATGCGTTTTGTGGCCCTGCCGTTCACCGCGTTTTAGCCGCCGTGCTGGGGCCATTTATTTGACAGTTGTTGTGGTTCAACGTACGATAAACACTGTCATTTGCTTTGTGATATGTGCTCATCTGTGATGAGTTTGTTTATATGTTTATCTGTATCCGACCCGCATAAGCTGCGCCCATATTACTCAAATGTCGCGAGCCGTTCGTAAGGACGGTTCGCTTTGTTGTGTAACGAATCCATAAAAAGGAGTGAGCATGCCTATCATCGCAGCGCTCGTTGGCATCGTTTTGGGTGCCATCGCCGCCATTGCCTACATGCGCACCGCCAAGCAGGGTAGTCTTCACGAGGCCGACGAAAAAATCCAGTCGGCACACGCACAGGCTGAGTCCCTGATCGGTGATGCTAAGCGTCAGGCCGAGACCCTCAAAAAAGAGGCTCTGCTCGAGGCTAAAGAGGAGATCATCAAGAACAAGCAGGCCGCTGAGGCCGAGGACAAGCAGCGTAAGAACGAGATTCGTACGCTCGAGAACCGCGTGATGCAGCGCGAGGAATCTCTCGATCGCCGCAACGACGCTCTCGACAAGCGCGAGCATCAGCTGTCCAGCCAGGCCGGTCAGGTCGAGAAGCGCTCCCGTGAGCTCGAGGAGCTCTGCGCAAAGCAGACCTCCGAGCTCGAGCGTATCGCCGACCTTACCCGCGAGGACGCGCACAAGGAGCTCCTTGATAAGGTTCGCGGCGAGGTCACCCACGAGGCCGCCACGATCATTCGCGAGTCCGAGCAGCAGGTTCGCGCCGAGTGCCACAAGACCGCCCAGGAGATTCTGTCTCTGGCGATTCAGCGCTGCGCTGCCGATCACACTGCCGAGGTCACCGTTACCTCCGTGCACATTCCCTCTGATGACCTCAAAGGCCGTATCATCGGTCGCGAGGGTCGCAACATCCGGACCTTCGAGCAGGTTTCCGGCGTCAACCTCGTGATCGACGACACGCCCGAGACCGTCGTTCTTTCGAGCTTCGACCCGGTCCGTCGTGAGACCGCCCGCGTCGCCCTCGAGAACCTCATCGCCGACGGCCGCATTCACCCTGCCCGTATCGAGGAGATGTATCACAAGGCCGCCGACCTGGTTCAGCAGCGCGTGCGCGAGGCTGGCGAGCAGGCTGCCTTCGATACCGGCATCCACGATCTGCACCCCGAGATCGTCAAGACCCTTGGTGCCCTGCGCTACCGTACCTCGTTTGGTCAGAACGTGCTTCAGCATTCCCTCGAGGTCTCTGATCTGTGCGGCGTGATGGCTTCCGAGCTTGGCCTGGACGTTGTGACCGCCAAGCGCGCCGGCCTGCTTCATGACCTGGGCAAGGCAATCGACCACGACGTCGAGGGCCCGCATGCCGTCATCGGCGCCGAGCTTGCCCGCCGTTATGGCGAGAAGCCCGTTATCGTCCACGCTATTGAGGCTCACCATGCCGATGTCGACCCCAACACGGTGCTCGATGTCCTGGTGCAGGCCGCCGATGCTGTCTCTGCCTCTCGCCCCGGTGCCCGTCGCGAGTCTGCCGAGAACTACATCAAGCGTCTTGAGAAGCTTGAGGAGATCGCCAACTCCCATGACGGCGTCGAACGTACCTATGCCATGCAGGCCGGTCGCGAGGTCCACGTCATGGTCCAGCCGGACAAGATCTCCGATGCCCAGTCCACGGTCCTGGCTCACGATATCGCCCATCAGATCGAGGAAGAGATGGAGTATCCCGGTCAGGTGCGCGTCGTCGTGATTCGCGAGAGCCGCGCTGTCGATATCGCTAAATAACATGAGCGACGCGAACGAGCTCATCTCATTTATCGCGTCGATGTCGGGGGAGGGCAACCTTCGCGTCGAGGAGAACCTTGGCGAGGGGTATGTCCGCCTCCGCGTTTCGGAGGCCGAGCGGCGCCAGGCTAAGCACGACATTCAGCATGTCGAGGACATCGTCATCGAAATGCTCCGTAATGCTCGCGATGCCGGCGCCGACAAGGTCTATCTCGCCACGACCAAGGAAGATGGCGTCCGCACGCTTGTCTTTCTGGATAACGGTTCTGGCGTTCCGCAGGATATGCAAGAGCGAATCTTTGATGCCCGCGTTACCTCCAAGCTCGAGAGCATGAAGATGGACCGTTGGGGCGTTCACGGTCGTGGCATGGCATTGTTTTCGATTAAGCAGAACACCGACGAGGCCCGTGTGGTCACGTCCGGCGTCGATCTTGGTTCAGCCTTCAAGGTGAGCGTTGCGGCCGACCACCTCAGTGAGCGTGCCGATCAGTCCAGCTGGCCCCAGGCCGTCAAGGATGAGGACGGACGTTATGTCTGCGCTCGCGGTCCACATAATATTATTCGCGCTGCTTGTGAGTTTGCGCTCGAGGAGTTGCGTGGTTGCGATGTCTATCTCGGTTCTCCGTCTGAGATTGCCGCGACCCTTTATGCTCAAGCGTCAAGTCGGCTCGATACGTCTCGTCTCCTGTTCATTGATGACGAGAGCGAGCTTCCGGTTGTCGATCGTTTAGGCCTTGCTTCTGATGCCGAGGACTTTATCCGTATTTGTTCGGGTTTGGGTCTTGAGATGTCCGAGCGCACGGCCCATCGCATTTTGGCAGGGCAGATTAAGCCCGTTCGCGGTGTGACCGCGCGTCTGCTGCGCGAGCGTGATTCGTCCTCGCATGCGCCGGCTCCTGTCGATCTCGCGAAGGATCGTCGCGGGCTACGTATTGCCAAGGATGACATGGCACAGTTTTCGCGCGCTGTGGAACGCGACTTTAATGACCTTGCCACCCGGTACTATCTCAACCTTTGCGGCGACCCAAAGATCCGTGTTTCGCGTGATCGAATCACCGTGACCTTTGATCTTGCCAAAGAGGAATAGTGCCTTTACCGAGTCCACTCGGTACGATACAGTTATTGCAGTTAAAACGTACTTTTAAATGCAGGAGTTTCTTCATGGATTGCCTGAAGGTATCAAGCAAATCATCGCCCGCGTCCGTTGCCGGCGCCATCGCCGGCATGGTCAAGGATGGTGTACCCGTCAACATCCAGTGTGTCGGCGCCGGTGCCGTCAACCAGGCTATTAAGGCCGTTGCTATCGCGCGCGGTTTTTTGATTCCAACCGGTTTTGATATTTCCTGCGCGCCCGTGTTCTCCGACATCCTCATTAACGGGGAGTCGCGCACGGCCATCCGCCTTTCTATCTACGTTCACCAGATCAATCGAGCTGCTATGGATAACGTCGTCATGGATGATGTTAAGCCTGTGGCATAGCTTCTGCTTGCCTTGTTTCGCTCCCCATCGTTAGGACTTATGCACATGGACCAGCGTTCCGTACGCGATATTCTTGCCGGTAAAACCTACTATATCCGCACCTTTGGCTGCCAGATGAATCAGCACGACTCCGAGCGTGTGAGCGGTCTGCTTGATTCGTATGGCTGCCTCATGGCGCTCGATCCCGCGCATGCCGATATCGTTGTCTTCATGACGTGCTGCGTGCGCGAGGCCGCCGATACTCGCCTGTACGGTCAGTGCAATTCCTGCAAAAGCCTGCCGCCTTCGCCTTCGGGCAAGCGCGTGGTTGCCGTTGGCGGTTGCATCGCGCAGCGCGATGGCGAGGGCCTGCTCACCAACGTCGATAACGTCAATGTCATCTTTGGCACGCATTCCATTGCACATGTGGCCGAGCTCATTGCCGAGGCGTTCCTTGATGGTAAGCGTCATATCCGCACCAATGAGCATGAGGATACGGACGCCATGAGCATGCCGTGGCATCGCGAGACCCAGTATCACGCCTGGGTGCCCATCATGACGGGCTGCAATAATTTCTGCACCTATTGCATCGTGCCGTACGTACGCGGTCGCGAAAAGAGCCGCCCCTTCGAGGAGATTGTCGACGAGGTGACCGGTCTGGTGCGCCAGGGCGTGCGTGAGATTACGCTGCTGGGCCAAAACGTTAACTCATATGGTCGCGATCTGTTTGGCAAGCCGCGTTTTGCCGATCTGCTGCGTGCCGTGGGCGATACGGGCGTGGAGCGCATCTTCTTTACGTCTTCGCATCCCAAGGACCTGTTGCCCGAGACCATCGACGCCATGGCCGAGACGCCTGCCGTTATGCCGCAGCTGCACCTGGCCGTCCAGTCAGGTTCGACGCGGATCCTCAAAGAGATGAATCGCCGTTATACACGCGAGGACTATCTGGGCCTTGTCGATCGCATTCGCAACCGCATGCCCGATATCGCGCTCTCGACCGACATTATCGTTGGCTTCCCGGGTGAGACTGAAGAAGACTTTGAGCAGACGCTCTCACTTGCCGAGACGGTCCGCTATGCTCAGGCCTATACCTTCATCTATTCCAAGCGCGCCGGTACCCCGGCCGCCGAGATTGACGATCCTACGCCGCATGAGGTTATTCTCGAGCGTTTCAACCGTCTGGTTAAGGTTATCGAGACCACGGCACACGAGTATAACCAGGGTGAGCTTCATACTGTGGTTCCGGCGCTCATTGAGGGAACGAGTAAAAAGAACGACGCGGTCCTGCTGGGCAAGAGTCCCAAGAATCAGACCGTGCATGCGCCTATCCCCGAGGGTTACAGCATCGATCAGCTTGTTGGTAAGATCGTTGATGTTGACGTTGACGTTGCCAAGACCTGGTATTTGTCCGGCTCCGTTGTGGGCGAGCCGCGCTAATGGTTTCTCCCGGGGTAGGTCTTTCCGCCGTTGCGATCGTCGGTCCGACGGCGGTTGGTAAGAGTGATGTTGCCGACCGTTTGGCAGCTCGTCTTTCGTCCGAAGTGCTGTCGTGCGATGCGATGCAAATCTATCGCGGCATGGACATCGGTACCGCAAAGATGGTGCCCGATGAGTGCACGGCGCCGCTGCGTCTCGTCGACATTGTAGAGCCGGGTGTGGCATATTCTGCTGCGCTTTATCAGGCCGACGCTCGCGCGCATGTTGAACGTCTCCTTGGTTCGGGTTGCCTGCCGGTTTTTTGCGGAGGTACGGGGCTGTATCTCAAGGCCGCCCTCGATGAGATGGACTTTCCCTCGGGTGAACTTGAGGACGATCGTCGTGCGGGCTATCAGGAGCTTGCCGAGCGTATTGGCGAGGAAGAACTGCATGCCTTGCTTGCCGAGCGCGATCCAGAATCGGCTGCTGTTATTCATCCCCATAACGTGCGCCGTGTGATTCGTGCGCTCGAGATGCATGATGATGGCGTTTCCTATGCGCAGCAAAAGTCGCAGTTTAGTGTTCCGCACGAGCATTATCATGCCCTATGGTTTGGTCTGACGCGTAATCGCGAGGTGCTCTACGAGCGCATTAACCAGCGCGTCGATCTGATGTTTGAGCAGGGTCTTGTCGATGAGGTCCGCGGTCTTATGGGCCAGGGGCTGGGAGATGCCCTGACGTCGATGCAGGCAATTGGCTATAAAGAGATCATTGATGCTTTCAATGGCGTGATGAGCATGGATGAGGCTCGCGAACTCATTAAGATGCGTTCGCGTCGTTATGCCAAGCGTCAGCTTTCGTGGTTTAAGCGCGATGACCGTATCGTGTGGTTTGATATGGATGAATGTACGATCGATGAGGTCGTTGAGGATATCCTGCATCGTATTGAGGCTGCCTAATGGCCCGTTTCCCCCTTGTTCCCACGGCACCCGAGCCCGAGCGTGCCATTTTAGTTGGTGTTGAGTGGCGCGACAATGCATGGCCGCTCGATCGCTCGCTTGATGAGCTGGAGCGTCTTGCCCACACAGCTGGTGCTCAGTGCGTGGCACGCTTGTCGCAGCGTTTGGTAAAGCCGTATCCTAAATCGTTTATCGGTTCCGGCAAGGTAGAAGAGCTGTGCGGCCTGGTGCATCGCATGGATGCCGATGTCGTTATTTTTGACGACGACCTGACGCCCTCGCAGCAATCCTATTTGGAGAAAGCTGTGGGCGAGCCGGTAAAGATTATCGATCGTACAGCACTGATCCTGGATATCTTTGGCCTGCATGCTCAGACGCGTGAGGGACGCCTGCAGGTACAGCTGGCACAGCTTCAATATTTGTTGCCTCGCCTGCGTGGCATGTGGAGCCATCTCGCCAAGGAGCAGACGCGCGGCGGCATCGGCTCACGTTTTGGTCAGGGCGAAAGTCAGCTCGAGGTCGACCGTCGCCTTATTCGTAATAAGATCGCTGCGCTTCGTCGTGAGCTCAAGCAGGTTGAACAGCGTCGCGATGTTCAATCCAAGAGTCGCATTGAGTCACCGGCGTTTCGCGTCGCGTTGGCCGGTTATACCAATGCCGGTAAATCGACGTTGCTCAATCGTCTGACCGGCTCTACGGTACTTTCGCAGGACAAGCTGTTTGCTACGCTCGACCCGACGACGCGTTCGTATCGTCTGCCCGGCGGTCGCGGCATGACGATTACCGATACCGTCGGCTTTATTCAAAAGCTGCCGCATGGTCTGGTCGATGCCTTTAAATCGACGCTGTCCGAGGTTTTGGGTGCCGATCTAATTCTCAAAGTCGTAGATGCGTCTGACGAGGACTATGAGCGGCAGCTGGAGGCTGTCGACCGCGTGCTTGATGGGATCGGCGCCGGAGAGCGTTTAACGCTGACCGTATTCAATAAAATCGATCTTCTCGATAGCGTCGATCGATTGTGTTTCCGTCGTCGCTATCCGGAGGCCGTTCTGTTCTCGGCCCAAACGGGCGAGGGGCTCGACGATCTCGTCGACCGGATTGCTCGCGAGGCAGCTGCCACCGATGTGTTGCTCTCCGCTGATATCCCGTATCGCGAGGGCGCTCTCATCACGCTGGTGCATGAGCAGGGAACCCTTCTGCATGAGGAATATCTCGAGGACGGCGTTCGCATTGTGGCGAAGTTGCCGGCTCGTATTGCACCGCGGCTCGAGCGCTATCGTACGGAATAAACGATTTCTAGCACGCCTAGAATGACTGGCTGATGGAGCAGGTAGAACGGTAAGGCATGCCGACCCAGGACTGCGAGCGCCGGGATAGGATTGGCGTATGCCCATGCTGGCGCTTCGAGACTTGATGCTTGTGCTGCTTGGGCAGCAAAAAAGCCGGTAAGGTACATAAAGACAAACGGTATGAGCGGATAGTAATCTCCCGAAACAAAACCCGGGCCTGGGAATCCAAGCCATGCCAGGTAGGGGAGTGGGTAGACCGCCTTTGGAATGCCCCAGGTTAGGGCAAAAAGAACAAGGCACGCTGCGATGCCCCATGAGCCCGGTAATTTTTGGAGTAACGGACGGGTGAACGCAACCACCGCGGTGCACACCGCCATGCAATAAATGATGCCAAAGTTCACTGAATCGTCGACCGATACGAGCGTTGTTGCGATCCAGACGACCAAAGCTGCGGCAGCGTACTTAGCCGCTCGTTTGGCATTGTTGCGTGAGAGCGTGCACATCCAACCCGCGATAAACAAAAATACCCAGCTGATGCTGGCGCGCCAGACGTCTTGAAAGACAGTCTGGGTAAACCAAGGCATATCCCAGCCGTACAGGTAGGCGAGATCATAGCAAGCGTGAAAACCTGCCATAGAAATCATCGTAAACCCGCGGACGGTATCAAAGATGGTTATGCGTTTTTGCATTACGAGAACCGGCGCATCAAGCCGACGACTTTGCCCAGGATAACGGGATTCGTTGCATAGATAGGTTCCATGGTGTCGTTCTCGGGCTGCAAGCGCACACGCCCCTGCTCCTTGTAGAACGTCTTGACGGTCGCCGAACCATCAATCATGGCCACGACAATTTCGCCGTTCATGGCACTCTTTTGTTCACGGACGATGATGTAATCGCCATTGAAGATGCCGACATTGATCATTGAGCTCCCATGCACCTCAAGGATAAAGGAACCCTGATCAGTGGCGATTTCGGTCGGGATAGTAAACGTGTCTTCGATATTCTGCTCTGCCAGAATGGGAATCCCAGCCGCGACGCGACCAACGAGCGGTAGCGAGACCGTTCCGCGAGGTGCGGTGGGCTCGTCAGATTTGGAAATTGAGACAGAGGAACCATCCTCGTTAAAGAGTTCCAGGGCGCGCGGTTTGGTGGCATCGCGCTTGAGTAGCCCGCGCGCCTCCAGGGCAGAGAGATGGGCGTGCACGGTGCTGGGGGAGGAAAGGCCCACGGCAGAAGCCATCTCGCGCACGCTGGGCGGATAACCCTTCTCCTGCTGATATTCCTTGATGAAGTCGTAAATTTGCTGCTGACGCTTGGTAATTTTGCGAGCCATCAGGGCATCCTCTCTACCCATGTCAAACAAATGTTCGAATTTTGCTTGACAGGAACAACTGTTCGAAGATAATAATAACCGAACATTCGTTCTCGCGCTAGACATTTTTGTCCGCGCGGCTTGATAAAACTGTTCTCAGCAAAACACGCGAGAGGAGAACATGATGAACGTAACGAATATGGTCCAGGGAAACCTCGCCCTTAAGCTCGAGACGCCTGCAGAACCCACTTTTACGGTTGTTCAGGGTGGCCGCTCCGGCTTTCAGCCTTTGACCGTAAAGCCTGCGCGCAATCAGCAGGCTGTAGTCGCGCCGGCCCGCGTTGCCCTGAAGGTTCCGACGATTGTCGCCGTCGCCGTTGCGCTTACGCTCTTCTTTGTCCTCGCTATGTCGGTCTTTAGCGCTCGTCACGCCGCGTATGCCGAGTCCGTTTCCAACATTACCTACGAGACCATTCGCGTTCAGCCTGGCGATTCTCTTTGGTCGCTTGCCGAAGAATATCCAATCGAAGGCCTTTCCACGCAAGAGACTTCCGACATGATCCGTAGCGTCAATCATCTGGAGCATGGTTCGCTCGCCGCCGGTGCGCATCTTAAGGTTCCTGCTCGTTCGTAATCATTATCGCGCTGCGCATGGTACCCTTGTTATCGTTTAAGAGGAGGTACCATGCGCTGTCCCAAATGCGGCAAGGCACATACCCGCGTCGTTGATTCCCGTATGCAGGAGTCAAATAACACCATTAAGCGCCGTCGCGAATGTTGCTCGTGTAACTACCGCTTTACAACGTTTGAGCGATGCGAGGACCCTATCGAGGTCATTAAGTCAGATGGAACTAAGCAGCGGTTCGATCGCAATAAGCTTCTTGTCGGCTTGATGCGCGCCACCATCAAGCGCGATATCGACACTAAGAAGCTCAATGAGATTATCGATGACATCGAGGTCGAGCTTCGCTCTCGCACGCTGACGGCCGTCACGTCCCATGAGTTGGGTGACATGGTGCTCAAGCGCTTGGCCAAGATCGACAAGGTTGCGTACATCCGTTTTGCCTCGGTCTACCGCGATTTCAAAGACGTCGATGAATTTCTGCAAGAGCTCGACAAGCTAAGGTGATTCCATGTCCAACATTACCGTCAACATAAAGCGTCTCGACCCCACCCTCGAGCTTCCCAAATACGCCCATCCCACCGATGCCGGCTTTGATCTACGCTCCAACGAAGACTGCGTCCTGAAGCCCTTCGAACGCCGTCTGGTCTCTACGGGGCTGGCCATCGCCCTGCCCGATGGCTACGCCGGCTTCGTCCAGCCCCGCAGCGGCTTGGCCATCAAGCAGGGCCTGTCTATAGTCAATACGCCGGGCCTCATCGACGCCCACTACCGAGGGGAACTCAAGGTTATTCTCATCAACCTGGATCCCTCCATTAACATTCAAATCAATAAAGGCGACCGCATAGCCCAACTCGTCATCCAAGAAGTCCCCACGGTCAACCTCATAGAAGTAGAAGAACTAGACGAAACCGACCGAGGAGCCGGCGGTTTCGGTTCTAGCGGCGTATTGTAATGTCCGCTCACCCGTGGGAGGCCCCTATATATCATTCCATGCTCAAACATTCTCGCTGCGCTGCGAAACTGCGCGTGGAACGATATATAGGGGCCTCCCACGGGTGAGCTACGTTTACTTGCTAGCGGCTACGCCGGGTTCGCCCCAGTTAGAGCCTGCGAAGGTAGAAACAAATAATCTAATAACAGTTAGTTGATACGACAAAGGAACTGTTCCTTTGTCGTATCAACTAACCAGTAAGAATAATTTTGTTACAAGCAAGAAGCCTCCCGTTCGGTGCTCACCCATATCGTTCCACGCGCAGTTTCGCAGCGAGCGCAGCGAAGCGAGAATGTTTGAGCATGGAATGATATGGGTGAGCCCCGAACGGGCGGGATTAGTGCGCCCTGCGCAGCGAGAATGTTTGAGCATGGAATGATATATGGGCGGCTCCCGCCGAGCAGCGGACTATCGCCTAGCGGATATGCGCAGGTTTTTCGCCCCAGTAGAAGCGGCAGAAGGCTCGTTTGCGCTTTTGGGGTTTGCCTACGAGCTCCATGGCGGCGATGGCTATGTCTTCGGCTGCGTGGGGGCGGCGTAGTACTTCGCCGTTGATGAGTAGGGCTTTGAGTGATTCGGGATGATCGTGCAAGTGACGTAGGGTAACGATGAGCTCTCGTGCGGTGGTGACATGCATGCTGGCGCCCATGCCGGTGAGCATGGTGGTGTTGGCCTTTTCCTGGCCATAGGACTTGCCCAGCAGGATCATCGGCAGGTGTGCGCACAGGCATTCGGTGACGGTGAGTCCGCCCGATTTGAGAATTGCCAGGTCGCAGCCGTGCATAAGCGCTGCCATATCATCGACATAGTCCAGAACCGTGACGTTTTCGAGCTTCATGGCGTCGAAGAGCGTTTTGAGGCGGGTGGCATATTCGGTGTCTTTGCCCGGCAAAAAGACAAAGTGCATGTCTTCGAAGCTGCGTAGGAAGGGGAGGGTGCGGTCCATCTCCGCGCGAAAGCGAACGTACGGTTGAGGCAAGCTGGCACCGGCCATTACCAGCACGACGGTCTTGTCGGTGGGGAGGTTGAACTTAGCTAGCTCTTCCTCGCGATCGTAATCCGTGTCGAATCCGGCGCGAATAGGAATGCCGGTAATGCGAATCTTTGTCTCGAGCACCTTGCGCGGACGCAGCGTTTCGGCCATAAATTCGTTGGCAACACAGAATAAATCGGTGTCCTTGTGGGGCCACCATCCCTCGACTTCGTAGTCGGTCGGTACGCAGATGACCGGATAATCGATACCCGTAATTACGCGGGCGCCCACGGCAACATTGGCTGCTGTGATGTGCGTTGCGACCACGGCTATGGGCCTGCGGCTACGAATATAATCGTTGAAGGCGGGGAACATAATTCTCGACCATGCCGTGCCACCACCCCAGAGCAGATGTCCCGTAAGCGTATATCGCCAGGTCAGGTCGTAAATGGGGCGCGTGGCTCCCGTAAAAGAAGCCGCGGTCTTATTGCCGTCGAATTTAATACGTCCAAAATCAAGGATATCGAGCACTTCAATCTCAACATCCTCGGGGATACCATTGGTGCCGCGGATGAGGTCGAATGCCTGCGCAATCGCATTTGCGGCGGCCTTGTGGCCCGAGCCAACCGAGGCGTGCACGATGGTCACGAGAGGTTTTTGCTGATCCAGGAGCGTGGTTTGCTCCGATTGGGGAGTGCTAAGCGTGAGCAGGGGAGCGTCGTCGCTCGTCTGCGTCTGATCCATCGATAACTCCCCTTCGACGTTGTAACACGGATTTATCATTGTAGTGCATGAGTGTCACGTTCACGTAAATTTGGGTATGAGCGCAAAGAACGACAACGTTTCGACGAGAGGACTCTTCATGATTACCGATCAGACAATCGATGTTGCGATTATCGGCGGCGGTCCCGCGGGTTATGCTGCCGCCATTTATGCGGCGCGCGCCAATCTTACGACAACCGTTCTTGAGCAGGGCATGTCCGGCGGACAGATTGCCACGAGCAACGAGATTGAGAATTATCCTGGCATTCCGCTGCTGAGCGGTGCCGAACTTGGTGAGCGGTTTCAACAGCATGCTGAAGGCCTGGGGGCTCAGGTTGAATGGAGTATGGTAACAGGCGTCGACTACGATGCCGATGCGGCTCAATTTACCATCCATCATGATATGGGTGACACAACGGCCAAGAGCGTCATTGCGTGCATGGGCGCCACACCGCGTCCTGCGGGTTTTGTTGGCGAGGACACGTATCGCGGTCGTGGCGTTTCGTATTGCGCAACATGTGACGGTATGTTCTTCCGCGGCAAGCAGGTCTTTGTTATCGGAGGCGGCAATTCAGCATGCGAGGAGGCGCTGTTCCTTTCCGACATTGCCAGCAGCGTGACCATCGTGCTGCGTCGCGATCAGTTCCGTGCACCCGAGGGCGTTGTGAATAAGGTGCTTGCAAAGGACAACATTTCAGTTAGGTACCAAACTAGTATTGTTAAGCTTTCTGGTGAAGCGATGCCCACAACCATTACGTTCAAGGACAATGCGACTGGTGAAATGCACACTGAGTCCTTTGAACCTGGCTCATTTGGCATCTTTGTCTTTACGGGGACGCAGCCGCATACCGAGCTGGTTGAGCATCTCGTCGATCTGGCTCCCGACGGCGGCATTGTCACCGACGATTCGATGGCTACCCGTACGCCCGGCTTATTCGCAGCCGGCGATATCCGTTCCAAGCGTTTACGCCAGGTTGTGACCGCCGTTTCGGACGGAGCCATAGCGGCAACCAGCTCATACGCTTTCCTACGCGGATAAGTACGATAATATATCTTATGTAAGGTTGCTATCTTTACACAAAGTGGTTGGACGGTGCATCAATGTGCTGTCCAACCACTTTTACTTGGCGACTATGTGGTATGCAAAACTAGATAACCTAGAATACAATATAGAAAACGAACGGAGGCCTCTTATGAACCACGCTAAACATGTTATCCCGATGTCCGATACGTCGGTCAGCATTAAGCCTGAGGATATTCAGCCGACGGTTCTGCCGGATGCATTTATTCAGTCCGATATGGTGGGTAAACTCAACGCGTTGAGCCTGCCACGCTATGACCAGCTGCCCAACGTAACGCTCTATCGCGATCAGGTCATTGAGTATGTTGCACTGTGGATGGAGCCGCTTTCCATTTGCGTAGAGCAGCCCGTTATAACGCCGTCGATGATCAATAACTATGTGAAGGTCGGCCTCGTTCCTGCTCCCGTTAAAAAGCAGTATGGCCGTGAGCAGATTGCGCGTCTCATCGCCATTTGTATCTTTAAGCAGGTGCTGCCCATCGCAGCGGTTCAGGCGCTCTTTAATATTCAGCGCTTGAGCTACGACGCTCCGACGGCTTTCGATTATGTTGTCGATCAGCTCGAGGCATCGATTCGTGCGGCGTTTTCTGTTGAGCAGACTCCCGTGCCCGATACCGCACATCAGGTTACGCGCGAATCGCTGCTCGTGCGCAGTGCGGTATCGTCCTTCGTTTCGAAGGCGTATCTGATGAGCTATCTCAAGTTCAATGGGTTTAATAGCTAACCGAGGTATAAGACGGGCGGGATAAAGAGCCAATGGCTCCTTATCCCGCCCGTACGTTTGTCTAGTTGGATATTATCGGCCCGACGCCACGCCCATACCGTAGCCGATAATGAGGCCGTGCATCTCGGCATAGTATGAATCTAGCCCGTTACAGGGCATGATAATCGTCTTGGAGCCGGGCCAATGCTCCGCAATGCGGCTGGCAAGCGCCTGAGCGCCCGCCTCATTCTCGACATGGTCGATAACGACCTCGCCGCCGGTAAAGCCTTCGGCCTCCATGGTGTCGACAATCTTGGTGAGCATCTTCTTTTCGCCGCGGGTGTGCCCAACGAGTTCAATTTTGCCCGCTTCGCTCGCCGTGCCCAAAATGCGGATATTGAGCTTGTTAGCAATAACGCCGGCCGCCTTAGGGATACGTCCGGCCTTCGCAAGGTTTTCGTAGTTGCACAAACTAAAGAGGATCTTGCTGTTCTGCTCCAAGCTATCGAAGTAAGCGCAGGCGTCCTCAAAGGAGGTATCCGGGTTGCTCGTAAGATAGCGGTCGAACTGCAAGAAGATCAGATCCATTTTGCCACCTGCGGCTCGCGAGTTAACCAAATGAATCTGACGGTTGGGCTCTTCGGCAAGCACCATGTCACGCGCGGTGGCCGCGGCATTGTAGCTTCCCGAGACGCCCTCGGAGATGGGCATGCAAATCGTCTTGTCAGCGAGCTTAAAGAGCTCAGCCCACTCCCCTACGCTTGGGCAGGCGCTCGATGATGCGCCGGCTTCCGATTGAATGGCAACATTAAGCTCGTGAACATCGAGCGAGAGGTCGTCAACGAATTCACGCTCCCCCACTCGGATCTTAAGGGGTGCAAATGCAAAGGTGGTATGAGGTGCGGTTGGTTGCCAATCGCGAAGATTGCAGCTCGAATCGGAGATAAGTGCCCAGCTCATTGAGGGTCCTTTCTAATTGTTCCCCAACAATTATAGCTATCTTTTGGACAGATGCTGCGCATATCTAGTATTCAAAACTAGATTGTTGCTTACATGCAAAACGGGCGCTCGAGATAAAACAATGGACCTCGCTCCCCAAGGATACGAGGTCCATCTTTGCTTGCTGAGCTAAACCACTTAGTAGCGAACGAAAATATAATTGTTGTTCATGCCGGCGGCAACGGAGCTGATGATGACGCCCGTTTTGTAGTCGGAAGCATGGATCATCTGACCATTACCGATATAAATGCCGGTATGGTAGGAGTTAACCACAACATCGCCGGGTTGCGGATCGGACACACGGGTCCAACCCATGAAGTCGACCGTGGTGCCCAGACGGCAGTAGCGTCCCGTGAGGCAATAGCTTACAAAACCGGAGCAGTCAAAGCTGTTCGGTCCAATGCCGCCCCAAGAATACGCATAGCCGAGCTTGCTGTAGGCGCGCGAAACAACGGAGCCACCATCAACAGACTGACTCGGTGCTGAAGGCGTGGGAGCCGGAGCGGGCGTGGGGGCAGGCTGCGGTGCGGGAGCCGGCGTGTTGCCGCCCTGGTTGTTGTTATTGTTGGTCTGGCCGCCATTGTTGGTGTTCTCGGTCGTACCGGCGGTGTCGTTGCTCACCGTGGCCTTTTCGGCGGTGCTAGCATTAATGCCAGCCTGCAGCGCAGCGTTGGCCTCGGCCTCGGCAGCGAGCTCGGCCTGCAGCTGCGAATCCAGGGAGTTTACGACGTTCTGGGCTTCAGCCTGCTGGGCATTAAGCTCGTCGACCTTCTTTTGCGTGGTGGCGACGTTCTTCTCCTGCTCGGCCTGCTTATCGGTGAGCTGCTGCTTAAGCTCCTTGACCTCTTGAATGGTCTGAGCTTGCTTATCGGAAACTTTGCCGTAGTAGAACAGACGGTTGAGCATATCGCTCAGATCATCGACACCCGTCAAAACCTGAAGCAGGCTCAGACCGCCGGTTTTGTACTCGCCGGCGACATAGGTCGAGAGCTTGACCTGACCATCGGCGATCTCCTGCTGCTTTTGCGTGATCTCGCCGGCAGTCTGATCGAGCGCCTGCGTCTGCGTGGCAAGCTCATCGTAAATCTGCTGGGTTTGGGTGCCGATCTGCTCGAGTTTCGTACGAGCAGCGGCAAGGTCGGATGCGGTATCGGCGTAGGCAGGAGCCGCGAGGCCCAAGCCCAAAACACAAGCGAGGGTTGCCGTAGCAGCGCAGCGTGCCATGTTTTTGTGCGTGTTTGCTGTGCGCATGTAGCTTCCTTTCCAGTAACTAAGGGTAACGGCTAGCCTACCGTCACCAGGCTAAAGAGCTCCACATCGTCATCAGACGGCGTGAGCTTCTCGCGCGGGTTGAGAAACGCAAGCTCAAGTATACAACCGTAACCGATAAGCTTTGCGCCCATATCTCGCACCAGTTTACCTGTTGCCTCGACGGTTCCGCCCGTCGCGACCAAGTCGTCCAGAATCAACACGGTATCTTTAGAGCTGATAGCGTCGGCATGGATCTCAATTGAATCGGTGCCGTACTCGAGCTCGTAGCTCTGGCTTACGGTCTCGCGCGGCAGCTTGCCCGGTTTACGTGCGGGAACAAAGCCGGCGCCAAGGGCTACAGCCACCGGTACGCCAACCATAAAGCCGCGAGCCTCGGGACCCACGACCTTGGTGATCCCCATGCCGGCAAAGTGCTCGGCGAGGGCATCGGTCATGGCTTTGAGCGCCTCGGGATTGCCAAAGAGCGGCGTGATGTCTTTAAAGACGACTCCGGGCTCGGGATAGTCGGGGATGTCGACGATTTGAGATTCGAAGTCGTACATTGCATGACCTTTCAATGAGTTGCCGAAATATCAGCAGCGGTTATTTGCCCGCGGTGACGGTGCCGGAGTGCGAAGGGGCGACGACCTTGAGCGGCTTTACGAGAGAATCCTCGTGCGAAGCCGGCGCGGCAGTTTCTTCGTTTTTGGCCTTGGTGGACTCGGAGCGAGCGATTTCCTCATCGAGTGCATCGATGTCGGCGTCCTCGACCACGGCGTTGAGCGACTCAAAAACGCGGTTCTTGAGCAGCGCAGTGTGCACGCCTTCCGTCAGGTCGTGAAGCTTCTTAAACGCACGCTCAAGCTTGGCGTCGCGCTCGTCATCGGAGGTATCCATTCCGAGCATGCTCACGAGCACCTGCTCAAACATCGAGGACTCGCGGTTGGCGGAAGACACGTACTGACGCAGGTTGCGCGGCTCGATATGGAAGCGCGACAGCTCGGAGCAGTAACGGATGATCGGAAAATCGCGACCATCGACAAGCTCGCGATTCTGCGGACTCTTGATGATGCGAATGAGGTCGTTCTCGGCGAGCGATCGGATAAACGAGATCTCGACGCCTAGCATATCGGGAATGGTCTCGATGGGATGCAGCTTTTGCTTAGTCTCCTTGGGCTCCGTCTTGAGTGGAACATCGGACAGTAAGCCCACCTCGTAGGCGAGCGTTGACAGGTCCGTGGCGTTTTCCAAGCGCTGCTTAATCACGTTGAGCGGCATATAGCGGGTCTTCTGCAGGTGCAGGATGACCTCCAGGCGGTCAACGTCCTCCTTGGAGTACTGACGGTATCCCTTAGGCGTACGATGAGGGGTAATGAGCCCCTCATCCTCTAGAAATCTAATTTTTGAGTTCGAAAGATCGGGGTATGCGCCTCGAAGAAGGTTGACGACTTGGCCGATACTCAAATAGTTGCGTTCGGCCATGCCCTACTCACCGGTTTCGATGCGCTCCGGCGTGCTCTCGTGGTAGATGAGCGTAAACGTACCGATCTGGACGGATGAACCATCGTGCAGCGGGGCCGCATTGACGATGGCACCGTCGACCCAGGTGCCATTGAGCGAGCCCAAGTCCTCGATGCGAGCCTGGAGCCCCTCACGAATAATGCGCGCGTGGCTGCGCGAAACGGTCATGTCATTGAGGAAGATGCCGTTCGCAGGATCGCGGCCGATGGTGGTCACGTCGTCCTCGAGCTCAAAGGCGGCACCAGTCTGCGGACCCTTGACGATGGACAGAACGGGGGCGGTGATGCGCACGTTGGCCATGAGGTCGGGAACGGTGACGTCGCTTGAAGGCACGCGGAATACGCAGGTAGCGTCAGCAGTCTTATCATTCTGAGGCATATTGTTAACCATGTTGTCCATGACAACCCCTAACTTATCGCGGACGTGCCGCAAATAATGAACCGTACGTAATCATACCCCAACGAATCAGTCTTCGATTTCGGGGTTCAGAAAGTCGATGTCCTCGTCCTCGGGATGCGCGAGAGCCTGTTTAATGGCCGCTCCGCCCTTAATGGAGTAGATGACAGCGGTGAGCATGGAGAAGATCACACCGCCATACACAAAGAAGATGCCGAGGGGCACCGAGCTTCCGTTAAGACCCGGGAAGGCCGTGAGGGATGAAGGTAAAAGGTGCAGGCCGTCAACAACGGGGAACCCGAGCAGCATGAGCGAGAAGCCGGTCATGAGCAGTGCAGTGGCAATCTTTCCGGGGAAGACGACATCGATGGGGCGACGGTGATAATGGCGTACGATAAGCGTGCCGATGCCCAGATAGATGTCGCGGCCAATAATGAGCACGCAGACCCAGATGGGCAGCTCTCCGCGGACTACCAGTCCCAAGACGCCGGTGAACAGCAGCGCGCGATCGCAGATGGGATCCATGACCTTGCCGAGCCACGAGACCGTCTTAGTCATGCGGGCGATCTGACCGTCCATCCAGTCGGTGGAGGCGGCAACGGCGTAGATAACGATGGCGATGACGCGGTTGTTATCCGTCACAAACAGGTACAGAAATACCAGGGTGAGGATCAGGCGCGTAAAGGTGATGAAATTGGAGATCGTAAAGATCTTATTCGACGGGTAATCGGAAGTGCCGATAAGCTCCTTTTTGATCTTCTTTTTGATGCCCACAGGACTCCCCCGCTGGTTAACGACAAAACTTTCGATACTATACCCGTTCCGGCGATGTCTATCCAGCGTAAGCATAGAGAGTCCAGACATGTGGAGGGCGCTTTTGGGCGGCGGGGATTTTCGCATTCGTGTACATCAGCCTCCAAACATGTCGAAAAATGTCGTTTTTGGAGGGTGACGTACACGTTTTGATTCGGTGATTACATCGATCGGGAAAGTTGTTGCTTTAAGCAAATTAATCATGATGTGCGGGTCGAGAAGGGTTGGCGCCAAAAGAACCCAACGGCCGTTACGGCTTCGTTAGAAACGCGCCCCACCATGGATGGTGAACCCGAAAGGTAAGGCACGCGGGCACGGTGACTCGGCCCGCGCTCCCGGAAGAGAAAGGATAAACCCATGGGTTACATGCTCGAGACGCGCGGGCTCACCAAGCGCTTCGGCCGCGGCGACCAGGCGCAGGACGCCGTGGCTGACGTGAGCCTTCATATCCGCGAGGGCGAGGTGTACGGGCTGCTCGGTCCCAACGGCGCCGGCAAGTCGACAACGCTCAAGATGATCTGCGGGATGCTGCGGCCGACGGCCGGGGAGATCCTCTTTGCCGGGCACGCCTGGCGCCGCGAGGACCTCTACGCAATCGGCAGCCTCATCGAGGAGGCGCCGCTCTACCCCAACCTCACCGCGCGCGAGAACCTGCGCGTGCGCACCACGCTGCTGGGCCTTCCCGAGAGCCGCATAGATGAGGTGCTCGCCGCCGTGGATCTCGCGGACACCGGGAAGAAGCGCGCCGGGCGCTTCTCGATGGGCATGCGGCAGCGCCTGGGGCTCGCGCTGGCGCTGATCGCCCGGCCACGCCTGCTCGTGCTCGACGAGCCCACCAACGGCCTCGACCCCATCGGCATCGAGGAGCTGCGCGACCAGATCCGCGGCTTCGCGGCGGCGGGTACGACGGTGATCGTTTCGAGCCACATCCTCTCCGAGGTGCAGCAGATGGCGGACACCATCGGCATCATCTGCGAGGGGCACCTCGCCTACGAGGATGCGCTTCGGCCCGGGCAGGACCTCGAGGAACTCTTCATGAGCTTCTGCCGGGAAGGGCGACGAGCACGCGGGGAGGTGGCGGCATGACGGGCGAGAAAGGCGGCCTGCTCGCGGGCCTGCACGCCGAGGCCCTGAAGTCGCGCCACGCGGCACCGGTTCGCCTGGCCGTGCTCATGGCGCTGCCGATGCCGCTGCTCGGCGCGATGCTCTACCGGGGCGTGCAGATCTTCAGCGCGTGGAACTACTGGTACGCGCTCTTCCTGCCCGTGTCTCTATCGCTTGTGGTGGCGTGCGTCGCGCGGGCGGACGCTCGCACGCGGATGCGGGGACTTCTGGGCCTGGGCTTCCCGCTCGGGCGCGCCTGGTGGGCCAAGGCGCTCTGGTGCCTCGCGCTCTGCACGCTCTCGAACCTCGTGGTCTTCGGCATCTTCCTCGCGGGATCGGCGTTCTCCTCGCAGGGCCTCACGGCCGCGGGCACGCTCACGATGCTCCTCTGCGCGCTCGCCAACACGGTGACCGCGGCGTGGATGATCCCCGCAGGGCTCTTCCTCACGGCGCGGCTCGGCATGCTCGCGGGCATCTTCTGCCCGCTTGCCGCGCAGCTCGTGGGTGGGTTCGCCTGGTCGCTGATGCCGCTGCCGCAGCTCTTTCCGCCGTCGGCGAGCATGGTCATCCCCACGAGCTTCATCCCCGTGCTGCCGAGCGGCGAGCCGCTCGCGGCGGACATGGCGCTCGGCGGGGCGCTCACGGCGGACGGCATGCTCACGCTGGCGGGCCTTGCGGTCTGCGCGCTCGCGTTCGCCGCGCTCACGGCGGCGGG
>UQSB01000040.1 GCA_900543505.1 uncultured Collinsella sp. | reverse complement strand
AAGAAGCCCTCGCTGCGCACTTCGTGCGGCGAGGGCTTCTTGCGTCCTGCGGAATGCGCCGGGAAGTAAACATGCGGCGGGTCCTGCGATGTCCGGTCTTCGGCGGATTACTGCTGGGAAAAAGATGGTGCGCTTCGCGCGTTTTGGATGGGGTTTGTCCTGGCGGCGCGTTTGGCGCCTCGCGCCTCGCGTCTTATCGATCGGGATTGAGATGCATGTGGCGCTTCTCGCCTTACGACTGTAGCGGCCGCGGCTCCGTTTGGGATCGCGGTTGTTTTGTTGTGGGTCAAATATGAACGTTGTGTTAATGAGTCGGTGGACGGTGGTGTTTTTCGGTGAGCGGCGTATCCTTCCAACGGTTTATCTAGTGTGTCAGTTGAAAGGAAGAGGGCGCTCGTCATTGTTTGAATGTGAACTGCCGTTTGACCACAAGACGTTGCATCTGGAACTCGAGGATAAGAACTTCGCGGGTGTGATGGAAGGTCATCAAAACGAGTTTAAGACCACGAAATCGCAGGAAGAGCTGGTGGAGGAGTCGCTTGCCAACCCTTACGGCTCGCCTTCGCTCGAGGAGCTTTGTGCTGGCAAGAAGGATATTGTCATCATTAGCTCCGACCACACGCGTCCCGTTCCCTCGCGTGTGACGATGCCTATTCTGCTGCATCACATCCATTCCGCTGCGCCTGAGGCTCGCGTGCGTATTTTGGTTGCTACGGGTATGCACCGTCCGTCGACGCACGAGGAGCTCGTCAACAAGTACGGCGAGGAGATCGTTGCCAACGAAGAAATCGTTATGCACGTCGCGACTGACGACAGCATGATGAAAAAGATCGGCACCCTGCCTTCTGGTGGCGAGTGCATCATCAACAAGATTGCGGCCGATTGCGATCTGCTGCTTGCCGAGGGCTTTATTGAGCCGCACTTCTTTGCCGGTTTCTCTGGTAGCCGCAAGTCCGTCCTGCCTGGCATCGCCAGCTACAAGACCATCATGTACAACCACAACGGTCAGTTTGTGAACGATTCCCACTCGCGTGCCGGCAACCTGTGCCACAACCACGTGAGCGAGGACATGTTTGCCGCCGCCGAGATGGCTCACCTTGCCTTTGTGCTCAACGTGGTGCTCAACGGCAAGCACGAGGTCATTGGCTCCTTTGCCGGCGACATCCACAAGGCGCACGAGGCTGGCTGCGAGTTCGTGAAGAGCCTTGCCGGCGTTGAGCCCGTCGAGTGCGAGATCGCCATTACCACTAACGGCGGCTACCCCCTCGATCAGAACATCTATCAGGCTGTGAAGGGCATGTGCGCTGCCGAGGCCACGCTTCCCGAGGGCGGCGTGATCATCGACGTCGCCGGTTGTGCCGACGGTCACGGCGGCGAGGGCTTCTATCACAACATCGCCGACAACGATCCGGCAGAGTTTGAGCGCGCCTGTATCGATCGTCCTAAGGACGAGACCCTGCCCGATCAGTGGACGAGCCAGATCTTTGCCCGCATCCTGGCGCATCACCCCGTGATCATGGTCACCGACCTGTGCGATCACCAGATGCTCAAGGATATGCACATGACGCCGGTCAACACTATCGAGGAAGCGCTCAAGCTCGCCTTTGAGATGAAGGGTGCCGATGCCAAGGTCGCCGTCATCCCCGATGGCCTGGGTGTTGTTGTCGCACAGCACTAGTGCGCGGCTTAAACGAATCGTTTATAACCGACAAGAAAGATAAGGTTTTATGCTTACCAAACTCCTCTGCGAATTCGGCGCAACGGCCCTCATGATCGTCTTTGGCGTGGGTGTTCACTGCGATACCGTGCTCAAGGGCACCAAGTATCAGGGCTCCGGCCATATGTTTGCCATCACCACCTGGTCCTTTGGCATCTCGGTCTGCCTGTTTGTCTTTGGTGGCGCTGTGTGCATGAACCCCGCCATGGTGCTTGCCCAGTGCATCGTCGGCCTGGTGCCGTGGGGCAACTGCATCCCCTTCATGCTTGCCGATATGCTCGGCGGCTTTGTGGGTGCCGTGATCGCTTGGTTTATGTATGCCGATGAGTTCAAGGCTTCTGAGGGTGTCGTCGACCCCATTGCCCAGCGCAACATCTTCTCGACCAACCCCACCACCGAGGGTACGAACTATGCCCGCAACTTCTTCTGCGAGGCTATCTGCACCTTCGTGTTCATCAGCGCCATCCTTGCTGCCGCTAGCCGCGCCGGCGAGAACGTTCTGATGCTCGCAATCTGCGTCGGCCTGATCGTTTGGGCTGTTGGCATGGGCATGGGCGGCATCACCGGCTTCGCCATGAACCAGGCTCGTGACCTTGGTCCTCGCATGGCCTATCAGGTGCTGCCGATCAAGAACAAGGCCGATAAAAACTGGAAGTACGGCCTGCTTGTTCCTGGCATCGCGCCGTTTGTCGGTGCTATTGTCGCCGCGCTGTTTGTGCACGGTTTCTTGGGCATGTTCTAGTCGAAGGACGGCTCTATAAGGTTCGGGCTCGGCAAGGGTTTACTTTCCAACGCGTCCTCGGACATGCAAAAAGGCTCGCTGCGCACTTTGTGCGGCGAGCCTTTTTGCGTCCTGCGGAATGCGTTGGAAAGTAAACCCTTGCCGAGCCCTGGGCATTCTTGGCTGTGTTCGAACAAGCAACCCAACATATATATCTGAATTTGGATGTGAGGGGCTTGTTGCTGATAGGGGCGTTGAGCTGTTGTTGACACTTTGGGATGCGTGGCGCCCTGGGTTGGGGTGATGCTTTGGGATGAGCTTCTTACTTAGTTGAAGAGGGGCTTTATGGCTGAGAGGTAGTTTTTGGCTACGTCGGCCTTATCTGCTTGGAAGTTGTGCCAGGCCCACCATTGGACCATTCCTACGAAGCTTGAGGCTATGTGGTGTAGTAGGAAGCTTCGGTCCATGGTGGCGGCGGCGCCGTTTGGGTCGGTGGGGACGGTTTCGGCTGCTCGTGACATGATGGTCTTGCGTAAGCAGTCGGCGAAGACGCGTGAGCCGGCGCCGGCTACGAGGGCTCGGACGCCCTGGCGGCGCTCCCAGAGGTTGTTGAGGATATGCTCGACCTGCACGAGTGGGTCGTCGAGCGGTGTGCCATCGTCGTCGAGGGCGTGGGTGCAGATGTCGCTCACGAGTTCGGACAGTAGGTCATCCTTGCTCTTGAAGAGACCGTAGAACGTGGCTCGACCCACATGGGCGTGAGCGATGATGTCGCCGACGGTGATCTTGCCGTAGTCCTCTTCGCGCAGCAGTTCGGAGAACGCCGCGACGATGGCGGCGCGGCTTTTTGCCTTGCGGGCATCCATGGCTATGCGTCCGCGTGAACGAGCAGACAGCGGAGCGTGCCGGAGCAGCCCTCGTAGGGGCGCTTACCGGCGCCGTAGCCGACGGCCTCGATGCGGTAGCGGGCCGGCAGGTGCTCGGACGTGCGCAGTGCGGCGACGATGGCGGCGCCCGTGGGCGTCACAAGCTCGCCGGCGACTGGTGCGGGCGTGAGGACGATATTGCCCGCCTGGCACAGGTTGACGACAGCGGGGACGGGAATGGGCATGAGACCGTGGGCACAGCGGATGGTACCGTGACCCTCGGAGAGCGACTCGACCACGATGTCCTCAATACCCAGGTCGTCGAGGCAGATGGCAACAGAGCAGACGTCGATGATGGAGTCGACGGCGCCCACCTCGTGGAACATGACGGTCTCGGGCGTTTTGCCGTGGGCCTTGGCCTCGGCGGCGGCGAGCGCGGTAAAAATGGCGAGCGCGCGACGCTTGGCGCCATCGCTTAGCTGCGAGCCATCGATGATGGCGGTGACGTCCGCCAAAGAACGGTGGTGATGGTGGTGGGCGTGATGGTGGCCCTCGTGGTCGTGGTCATGCTCGTGGCAGTGCTCGTGTTCGTGCTCGCCATGATCATGATGGTGGTGCTCATACTCGTGCGTGTGCTCGGCAGCTGCTTCGTTGCCGTAGAGCCAGGCCATATCGTGATCGTGGTTCTCGAGCTCCTCTGCAAGCTGGACGTCGAAATCGCAGGCGTCGATGCCATGCTTGTTTACGCGCGTCACGGCGATCGAAAAGCCGTCGACCGGCAGCGTGGCGAGCTGTTCGCGCAGGTGCTCCTCGCTGGCGCCCAGGTCGAGCAGGGCCGCGACGGTCATATCGCCGCTGATGCCCGAGGTGCCGTCGATGATAAGCGTGTGCTGATGGTTGGACATGAAATGCTCCTTAACGGGCGCAGGGCGTGCCGGCGCTCAGATGATTGATAAGACTTGCCTGGTAGGCGGCACCAAAGCCGTTGTCGATATTGACGACCGAAACGCCGCTGGCGCAGGAGTTGAGCATGGCGAGCAGCGCGGCTACGCCACCAAAGCTCGCGCCGTAACCCACGCTGGTGGGAACGGCTATGACCGGACAGCTTACCAGGCCGCCGACAACGCTCGCCAGTGCGCCCTCCATGCCGGCAATGGCGATGACCACCTGTGCCTGGGCAAGTTCCTCGGCATGCGCGAGCAGACGGTGCAGGCCGGCGACACCCACGTCGTAGAGGCGGTCGACCTCGTTGCCATAGAACTCGGCCGTCAACGCGGCTTCTTCGGCGACGGGCAGGTCGCTCGTGCCGGCGCAGGCGACGACGATGCGTCCGTTGCCGGTAGGGGAGGGCTTGCCGCCCACGAGGGCGAGCTGTGCGTCCTGGACATATCCCAGGTCGATGCCGTTGCCAAGAAGCTCAGCGGTGCGCGCGGCTTTTTCGGCATCCAGGCGCGTGACCAGGATGCGCTCCTGGCCGGCATCGCGCAGTGCTTCGATAATGGCGGCAATCTGATCGGCGGTTTTACCGGCCCCGTAGACAACCTCGCCGGCTCCCTGGCGCACCCCGCGCGAAAGATCGAGCTGCGCAAAGCCCAAATCGGCGGTCGGAGCCGTCTGGATGCGCGTGAGGGCGTCGGCAGGGGTGACTGCTCCGCCGGCAACATCGCTCAGCAATTGCTCAAGATCTCGCTTATCCATATATGTTCCCTTCGACGGCGCAAAGTCTAGCACTCAAAGGGTATGTTTCCGAACACTAAGACAAAATTGTTCGGAAACTATAGGACAGACTGATTCAATTGTTAGACGGATCGGCTAATCGCGCAGGATGATGTCCATAGCGAGCATCAGGTTGCGCTCGTCGATGGCAAACGGGGCCGCCTCGCGCGTCTTGGGCTTGGCGCAAAATGCGATGCCCGTGCCTGCGGCCTGGATCATGGGGATGTCGTTGGCGCCGTCGCCGATCGCGACCGTATGGGCTATGTCGACGCCGCACTCAACTGTCCAGTCCAACAGCTGGATAAGCTTGGACTCCTTGGTCACGATGTCTGCCGCCAGCTTACCCGTGAGCTTGCCGTCCACGACCTCCAGGCGGTTAGCCAGGCAAAAGTCGATGCCCGCGGCGGCCACGATCTTATCGGCGACCTCGTGAAAGCCGCCGCTTACCACGCCGACCTTCCAGCCCTTGCTGTGCGCCGAGCGCACAAGCTCCAGCGCGCCGGGGGTAAACGTCACGCGCTCAAAGGTGCGCTCGAACACGCTCTCGTCCAAGCCGGCAAGCAGCCCCACGCGCTCCTCGAGCGCCTGCTTAAAGTCAAGCTCGCCGCGCATGGCGCGCTCAGTGATCTGTGCCACTTGCTCGCCTACGCCGGCCTCCTCGCCCAACAGGTCGATGACCTCCTGGTTGATGAGCGTGGAGTCGATATCCATAACGATGAGGCGTGCGGTCATGACGGGCCTTTCCGAGTACAGTTGTATTGGGGCACATTGTCGCACGTGACGAGCGCGGGCGGGTGCCGCGGCGCGTCAATTGTTTCGTCTCCGTCAAGTCTTTGGGCAGGAGCTACTTTTCCGCGGCACATCGACACAGGTGCGATAAGATAGAACGCCATGTCTGGCTGCGCGGTTTACGCAGGCCGGGCAAATCTGTACGACGCCGCCCGGAACGACACGGGGCGGCACAGATCCATAAAGGAGGATCACTGGTATGAGCCAGACCCGTCCCATCGACGAGCATTCCATGCACACCCGTACCTGCGGCGAGCTTCGCCGCGAGAACGTGGGCGAAGAAGTCACCCTCACCGGTTGGGTGAGCCGTCGCCGCGACCACGGCGGCCTTATCTTCTGCGACCTTCGCGACCGCGAGGGCATTACGCAGCTCACCTTCGACCCCGAGCACTCCGACGGCGACGCCTTTAAGATCGCCGAGACTATGCGTCCCGAGTGGCCCATCAAGATCCATGGCGTCGTGCGCGCCCGTGGCGAGGAGACCACCAACACCAAGCTCGCGACCGGCGAGATCGAGGTCCTGACCGACCACGCCGAGGTGCTCAACACGTCCGTCACCCCGCCGTTCCAGATCGAGGACGGCATCGAGACCAGCGAGGACACCCGTCTGCGCTATCGCTATCTGGACCTTCGTCGTCCCGAGATGATGGCCAACCTCAAGCTGCGCTCCGACTTTACCTTTGCCATTCGCGAGGCGCTGCACAACCGTGAGTTCATGGAGGTCGAGACGCCCTCCCTGTTCAAGTCCACGCCCGAGGGCGCCCGCGACTTCATCGTCCCCAGCCGCATCCAGCCGGGCAACTTCTACGCCCTGCCGCAGTCCCCGCAGCTCCTGAAGCAGCTGCTTATGGTCGGTGGCGTCGAGCGCTACTACCAGGTTGCCAAGTGCTTCCGCGACGAGGACTTGCGTGCCGACCGTCAGCCCGAGTTCACCCAGGTCGATATCGAGATGTCCTTCGTGGACCAGAATGATGTCATGAGCGCGCTCGAAGAGGTCCTGGCCGATGCCTTCGGCCGCATGGGTGTCGAGATGCCCACGCCGCTGCGTCGCATGAACTACTGGGAGGCCATGGACACCTATGGCTCCGACAAGCCCGATACTCGCTATGGCATGCACTTGGTCGACCTGACCGACATCTTCGCCAACTCCAAGTTCAAGGTCTTTGCGACTGCCGCAAACGAGGAGGGCTCCGTCGTCAAGGCCATCAACGCCAAGGGCGCCGGTGCCTGGGCACGTGCCAAGATCGATAAGCTCGCCGGCGTGGCCTCCACGTTTGGCGCCAAGGGCCTGGCATGGATCGCCTTCCGCGAGGACGGCTCCATCAACAGCCCCATCGTCAAGTTCTTCTCGGACGAGGAGATGGCCGCTCTGCGCGAGCGCATGGACGTCGAGCCCGGCGACCTTGTGATGTTCGCCGCCGGCCCGCGCCTGCTCTCCGACGAGATCCTGGGCGGCATGCGTTCGCACATGGCCAATGCGCTCGAGATCAAGCGCGAGGGCCACGACTTCCTGTGGGTCGTCAACTTCCCGCTGTTCCACTGGGATGAGGACCGCAAGGCCTACGCTGCCGAGCACCAGCCCTTCACCCTGCCGACCGAGACTGACATCGCCAAGATCGAGGCCGATCCGTTGGCAGCCGGTTCGTGCACCTACGACTTTGTCATGGACGGCTTTGAGGCCGGTGGCGGCGGTATGCGTATCCACAACGCCGAGATGCAGATGTCCATGCTCAAGCTCCTGGGCTTTACCGAGGAGCGCGCCGAGTCTCAGTTTGGCTTCCTCATGGAGGCGCTCAAGTTTGGTGCGCCCCCGATGGGCGGTTTTGCTCTGGGCCTGGACCGCGTGTGCATGCTGCTCACCGGTTCCGACTCCATCCGCGACGTCATGGCGTTCCCCAAGACGGCCAGCGGCTCCGACCTCATGTCGGGCGCCCCGAGTGCCGTTAGCGGCGCCCAGCTCAAGGACGTCAGCCTGCGCTTGATGTAGGCGAGCGGCCACATGCTGCCCGCAACGAGGGAAGGACGCGTGCCTTCCCTCGTTTTTTATGCGCGGGCGTTGCGAGGGCATGGGATGACCGGGTGTCGCGGAAACTGTGTCCCAGAATTTGCACCCAGAGCGGGATGGGCTTTCCGCTAGGGCCGTTCAGCGGAAACTGCGACCCGGAATTTGCGTCCAGAGTGGGCTGCGGTTTCCCAAACAGGGCCCTTTGGGAAACTGGGGCCCAGAATCCAGCCAAATAATGGGACGCACTTTCCGGTCGAGCTTCTGGCGGGTCTCGACAAGCATCTAACGGTACAATAACTACCACGTGGCTGGGTTTTGCCGGCCGAATGTGCGACGTCGTGGGAGGGGACATGGTCGAGTTTACAAAGACGATTAAAGATCCGTTGGGACTGCATGCCCGCCCGGTTGCGCTGCTCTATGACATAATTGCCAAGCATCGTAGCAACGTATCGGTCAGCATCGGCGATCGCCATACCGACGGCCGCGATGTAATGGGGCTCATGGCTCTCTACGGCGAGTGCGGCGAGGACATCATCTTCCGCATTTCGGGCGTAGACGAGGCCTCGTGTGTCACGTCGATCAGAAACCTCTCCCTCTAAACGCAACAATGTGACAAAGGGGCTGTCCCCTTGTCACACCTGTTTCATATGGGAAACTTTTTCGAAAACTGAATAGGGACCCTTTCCAAAAAGTTAACCACGTGCTAGTTTACTGTAGCGAACATAGACGTGGTTAACTTTTGCTGCGTCGATGTTGAGGACGAACTGACGTTAGGAGCACACTCATGTCTTGCGGACCGCAGATGCCGGCCATGCCGCTTTCGATGGTAAAAGCGGGTGAAACCGTGCGCGTGTCTCGCGTAAAGGGCAATGAGGACATGAAGCACCACCTCAAGGACCTCGGCTTTGTCGAGGGCAGTGAGGTTCACGTGGTGAGCTCGAGTGGCGCCAATATCATCGTCACCGTGCTGGGCGCACGCTTTGGTATCGACACCAAGGTCGCCATGCACATCATGACCGTCGGTTAGTTCGCAGCATTTCATAAAAGCTGAAAGGGGGAAAAGAATATGAAGACGTTGGGTGACGTTAAGGTGGGCGAGAGCTCTACCATCGTCAAGCTTCACGGCGAGGGCGCGCTTCGCCGTCACCTTATGGACCTGGGCCTCATCAAGGGCACTTCGTTCAAGGTCGTTAAGGTTGCACCGCTCGGAGATCCGGTCGAGATCAACGTGCGCGGCTACGAGCTTTCCATCCGCAAGGAGGAGGCTGCCGTCGTCGAGGTCCAGTAAGGGCCCGCGGCAACTATTTATGCAGATAAAGTTAGGTTTTTCTAACTTAAATTTGCAATGTTGAAGCACATTATCCAGCCCGTGCGGAGAAAGCAGCGCGGGCACACAAGGAAGAAGGATTGAATGGCGGATTCTCAGATCCATGTCGCGCTGGCGGGTAACCCCAACTGCGGCAAGACCACGCTTTTCAACCTGATCACCGGCGCCAACGGCTACGTTGGCAACTGGCCCGGCGTCACGGTTGAGAAAAAGGAAGCCAAGCTCCTGAGTGACAAGAACGTCACGATTACGGACCTCCCCGGCATCTACTCGCTTTCCCCCTACAGCCCCGAGGAGCAGTGCTCGCGCGACTACCTCATGAGCGGCGAGCCCGATGTCGTTGTCCAGGTGGTCGACGCGACCAACCTTGAGCGCAATCTGTACCTGGCACTTCAGGTCATCGAGACCGGCCTGCCCGTGGTCGTCGCCCTCAACATGGCCGACCTGGTCGAGAAGAACGGCGACAAGATCGACACGGACAAGCTTTCCAAGAAGCTTGGCTGCCCGGTCATGATGATCTCGGCTCTTAAGAACAAAGGCATTACCGAGCTCTTTGAGCAGGTCAAGAAGTCTGCTGCTTCCAAGGGCCAGGTGCCGGAGCACAAGTTCGATTCCTCCATCGAGGACGTTCTGGACCACATCGAGAACAACCTGCCGGCGAGCGTTCCCGCCAACAAGCGTCGCTACTACGCTGTCAAGCTGTTTGAGCGCGACGCGGACGCCTGCAAGCTCATCAACCTCACCAAGGAGAAGGCCGATCGCGTTGAGCAGCTGGTCGCCCAGTGCGAGCAGGATTGCGACGACGACGCCGAGTCCATCATCACCGGCGAGCGCTATGGCGTGATTGCCCACATTATCGACGAGTGCATGACCAAGGCTCCGGCCAAGATGAGCACCTCCGAGAAGATCGACCGCGTGGTTACCAACCGTATCCTGGGCCTGCCGATCTTTGTGGTCATCATGTTCTGCGTGTACTACATCGCCGTTTCCACCCTGGGCGGCACGGTGACCGACTTCACCAACGACCAGCTCTTCGGCACCGACGGCTGGTACGTGCTCGGTCAGGGTCGCGACGCCTATGACGCAGCTGTTGAGGCTGCGGGCGACAACGCCGACTCGGTCGACCCAGCACAGTACGGCCCCTATGTCCCGGGTATCACCACCGCGGTGCATGACGCTCTCGTGGCGGGCGGTACCGAGGACGGTGGCCTCGTCGATTCGCTGGTCTGCGACGGCATCGTGGCTGGCATCGGCGCCATCATGGGCTTCGTCCCGCAGATGTTCCTGCTCTTTGTGATGCTGTCTTTCTTGGAGGACTGCGGTTACATGGCCCGCGTCGCCTTCATCATGGATCGCGTGTTCCGCCGCTTTGGCCTGTCCGGTAAGTCCTTTATCCCCATGCTCGTGTCCTCGGGCTGCGGCGTCCCCGGCGTCATGGCTACCAAGACCATCGAGAACGAGAAGGACCGCCGCATGACGGTCATGACCACCACGTTCATCCCTTGCGGCGCCAAGCTGCCGATCATCGCCCTGCTTATGGGTTCCATCATTGGCGACTCTTCTACCACCGCTGCGTGGATCAGCCCGCTCTTCTACTTCCTGGGCGTCTTTGCCGTCATTGCCTCGGGCCTCATGCTCAAGAAGACCAAGCTCTTCGCCGGCCGCCCGACGCCGTTTGTTATGGAGCTTCCTGCCTACCACTTCCCGGCGATCCGCTCTTGGGCGCTGCACGTGTGGGAGCGCTGCTTCGCCTTTATCAAGAAGGCCGGCACGGTCATCTTTGCGTCCACCGTCGTCGTTTGGTTCCTCTCCAACTTTGGTAGCTACAACGGCGCCTTTGGCTACCTGCCTTCCATGGAGGGCATCCCCGAGGAGTTCATGGATTACTCCGTGCTTGCCATGTTCGGCAACCTGGTCGCTTGGATCTTCGCCCCGCTCGGCTTTAGCACCTGGCAGGCCACCGCACTGACCGTCTCGGGTCTCGTTGCCAAGGAGAACGTTGTCGCCACTGCCGGCTCGCTGCTGTCCGTTGCCGACGCCGGCGAGACCGACCCGAGCCTGTGGACCGCGTTTGCGGCTATGTTCCCGACCATGGGCGCTTGCGTCGCCTTTGGTGCCTTCAACCTGCTGTGCGCTCCGTGCTTTGCCGCTATCGGCACCATCCGTAACCAGATGAACTCCGGTAAGTGGACCGCGATTGCCATCGGCTACGAGTGTGCCTTTGCTTGGGTCATCGGCCTGTTCATCAACCAGTTTTATAACCTGCTTGTTCTTGGGCAGTTTGGTATCTGGACGGTTGTGGCCATCGTGCTGCTGGTTGCGATGCTCTTCCAGATCTTCCGTCCCATGCCTAAGCACGCTTGGACCGACGAGGACGAGACCAACACCGCTTCCGCCGCAGTTTCCGCTTAAGTCCGAATAAGGATCAGCCCCTTTCCGCGAGCCCGGGTGTCCCAGCGACACTCGGGCTTTTTGGTGGGGGAGATGTGGCGTTTCCGCAGATAAAACCGACCAAAATAAACCTGTCCCTTTTTGGTAGGTGGAGAATGGGGTAAAGTAAGTGGTGGCTAACTAGAGGAGGCTTGCTATGGCACCTATCGATATTGTTGTACTGGCTGTTATCGGTATTGCGTTTGTCGCCGTGTGCGTACGCATCTACCGCAAGGGAACCTGCGCCGACTGCGCTCAGGGCGGCGTTTGCACGGGACATTGCTCCAACAAAAAGACTTGCGCCGCACTTAAGGGCGTGGACAAAATTGCCGAAGACTTGGGCCGCGGTATTCATTAGCCGACTGGCGTTTGAGCGTATATGACTGCGGATACGGCAGTTGCTGATACGATAAGTACGTTAGCAACTGCCGCCGAGCGGCTCAAACGAAAGGAAACCTGCATGGAGTCCTCCGCCTACCCGATGCTCTTTAGCCCGATCAAGGTCGGTACGACCGAGGTCAAGAACCGCGTCTTTATGCCGCCGGTATCTACCAACCTGGCCGATCACGGCTATGTGACCGACGACTTGGTCGATCATTACCGTGCCCGCGCCAAGGGCGGCGTGGGTCTCATCATCACCGAGGTCGTGACGGTCGAGCCCACCTATACCTATCTGCCGGGCGATATGTGCTGCTACGACGACACGTTTATCCCCGGCTGGGAAAAGCTCGCCGCAGCCGTCCACGAGTATGGCTGCAAGATCATGCCGCAGCTCTTCCACCCCGCCTACATGGCCTTTAACATCCCGGGCACGCCGCGCCTGATCGCTCCGTCCTTTGTGGGCCCGTCCTATGCCCGCGAGGCGCCGCGCCCCATCACGGTCGATGAGATCCACGAGCTCACGCATCAGTTTGGTGACGCTGCTGTGCGCATGCAGAAGGCCGGTGTCGACGGCGTCGAGGTCCATGCGGCACACGCCCACGGCATGCTCGGCGGCTTTTTGACCCCGCTCTATAACAAGCGCACCGACGAGTACGGTGGCTCGCTCGACGCCCGCATGCGCTTCCTGCTCGAGGTCATCGCCGAGATTCGCGAGCGCTGCGGCAAGGACTTTATCATCGACGTCCGTATCTCGGGCGACGAGTACACCGATGGCGGCCTGACCCTCAACGACATGATCTATGTCTCGCGTCGCTTGGAGAAGGCCGGCGTCGACATGATCCACGTGTCGGGCGGCACTACCATCAAGCGCGGCTCCGCCATTCCCGCCGCCGGCACGCAGCAGGCCTCGCACGCCGCCTGCTCGCGCGAGATCAAAAAGCACGTCAACATTCCCGTTGCCACGGTCGGCCGCATTAACGAGGCATGGATTGCCGAGGAACTGATCGAGGACGGCGCCGCCGACATCTGCATGATGGGCCGTGCCAATCTGTGCGATGCCGAGTTCTGCAACAAGGCGGCTGCCGGCAACGCCGACGAGATCCGTCCCTGCATCGGCTGCCTGCGCTGCCTGAACGGCATCATGTTTGGCAAGCGCATCTCCTGCACCGTCAACCCGGACGTGGAGCGCGACGAGGCCGGCTATGAGCCTGCCGCCGAGGCCAAGAACGTGCTCGTTGTGGGCGCCGGTCCTGCGGGCATGGAGGCAGCCTACATTGCCGCCAAGCGCGGCCACAACGTGGTGCTCGTGGATAAGCAGGACGAGCCGGGCGGCGAGATGCGCATCGCGGCCGTTCCGCCGGCAAAGCAGGAGCTCACGCGCGTGATCAAGTATCAGTACCGTCGCCTGGCCGAGGCCGGCGTCACATGCGTCTTTGGTACCGAGCTGACCGCCGAGGACATCCAGCGCGACTACGCGGGTTACGAGGTTGTCCTGGCCTATGGCGCCGAACCCATCGCCCCGGCCTTTATGCAGGGCTTTAAGCAGGTCATGACGGCTGATGACCTGCTGGGCGGCAAGGCTTTCCCGGGCAAGAAGATTGTCATTGTGGGCGGCGGCACCGTTGGCTGCGAGACGGCCGATTACCTGGCCCCGTTGGTCAACGATCTGTCGCCGGCAAACCGCGACGTCACCGTTATCGAGATGACCAAGACGCTCGCCGCCAACGAGGGCGGCGCCGGTCGCGCGGTCCTCATCACGCGTATGCTTTCCAAGGGCGTTCACGTGCTGACCGAGGCCAAGGTGACCGAGATTACCGAGGACACCATCAGTTACGAAAAGGACGGCGAAGTCCACACCATCGCCGACGCCGATACGCTGGTGCTTGCCATGGGCTACCGTCCTAACACCAAGCTGGCCGATGACCTTGCCGCTGCCGGCGTTGCCATCCACGTGCTGGGCGATGCCCAGAAGTGCGGCAACATCCGCGACGCCATCGGCGATGGCTACAAGGTTGCCTGCGAGCTCTAGTCAACCCCTTGTTGCGTGGGGGCAGGTTACTTTGCACCAACTTGGTGCATGTAAATCTGGCCCCATTGCACCATTGCGGCTTCATGGAGTAGCGCCCGTACGCATCGAATTTCTCCTCTCATAGATGTGCGGCACAAAGAGCCCCGAGTTCATACGAGCTTGGGGCTCTTTTCGTTTGGATTGCAGGCGTATTGACAGACGAAAACAGTCTGTGTCCGGTATTGAGCCATACGAAAGCGAAATTATGCGTCTTAATTCCGTACGCAAATAAAGACGAAAACCGTTTGCGTCTTTGATAAATCAGTACGCAAACGGTTTTCGTCTTATAATACGGTTATGAATGGTACGAAACGAGAGGGTTGTGCATATGGTTGTTAGAGAGAACCCTACAGTCGAATACAAGGAAAGCGTTACGCCGACGTTTCTTAAAACGGTTAGCGCTTATGCAAACTACGGGACGGGCAAGATTGAGTTTGGCGTTGATGACGAGGGCGTGGCTGTCGGCCTTGCAGATCCGGTCGCAGAGTGTCTCCGCATTGAGAACATGATTAATGACAGCTTGGATCCCGCTCCCCGTTACACGCTCGACCCCGATGAGAAACACGGGACCGTAATCCTTACGGTTTATGAGGGACAGGACAAACCCTATCGAAGCAAGGGAAAGGCCTACAGGCGAAACGATTCGGCAACGGTGGAGGTCGACCGGTTTGAGTATGGCAGGCTGACGCTTGAAGGCAGCAACGTAACGTTCGACGCGCTCACGTCGGCTCGCCAGGACTTGAGTTTTCACACGCTCGAGCATAAGTGTGTTGAACATCTCGGCATTTCCGAGCTAACGCCGGATATTATGCGCACGCTTCGCTTGCTCGACAAAGATGGCTATACCAACGCTGCGGCGATTTTGGCGGATAAGAATGATTTTCCGGGCATCGACTGCGTCCGTTTTGGCGATACCGAGGATGTGATCTTGGACCGTGAGACGGCGACAAATGTATCCGCAATTGAGCAGGTGGACAGGGCGGTGGCTATGTTTGCACGCTACTACCGTTTTGAGCGTATCGAAGGGATGGAGCGCGTCCAAACCGATCGAATTTCTCTTGAGGCATTCCGCGAAGCTGTTGCAAACGCTTTGGTGCATCGGACGTGGGACGTTCGAGCGAATGTTCAAATTGCCTTGTACGCCGATCGTGTTGTTGTGACTTCGCCCGGATCACTGCCTGCCGGTTTGACGACGGAACAATACCTGTATGGGCAGATATCCGTGCTCAGAAACCCAATTGTCGCCGAGGTCTTTTTAAAGCTGGATTACATCGAGAAATTTGGCACGGGAATCGCGCGCATTAGACGTGCCTATCGCGATTCGATCAATCAACCAATTTTTGATGTTCGCGGCGGCATGGTGGCCGTCACATTGCCCGCTACCGATGCCTTTGAAGGGTCCGAGGAAGAGATCCAGGTTCTCAATGCCTTGTCGGGCGGGCGAATTATGTCGCGAAGCGAGATTGAAAAACAGACGGGGCTGAGCCGCATGCGGACGTTGGCGGCACTCGAATCTCTGCTTGAACGGAATGCAATCGTAAGGCAGGGAACCGGGCGGGCCACGAAATACGAGCGCTCATAGTCCAAAAGAGCCATGGTACAAGACGGACCCCAAGCCAGCGTTGGCTTGGGGTCCGTTATATCCCGGATGGTAACGGGCCGATTATTGTCAAGTTATAGCAAAGTATAGCGACGTACAGCAAAGTATAGTGAAATATGGCAAGCCGTATAGCGCGCCTTGATTATCAACCCTTGATTATCAACCGTCCGTATTTCACAGCAACTTATAACAGGCTCGGGGTGCCAATTTGGGGTGCGGTAGTGCTGCGTCACGAAAAGGGCCTATCTACTACGTTTAAGCCGCAGGGGCCAACCATAGTCGGCTTTTTCGAAAATCGACAAGCTGTCTACCTGCGGTTTTGTTTTCACGGTTTTCGGTATGGCCGAGGCTATCCGTGTTAACGTAGTAGATGGGCCACTTTTGTGGCAAGGGGGCCGATCTGCGGGCCAGGGTAGCTAAAAGAGCCCCGTCCCAAAAAGACTGATTGGGAGCTGGGGCGTGTCGATGAGATAGTATTACGTGATGAAATTCGACAAACCGTGTGCTTCATCCGAGGGCTTTATGGAACAACACCAGCATTATCAGAGCCTGCAAGATCAGGCATACAACGCACTGCGCTCCAAGATCATCTATGCCGAGCTTAGGCCCGGCACGCGCCTTTCGGCGATTGGTTTGGAAAAGGAGACGGGGATCGGGCGCACGCCCATTCGCGAGTCCTTTGTGCGCCTGCGCGAGCAAGAGCTGGTGGAAACGCGTCCCAAGAGTGGTACCTACGTCTCTAAGATCAGCATGGAACACGCCGAGAATGCCTGTTTCTTGCGCGAGAAACTCGAAAGAAGCGTACTCATTAAATGCTGTTCGGCTGCCACGCCCGAGCAAAAGCATCGGCTCGAGCAGATTCTTGCCGAGTCCGAGTCGCTCGACCATAACGAGACGCGTCGCTTTTTCGATCTGGACAACCTGTTCCATGAGACGTGTTTTGAGATTGCTGGCCGCCATATGTTGTGGGATTGGATGAAGAGCGTCAACACGCATTTTGAGCGATACAACTGGTTGCGTATGGTGTCGCAGGATCTGGATTGGGAGCCGATTCGTCGACAACATCGTCGGATTCTCGAGGCCATTAAGAGGGGCGATACCGACACGGCGAGCTACCTGGCAGAGACGCACTTGCACCTGATGCCCGAGGAGCAGGGCCCGGTTATCGCCTTGCATCCCGACTATTTCGAGCTGTCCAAAGACTCGTCTATCTAGCCCATCACCGCATCTGCTCGAGACGCAAAAACGATGCTGCTCACCTACAGCGTTTTGCAAGCGAGATTTTTAAAAAAAATGCCTAAAATGGCTCAGGCTGCCGACAATTGGGAAACGGGGTGCGCTATGGCGCAGATGAGAATCAAGGACATTGCTGCCGAGGCGGGCGTGAGCCCGGCCACGGTCTCGCGCTATCTCAACAACCGCCCCGGGCAGATGACCGAGGAAACCCGTGCTCGCATCGCGGCGGTTATCGAGCGCACTGGCTATCGCCCACGTGCCGCCGCACGCAATCTACGCAGCTCACGCACCAACCTCATCGGCGTGATTCTGGCCGACATCACCAACCCGTTCTCCAGCGCCATGCTCGAAGGGCTTTCCGCCAGTGCCGCCGCGCGCGGCTGCTCGCTTATGACGGCCATTAGCGGCAATGACCCCGCCAAGGAAGCAGAGTCGCTCACTAGACTTATCGATGCCGGCGTGGACGGCCTGGTCGTCAACACCTGCGGCGGCAACGACGAGGCAATCGTCGCGGCAGCGGGACGCCTGCCCGTTGTGCTGCTCGACCGCGATGTCGCCGCCGGCGGTGTCGATCTGGTGACTTCTAACAACCGCGAGCTGGTTGCCGGCCTGGTAGACGCCTTGGCCGCTGCTGGCAGCGAGCGCCTGTGCCTGCTCACCGAGGCAAGCGATGACAGCCCCGTGCGTCGCGAGCGCGCCGAAGCCTTTGCCGACGAGCTTTCGCGCCGCGGCCTGGCCGGCGAGGTCGTCACCCTGGCCGACGGTGGTGCCACGGGTGTCAGCCGTCTGGACGGAGCTATCCGTGACTATGCGGGTAAAAAGCTCGGCCTCATTGCCGTCAACGGTCTGGTCTTCCTGCGCCTGACCGAGGCGCTGGCACAGTTGGGACCTTCGTTGCCGGCTGGCCTCAAGATTGCGACGTTTGACGATTACCCCTGGAACCACGTGCTCTTTGGCGGTGTGACCACGGCCGCGCAGGACACCCTCGCCATTGCCGAGCGCGTAGTCGAGCGCCTGTCCGAGCGCATCGATGTCGCCACCACCACGGTGGGCGAGGCCGCAAGGCTGGCTCCCAAGCGCATCGAGATCCCCGGTCACATCGAACACCGCGCCTCGACCTCGCGCTAGCCGCTCGTTCGCAACGGCCTGCTCAAGCACGTTTTTTGAGCGCTTGATACGCTTTAACCCTGCGGAAACATTTTTCTGCGATAGTATCTGCGATATAGACCAGTCGAAACCCGCCCGAAAGAAAGGGGAGCGACATGAACCAGCAGAACATCGATTACGTACTCCGCTCCGTAGAGCAACGTGACATCCGCTTTGTTCGTCTGTGGTTTGTCGACATTCTCGGCCGCCTCAAGAACTTTGCCATTAGCCCCGAGGACCTCGAGGTCGCTTTTGAGGAGGGAATTGGCTTTGACGGCTCCGCCATCGAGGGTTTTGCCACGCCCGAGGAAGCCGACATGCTGGCGTTTCCCGATGCTTCGACCTTCCAGATTTTGCCGTGGCGCCCGAGCCACAATGGCGTCGCCCGCGTGTTCTGCGACGTGTGCACTCCCGATCGCAAGCCGTTTGCCGGCGACCCGCGCGATGCCCTGCGTCGCATGTTCCGCAAGGCCGAGAAGGCTGGCTATCTGCTCAACGTGGGTGCCGAGCTGGAGTATTACTACTTCCCCGACGAGCATACCCCCGAGCCGCTTGACAACGTGGGCTACTTCGATCTTTCGGTGAGCGATGCCGCCCGCGACTTGCGTCGCAACACGGTCCTCACGCTCGAGAAGATGTCCGTGCCCGTGGAGTACACCTTCCACGCCGCCGGCCGCTCGCAACACGGCATGAGCCTGCGCCACGCCGAGGCCCTGAGTATGTCCGACGCCATCACTACGGCCAAACTCATCATTAAGCAGCAGGCCTACGAGAGCGGTTGCCACGCCTCCTTTATGCCCAAGCCGTTGGCGGGCGAGGATGGCAGTGCTATGTTCCTGTGCCAGTCGCTGTTCGACCACGACGGCAACAACGTCTTTTGGGGCGAGGACGACGAGAAGTATCACCTCTCCGAAATCGCCAAGCACTACATGGCCGGCATCTTGGCGCACGCGCGCGAGATCAGTGCCATCACCAACCCCACGGTCAACTCGTACAAGCGCATCACCACGGGTGGCGACTCCGTGCCGCAGTACGCCACGTGGGGCCTGCGCAACCGCGCGAGTATGGTCCGCATTCCGGTCTACAAGCCCGGCAAGCCGCTGTCCACGCGCATCGAGCTGCGCAGTCCCGACCCCATGGCCAACCCGTACCTGGTCAACGCCGTCACGCTGGCGGCTGGTCTGGACGGCATCGAGCGCAAGCTGGAACTCCCGCCCGAGGCCACGGCCGAGACGCTCAAGCTTACCGACCGTCAGATGGTCGAGGCCGGCTACGCGCCGCTGCCGCGCTCGCTCAAAGAGGCGCTCGATGTGTTTGAGGACTCGCAGTTTATGAAGGATGCCCTCGGCGAGCACATTCACAGCTTCTTCCTCAAAAAGAAGCGCGACGAGTGGCATAAGTTTGAGTCTACGATCACCGAGTGGGAGATCAAGCACTACTTGGCGAACTCCTAATCGCGCTGGCTTGTTCCAGTACGATTGAGCTCATTTCTTTGGAGGCCGATATGTCCGAAAAGAGTGCCCTGTTCATGGCGCGCACGACGCGCTTCCACGAGTTTGCCCGCAGCTTGACGACTACCCTGGGTGTCGAGGTGAGCCTGGCAACCCCTGATTCGCCAACTGCGGCGCACGACTTTGACCTGCTGATCCTCGATTCCGACGGCATCCGCAGCGACCGCATCGATCAGATTGCCAAGTGGCTTGACGATCGCGGCGGTGTCCCCATGTTGGTGATCGTCGACGATGAGGCGCTCGGTACCCTGCGCCTGCCGAATCACGCGCATGCCGACTTTGTGTGCCCCACGGCGACGCCCAACGAGCTTAAGGCTCGCGCGCAGCGCCTGATGGGCGAGGAGGAGACCGTCACCGCCGACGATGTGCTCAACATCGATAACCTCGAGATTAATCTGGCTACCTACCAGGTGACACTCGATAACGAGCCCATCGACCTGACGCTGATGGAGTACTCGCTGCTGAGCTTTTTGGCGACGCATCCCAATCGCGCCTACAGCCGCGAGGTGCTGCTGCACCGCGTGTGGGGCTTTGAGTACTGCGGCGGCACGCGCACCGTCGACGTGCACATCCGACGCATCCGCTCCAAGGTGGGCCCGCAGATCGCGGCACACATCACCACCGTCCGCGGCGTGGGCTATCTGTTTAAGGACTAGATTTCCACCACAAAGGGGACAGACACCTTTGTGGTGGTTTTGACGCAGGTGCGGGCTCCTTTCGAGTTTGCAGCAGAACTTAAGCCTTCCTAAAAGATTGCGTTCTCGTACACGTACGCCCGCATATTGGGGTACAACTCAACGTGAACAATGATGGCCCGCCACGTGTTTGGCGGGCCTTTGGTTATTTGACGAAAGGATCGCAGCTATGAGCGAGAACGATTCCCAGCGTCCCCAGGATGTTGGCAATGCCGGCGAGACTCAGCAGCAGCCGCGCGTGCAGGTGGAGTCGACGCCTGCCGGTAGCAACATTCCCTACGTGCAGGCCTATGACACACAGACCGGCCAGCCGCTGGGCGGTGCGCAGGTCGTGAACAAGCACACGGTGGTCAAGACCAAGACCAAAAAGCTGCCGATCTTTATTACGGCACTCGCCGGTTGCGCCTGTGGCGCCCTGCTGGTCATTGCGCTCATTATGAGCGGTACGCTCGATATCGGTGGCGGCAAGAATGCCGTGACGGCGGGCGCTTCGGGTTCGTCGACGCAAAAGATTACGATCGACTCCGAGGACACCACGTTGGCCGAGGCCGTTTCTGCCAAGGCCCTGCCCTCCGTCGTTTCCATCACCGCCACGTCGAGCGGCGGCCAGAATGGCTCGCTTTCGCAGTCTGCCGACGAGTCGAACAACTCGGGCAGCGTCGGTTCGGGCGTGGTGCTCGATACCGAGGGCCATATCCTCACCAACAACCACGTGGTCGATGGCTATGACCAGTACGTGGTGACCATGGACGACGGCACCACCTACGAGGCCGAGTTCGTGGGCAACGACGCTTCGAGCGACCTGGCCGTCATCAAGCTCAAGGACGCCGACGCCTCCAAGCTCACGCCGATTGAGATTGGTGATTCCTCCAAGCTCAACGTGGGCGAGTGGGTCATGGCGATCGGCTCGCCCTTCGGCAACGAACAGTCTGTCTCCACCGGTATCGTCTCGGCGCTGTATCGCTCCACGGCCATGAGCTCTACCAGCGGCAACACCATCTATGCCAACATGATCCAGACCGATGCCGCCATCAATCCGGGCAACTCCGGCGGCGCGCTCGTCAACGACAATGGCGAGCTTGTGGGTATCAACTCGCTTATCGAGAGCTACTCGGGCTCCAGCTCGGGCGTGGGTTTTGCCATTCCGGTTAACTACGCCAAGAACATTGCCGACCAGATCATCGACGGTAAGACGCCGGTGCATCCGTACATGGGCGCTACGCTTTCGAGCGTCAATGCGCTTAACGCCCGCACCAACAAGTTGAGCACCGATAGCGGCGCGTATGTGGCGAGCGTCGTTGAGGATGGTCCTGCCGCCAAGGCCGGCATTCAGGAGGGCGACGTCATCACCAAGCTGGGCGACGATGAGATTTCGAGCGCCGATGGCCTAATCATCGCACTGCGCAGCCACGAGGTGGGTGAGAAGGTCGAGATCACGCTCATGCGCGGCAAGGAAGAGAAGAAGGTCACCGTCGAGCTGGGCTCCGACGAGGAGCTGCAGAACCAGCAGCAGGACGACAGTTCGACCGACACCGGCAACGGCGGTATTACCGACGAGCAGCTGCGCCAGTACCTGGAGGAGCTGCTGGGCCAGCAAGGTCAGGGTCAGGGCAACGGTCAGGGTTTCTAACGAGCCGTTTCGCACATATCGAGCCAGAGGGGGGGCTGTTCCGCCAACGCGGGACAGCCCCCTCTTTTCCTATTGATCCGTTGGGACAGAGGAAAACGAATCATTTGGAAATGGCAAGGGCATGGTTTGATCGCGCGATCCATCCCGGTTCGGCGGCTGCCGATTCGGTGCGGTTTGAGACCGCTATTCGGCGC
>UQSB01000039.1 GCA_900543505.1 uncultured Collinsella sp. | reverse complement strand
CTTCCGGGCCCTTTGCAATGCAAACATGCTTGCAAGTACGACTTAACGCACCTGAGCGACGTAAGCGACGTTGGTCGAGGAGACCTTGTCCTCGAGCTGGACGCTCATGCGGGGATCGCCGGCGGTAGCGACGGTCAAATCGCCAGCCTCGACGTAGCCGAGCTCCTTAGCGGTCTCGATCGCCTTGACGATCGTGCCGTTGACGGTGCCCTGGGTAATCTCGGCCTGATGCGGGATAACGCCCCAGTACATGATCATCTGCTGGACGGCCCACTCGTGGCGGGAGAACGCGCAGATCGGCATGTTGGGACGGAAGTGCGAGATCAGGCGAGCGGTACGACCGGTGGTCGTCGGCACGGTGATGCACTTGGCGCCAACGGTGGTAGCCATGTTCACAGCGGACATACCCACAACGTTGTTGACGACGCGGGTGCCGTGAGCATCGGCCGGAACCTCGAGCGGAGCGTGGGCCGGGAGGTACTTCTCGGTCTCGAGAGCAATGCTGGCCTGCATCTTGACGGCCTCGACCGGGTACTTACCGGCAGCGGACTCGCCAGAGAGCATAACGGCGTCGGTGCCGTCGTAGATGGCGTTAGCAACGTCGGCAACCTCGGCGCGCGTCGGGCGCGGGTTCTGCTGCATGGAGTCGAGCATCTGCGTAGCAGTGATGACGGGCTTGTAGGCCGCGTTGCACTTGGCGATGATCTCCTTCTGGATGTGGGGAACGAGCTCGGGCTTGATCTCGATGCCCAGGTCGCCACGGGCGACCATGATGCCGTCGGAAGCCTCGAGGATCTCGTCGAAGTTCTCGACGCCCAGGGCGCACTCGATCTTCGGGAAGATCGTCACGTGCTCGCCGCCGTTCTCGCGGCAAAGCTTGCGGATGCCACGGACGGACTCGCCGTCACGGATGAAGGAAGCGGCGATGTAGTCGATGTTCTCGGTCAGGCCAAAGAGGATGTCCTGACGATCGCGCTCGGTGATGGCGGGCAGCGAGATGTTGACGTTGGGCATGTTGACGCCCTTGCGCTCGCCGATCAGGCCGTCATTCTTGACGACGCAGGTCATGTCCTGGCCGTCGACGGACTCGACCTCGAGGGCAACCAGGCCGTCATCGATCAGGATGAGGGAGCCCTTCTCGACCTCGGAGGGCAGAGCCAGGTAGTCGAGGGAGATGTGCTCAGCGGTGCCGTGGAAATCCTCGGACGTAGGCTGAGCGGTGACGACGATCTTATCGCCGGTCTTGACGGCAACCTTCTTGCCGTCGACCAGAAGGCCGGTGCGGACCTCGGGGCCCTTGGTGTCGAGCAGGATGCCGACAGGCAGACCGAGCTCCTTGGAAATACGGCGGACGCGCTCGATGCGACCGTGGTGCTCGTCGTAGGAGCCGTGCGAGAAGTTAAAACGGGCGACGTTCATGCCCGCCTTGATCATCTCGCGGATGGTCTCGTCGCTATCGCAGGCGGGACCCATGGTGCATACAATCTTAGTGCGCTTGTACATTCAGACCTCCATCTGACATCGTCTTGCGCTGATAGATAAACCATAAGAAATAAAACCGAGATGATTATAACGAAATGCCGACCGAATACCCCAAAAAATCGACCGTATGCCGAAATGGAAGTTCATTTTTTGCGGGAAAAACGGTATATGAAAAATCTTTACCAACCACTCCAACCGCTGCTATCTGGGCGATATGTCAGTTTGGCGATGTGCCGAAGAAAAAACGTTTTACCAATGTTGAGCATCACACGGTCTGCACCGTTGCGTGCGGACCATATTTCCAAACCGATTGTTTTGGCTAGACGCGTCTCTTTGGGGTACCATAGCTCCACTATCAACTGCCGCTCAGCACGGCAGCCTTGATGAGCCCTTGCCCTTCTCCTGGGAATTATGATCGGGCATCAATCTGCTGAGTGGCCCGAATCCCAGGAGGGGACTCTATATGCAAAAGGAATACCTGTCCGCCGCGGCGGAGGTGCTCAGCGACCAAGGTGTCGATGAGAACCTCGGCCTGAGCAACGACGAGGCGTCTTCGCGCCTCGCCAAGACAGGCCCTAACAAGCTCGAGGAAGCCGAGAAGACGCCGCTGTGGAAGCGTTTCTTTGAGCAGATGGCCGACCCCATGGTCATCATGCTGATCGTTGCCGCCGTCATCAGTGCGCTCACGGGCATGGTCAAGGGCGAGCCCGACTTTGCCGATGTTGCCATCATCATGTTCGTCGTTATCGTCAACTCGGTGCTGGGCGTGGTCCAGGAAGCCAAGAGCGAGGAGGCCCTCGAGGCCCTGCAGGAGATGAGTGCGGCGCAGTCCAAGGTGCTGCGCGACGGCAAGCTCGTGCACCTGCCGAGCGCCGAGCTCGTGCCCGGCGACGTGATCATGCTCGAGGCGGGCGACTCCGTCCCGGCCGACTGCCGCGTGCTCGAGAGCGCCACGATGAAGATCGAAGAGGCCGCGCTCACCGGCGAGTCCGTGCCCGTAGAGAAGCACGCCAACGTGATCGAGCTCGCTGCGGGCACCGATGACGTGCCGCTCGGCGACCGTAAGAACATGTGCTATATGGGCTCCACCGTCGTGTACGGCCGTGGTCGCGCCGTCGTGGTCGGCACCGGCATGAACACCGAGATGGGCAAGATCGCCGGCGCCCTGGCCGAGGCCAAGGAAGAGCTCACGCCGTTGCAAGTGAAGCTCGCCGAGCTCAGCCGCATCCTTACCATTATGGTTATCGTCATCTGCGTCGTCATCTTTGGCGTTGATATCATCCGCCACGGCGTGGGCAACGTTCTTACCGACCCGACCGCCCTGCTCGATACCTTTATGGTCGCCGTCTCGCTCGCCGTCGCTGCCATCCCCGAGGGCCTGGTCGCCGTCGTGACCATCGTCCTTTCGCTTGGCGTGACCAAGATGGCCAAGCGCCAGGCAATCATCCGCAAGCTCTCTGCCGTCGAGACTCTCGGCTGCACGCAGACCATCTGCTCCGACAAGACCGGTACCCTTACCCAAAACAAGATGACCGTCGTCAAGCACGAGCTCGCTGCGCCTAAGGAGAAGTTCCTGGCCGGTATGGCCCTTTGCTCCGATGCCCAGTGGGACGAGGAGCTGGGCGAGGCCGTGGGCGAGCCGACCGAGTGCGCGCTCGTCAACGACGCCGGCAAGGCTGGCCTCACCGGCCTGACTGCCGAGCATCCGCGCGTGGGCGAGGCCCCGTTCGACTCGGGCCGCAAGATGATGTCCGTGATCGTCGAGACCCTGGATGGCGAGTACGAGCAGTACACCAAGGGCGCGCCCGACGTGGTGATCGGCCTGTGCACCCATATCTACGAGGGCGAAAAGGTCGTCCCGCTGACCGAGGAGCGTCGCGCCGAGCTCGTGGCCGCCAACAAGGCCATGGCCGACGAGGCTCTGCGCGTGCTGGCGCTGGCAAGCCGCACCTACACCGAGGTCCCGAGCGACTGCAGCCCCGCTGCGCTCGAGCACGACCTGGTCTTCTGCGGCCTGTCCGGCATGATTGACCCTGTCCGCCCCGAGGTCGCCGACGCCATCCGCGAGGCGCACGATGCCGGTATCCGCACCGTCATGATCACGGGCGACCACATCGACACCGCCGTGGCCATCGCCAAGCAGCTGGGCATCGTCACCGATCGCAGCCATGCCATCACCGGTGCCGACCTCGATCGCATGAGCGACGAGGAGCTCGACGCGCACATCGAGGACTACGGCGTGTACGCCCGCGTCCAACCCGAGCACAAGACACGCATCGTCGAGGCTTGGAAGTCGCGCGACCAGATCGTGGCCATGACGGGCGACGGCGTCAACGACGCCCCGTCCATCAAGCGCGCCGACATCGGCGTGGGCATGGGCATTACTGGTACCGACGTCACCAAGAACGTCGCCGACATGGTGCTCGCCGACGATAACTTTGCCACCATCATCGGTGCCTGCGAAGAGGGCCGTCGCATCTACGACAACATCCGCAAGGTCATCCAGTTCCTGCTTTCGGCCAACCTTGCCGAGGTGTTCTCGGTGTTTATCGCCACGCTCATCGGCTTTACCATCTTCCAGCCGGTGCAGCTGCTGTGGGTGAACCTGGTCACCGACTGCTTCCCCGCGCTCGCGCTGGGCATGGAGGATGCCGAGGGCGACATCATGAAGCGCAAGCCGCGCAACGCCAAGGACGGTGTCTTTGCCGGACATATGGGTCTGGACTGTGTGGTCCAGGGCCTAATCATCACCGTGCTGGTGCTGGCGAGCTTCTTTGTGGGCGTGTACTTTGACATGGGCTACATCCATATCGCCGATATGATCGCCGGCAATGCCGACGAGGAAGGCGTGATGATGGCGTTCATCACGCTCAACATGGTTGAGATTTTCCACTGCTTCAATATGCGCAGCCGTCGTGCGTCGCTGTTCACCATGAAGAAGCAGAACAAGTGGCTGTGGGCTTCCGCCGCGCTGGCGCTGGTGCTGACGGTGATCGTAACCGTGCAGCCGACGCTTGCCGAGATGTTCTTTGGCCCCGTGACGCTTGAGCTCAAGGGCGTTGTCGCTGCCCTGGGCCTGGCCTTCCTGATCATCCCGCTGATGGAGATCTACAAGGCGATCATGCGCGCGGTCGAGAAGGAGTAGGTCGAAAGGCCATCCTTCCCACCGGCCCGACCGCCTGCGGGGTTTCTTCCTCGCTGGTCCTCGCGCTTCGCGCTGCGGGATCGCTCGGAAGAAACCCCTCCCGGCGGGCGGGCCTTCGGATAACCTCTCGGGACCATTGGCTGAGGGAAAGTTTGTGAGCTGGTCGGGCTTTGCCCGGCCAGCTCTTTTTGATTTAAAATACCTGCTCAGTTGTGTGGTTTTGTGCTGGGAGGCATCTGTGGGCAAGGCTAAGGCTAAGGCGAAGAAAAAGACGACGGGGGCGCGGGCTAAGCGTGACCGTCGTCGGAAGCTTGCGACCGAAGCCCCCGCGTCTGCCGAGGAGTTGTTGACGAGCGTACCGGGGCTCGATGCGTTGCAGGATGTTCCGGCGTTTGACGATCTGCCGGTTGATGCCGCCCAACGGGCAGCCTTCGATGATTTTTGCGCGCAAGCCGAGGAACCCGAGCAGATGCAGTTGGGCGCCGTGGTGCGCCTGGACCGCGGGTTTCCGCTGGTGGCGACTGCCGATGACACGTTTCGTGCCGAGCATGCCGTGGGGTTTGCCAAGTCGCGCGGCGAGGACGAGGTCCTGCTGCCTGCCGTGGGCGACCGTGTGGCGGTGCGCCGCGCTCCCGGGCACGATATGGGCGTGATTGAGTGCGTGCTGCCGCGCCGTACGAGCTTTGAGCGTTGGCGTGGCCGTGCCCGCGGTGAGCGCCAAGTGCTCTGCTCCAACGTTGACAGCGTGCTGATCGTGCAGGCGCTCGGCGCCGGCGAGGTGCTGCTCGATCGCGTGGCGCGCTCACTGGTGTTGGCGCTCGATTGCGATGCCGAGCCGGTGGTGGTGCTCACCAAGGCCGACCGCTGCGATGCCGAGGAGCTCGAGCGCGATCTGGACCGCGTGCGCCGCCTGGTGGGTCCGGACGTGCGCGTGATCGTGACGTCCTCTGCCGAGGGCCGCGGCCTGGACGAGGTCCGTGCCTGCGTGCCTGCCGGGAGCTGCGCCATGATTCTGGGCGAGTCGGGTGCCGGCAAGTCGACGCTGCTCAATGCGCTGCTGGGCCACGATACGTTGGCGACCGGCGGTGTGCGCGAACGCGACGACCAGGGCCGTCACACTACCGTCGCGCGCGTGATGGTGACGCTGCCGGGCGACGCCGGCGTGATCGCCGATGCCCCGGGCCTGCGCAGCCTACCGCTCGTGGGTCACGAGCGGGGTCTGGCGCGCGCCTTTCCCGAGATTGTCGAGGCATCGCGTGCGTGCCGGTTTGGCGATTGCACGCATGTCCATGAGCCGGGTTGCGCCGTTCGCGAGGCCGAGGACGCCGGGCAGATCGACAGCCTGCGTCTGGAAACGTTCCAAAACCTGGCGTCATCCATGCGCGTGAGCGCTCAAATGCTCGATCCCGATGTCCATCTGTAATTGATTTTTCCTATGACAGCCGTCTCCCAACTGTTCGGGAGGCGGCTTTTTTGCTGCGGAAAAGCCTCGAAACATGCAGTTTGCTGACGTGCTGACCAAAACCTTGCCACGAGCTTGACGGGCTGGTCAGCTTTTGGTCAGCGATTGGTTTGACATCGAAAACCAAGATTGCGATTGCGCCGCTTTGCACTCTGGCCGCCCAGACAATGGTGGTACGGGCATTCGCCCGGCACTGCCATGAGAGGAGCGGCCGTGAACAAGAGCAAGCGCATCGCCATCAGTTTGGTCGCGGGCGTGCTCGCTGCTCTGCTCTGCATGGTTTACGGCTCGTCGATCCGCTCGCAAGCCGAACAGGTCCAGGCTGAGACCTTGGCCAAGTACGGTGGCGATCGCGTCGAGGTATGCGTCGCGGCGCGCGATATCGATGTGGGTGAGACCCTCGATGAGACCAATGTCATAACCCAGGAGTGGCTGACGAGTCTGCTGCCGCGTGACGCGGCGACCGAGCTACGCCAGGTGCGCGGCGACGTGACGACTTCGCGTATTCCCAAAAACGCCGTGATCTGCAATGTCTACACCAAGGCCGAGAGCCACATGCTCGAGGTGCCTAAGGGCAAGGTCGCCGTTTCGGTGGCGGTCGATGCCGAGCACTCGGTCGGCGGTGCTGCGGGCGTGGGCAGCTACGTGGACGTGTACGTGCAAAAAGACGGCGTAACCGATCGGCTGTGCGGCGCGTACGTGATCGATACCAGTGAGGATTCCGGTTCCACGCGCGAGGGCAAGATCGAATGGGTGACGCTGGCGGCTGACCCCGAAGACGTCAAGGAACTGCTGGGAGCCTCGGGCAAGGGAACGGTCAGCTTGACGATTCCCGCCACGGCGCGCGGCAAAAAGAGCGGAGGCGACGAGTGATGAAGGCGATCTGGCTTGCGTGCTGCGCGTGCGGCGATTACGGGCTGTTGCAGCGGGAAGTCGAGGGCCGTGATGTGGGTGCACAGGTGCTTCGCGTGGGTGACCTGGACGGGCTGGTTTCCATGGCGCGGGCGTTTCCGTCGCGCCGCGGGGCTGCCATCATCGCGGCGTCTCTGTTTGATACCGAAGATGTGCGCAAGACTGTTGCGCGCCTGACGGCCGAAGGCCGCGTGAGTCGCGTGGTCGTGTTGATAGAAGCGCTCGATCCGTCGGATATCGAGGGGCTGTTTCGCGCGGGGGCGACCGAGGTCATCGCTGCGCACAGTGTATGCGGCAACGGGCGCGCGGGCGAGGGAGCGGTTGATTCCGATCGGCACATGACGATTGAGCCCGATGCTTTTGTTGATAGGGAACCCGGGGCGCCTCGCGCTACAAGAGGCCCGCGTGTTGATGATTATGGAAAAGCGGAAGCCGAGCATGGTCGGCGCCCCCGGAACCCCCTTGTAGACGATGACGCTGGAGGGCCGGCGCAGCATGCTGGCGACTCCCCGGCTGTAGATATGGGATACGTGCACGGCGTGAATCTGGCGGATGAACTCGACGAAGTTGAGGGCTTTGCCGGGTGCGGCGAGTTGTCGCTAATGCAGCATGAGCAGATTGCGCAGAACGAGCCTGCCTCGCAGACCGAACAAGCTGCCATGCCGGCTTGGACGCAGCGTGTGGTTGCGGCGGGGGAGACGGGGGCGCTGCCACCGACGCCCGCCCCGCCGCCTCCGATGCCGCCGGCAGACGCTGCCGCTCCGCCGCATCGAGCTCCGGTCATCTGCGCTATTTCGGGTTCGGGCGGTTGCGGCAAGTCGACGATCGTTGCCACCATGGCACACACATCGTCGCTGTTGGGCTTGCGTGCCGCCGTGCTCGACCTGGACCTGATGTTTGGAAACCTTTACGACTTGTTAGGCGTCGATGCTCCGCGCGATATGGCGGCACTTATCGAGCCGTCGGCGGCGGGCACGCTCACCGAGCCGGATATCGTAGCCACATCGATGCGCGTGGCGCCGGGCGTTACGCTCTGGGGTCCCGTCGCGGCGCCCGAGCGAGCCGAGCTCATGGCGCGTCCGGTGGAGCTACTGCTTGATGTTCTGCGTCGCGAATCGGACGTGGTCTTTATCGATACCTCGGTCTTTTGGGGCGACGCCGTGGCGGCTGCGGTGGCGGCGAGCGACCGTTGCCTGGTCGTTGGCGATGCGGCGGTGTCGTCCGCGACATCGGCGTCGCGCGTCATCGAACTGGCAAGTCGAGTAGGTGTGCCGCGCACGCGCATGAGCGCCGTGTTCAACCGGTTCGGTGCGCGCGGGGCAGACGAGGACGTCGCCATGCGCTTTGAGATTGCCTGTGCGTTGAGCTCCAAGATTCGTATCGCCGATGGCGGGCAGGATCTCGCCGCGCTCATGGCGTTTGGGCGCGCTGACGAGGCGGTGGGGCAGACCAGCGCTTTTGCGACTAGCATGCGCGAGGCCACGCGCGAGATGCTCGTGGAACTGGGGTGCGCCGTCGGCCCTTGGAGCGATATGGTCGCCGACCGTGCAACGCGTACCGAACGCCCGCGTATCCGCCTTCCCTGGTCGCGCGAGGGTGATCAGCGATGAGCCTGCAAACGAGGATTAAGGCTGCCGGCGCTGCAGCGGCGGCAGCGCCTGTAGATGCGGGGCGTCGCCGCGCGGTGAAACGACGCACCAAGCGCGCCGTGATGGACCGCATGGGTTACGACGAAGTGGCGCGTATCAGCGCCTATATCGACCCGGCACTTGCCCGCTCGGAATTGCGTCCTGCGGTGGAGGCGGCGCTCAATGTTGAGGAGTCGACCGATCTCGCGACGCCCGAGCGCGAGACCATCATCGACGAGATCTTGGATGACGTGGTGGGCTTGGGGCCGTTGCAGCCGCTCATCGAGGACGACACCGTTACCGAGATCATGATCAACGGCTGCCGCTCGGCTTTCTTTGAACGCGGCGGCGTCTTGTACCCCATCGAGCATGCGTTTGAGGATGATGAGCAGATCCGTGTGCTTATCGACCGCATTATCTCGCCACTTGGCCGCCGTATCGACGAGCGCAGCCCCATCGTCAACGCCCGCCTCAAAACGGGCTATCGCGTCAACGCGGTGATTCCGCCTGTGGCGATTGACGGACCGATTCTCACCATCCGAAAGTTCTCGGACCGTATCTGCTCGCTGGACGAGCTTGTGGGGCTGGGGTCGCTGCCGCTTTGGTATGCGCAGCTGCTGTCGTGCGCGGTGTCGCTGCGACAGGACCTGGCGGTTGCGGGAGGCACGGGATCTGGTAAGACCACCCTGCTCAACGCGTTGTCATGTGAGATTTCCACCGGCGAGCGCATCGTGACGATCGAGGACTCTGCCGAGCTCAAGTTTGCGCATCATCCGCACGTGGTGCGCCTAGAGGCGCGCGAGGCTTCAATTGAGGGTGAAGGCGCGGTGACGATCCGCGACCTGGTAACTAATGCCCTGCGCATGCGCCCCGACCGCATCGTGGTGGGCGAGGTGCGCGGTGCCGAGTGCTGCGACATGTTGCAGGCCATGAACACGGGCCACGACGGGTCGCTCACCACACTTCATGCGGGTTCAGAACAGGAGACCGTGGTGCGTCTGACGTTGCTTGCACGTTATGGCATCGACCTGCCGAGTGAGCTCATCGAGGAGCAGATTGCCATGGCGCTCGACGGTATCGTGATGTCCGAGCGCCACGCCGATGGCAGGCGCTTCGTCTCCTCGTATTCGGGGGTGCGACGCGCCGCATCGGGCGGCGTAGAGCTCGAGCGCTATGTGACGTTCGATGCCGCCGAGCGCACCTGGACGCTTGACCGCGAGCCGCCGTTTATCGCAGAAGGCCTGCGGTCGGGGACGCTCACACAAGAGGAGGTGGACGAATGGAGATCACTGTGCCCCTCGTCGTAGGGGGCTTGGCAGGGCTTTCTGTCGCGACGGCGTGCGGGGCGGAACCTCGTGTGCCGCAGGTACCGCCGGCGGAGCTGGCACGTCAGGCGCTCGAGACGGTGGCAGAGAAGCTGCCGCGTGAGCTGGTGGAAAACGATCTGCTGAAAAAGATCGCCCGTTCGTGGGCATCGCTGGCTCCGGCGCATCGCCTTGGCCTCGTGATCGAAGATGCTTCGGGACGTTTGGCGTTTCTGCTGCTATCGAGCGGTGTCTGCTGCGTTTTACTAACGATGGTGTCGTTATCGCCCCTCGGATTTGCCTTGGGACTTGTTGCTCCGTTTGCCGTTGGTGCCGCTCGGGATGGCTTTGAGAGCCGGCGCGAGCAACACGATGCAGAAGAGGCAATGCCCGAGGCGTTTACCGCACTTTCCATGTCGCTTGCCTCGGGACATTCGCTGGCCCAGGGCATGCGCTTTGTGGGCGCTCATGCGCAAGAGCCAGTGCATAACGAGTTTTTGCGGGTGGCGGCGGCGATCGATTGCGGCATCTCGGCGACCGACGCGCTCGATGACTTGCTCGTGCGTATCGACGCCCCCGGTCTTTCGCTTGTGACCTTGGCGCTTAAGGTGTCTCAGCGCACCGGCGCTCCGCTTGCCGACTTACTGTCCGAGGCATCGAGCATGGTGGGGGAGCGCATTGAGCTCAAGCGCTGCCTGGATGTTAAGACGTCGCAGGCTCGCATGTCTGCGCATATGGTCGCGGCGATGCCGGCGGGCATGTGCGCGGTGTTGGCGCTGCTTTCGGCAGATTTTCGTCGCGGTCTTGCGACGCCTGCCGGCGCGGGCGCTGTGGTGCTGGGTCTTGCCCTCAACGCCGTTGCCCTGGTGGTTATCCGGCGCATTATGAGGGTGGAGCTATGAGCGCCCTGGTTGCAGTTGCGGCTTGCCTGTGCGCCCTGAGTGTATTTGTCGCGACGGGTTTGGATCGGGTGGATGCGCGCAAGATCGCAGGGGCCTGCAAGCGCGAGGCGGTGCTGGTCGCTGCTGCGGGTTGCTCGGTGGTCGATGCTCTGACCGCGCGAGTGAAGGGCGCGGTTGGAGCGGGCGGCCCGGCGCGAGTGTCGCTCGGCGAAGTGTCCGAGATGATCGATGTTGTGCGCTTGGGTCTTTCGGCCGGTCTTTCGTTTGATGCGGCGCTTGAGATTTTCTGCGCCAACCGCCGGTCAGTGCTGGCTCTTCGCCTTGAGCGCGCCTGCATGGCGTGGCAGGTGGGCGTGGGCACGCGTGAGGACGAGTTGTTGGCCGCCGCGCGCGACCTGGACGTGCGAGCGCTCGAGACCTTTGCCATCACGGTGGGGCAGGCGCTCGCCCTGGGTGCCCCACTTGCCGAGACGCTGGCCGCTCAAAGTCGCGAGATCCGTGCGGCTCATCGCGCTGCGGTCGAGCGCGAGATCGAACGTGCGCCCGTCAAGCTGCTGATTCCCACCGGCACGCTCATCTTGCCGGCGTTGCTTCTGTCCATATTGGGCCCGCTGCTGGGAGCAGGCGGGATGATGTAGGGAGGAATACATGAACACGATGACTGACGCTGCTGGCAAGGTCCAGGGCTGGGCGTTTTGCCGGGCGGCACATGTTCGTCAGCGCGCCAAGGAACTATTGCAGGAGGAGAGTGCACAGGGTACCACTGAGTATGCCATCTTGGTCGGCGTGCTCGTGGTGATCGCGATTATCGCCATCGTCGCATTTAAGGGCAAGGTCCAAGATCTATGGAACGCTATCAGCGAGGGCATCAACAGCCTGTAGAGGGCGAGCGCCCCATCGGGGTGCTGCTGGTGTTTGCTTGCCTGACCGTGGCGATAGCGGTGGTGCTTTGGGGGCTTAACGCCGCGCGGCAGCAGCGTCCTGGGACCGCCTCCGATTTGGGCTCAGATTCGGCGGTAGCGTCTCAAAAAGATGAGATGCGAGATGCGGACGATTCGGATGTCGCTGTCACGGCGCAAACCTTTCTGCGGGCGCTCGACAAGCGGTCTGGCACTGCGACGGATTCGCCTGAGGGCAACGCGATTGCGGTCCGGCTTGCATGGTCCGAGGACCGACCGATGACCGAAGCGGCAGCGGATATGCTGCGTGCCTATCACGAGGTACCCACGGCACAACTTGCTCTGAGCGGCTATCTCGATATCAAGGGCAACGTGTGGGGCGCTATCGTGCGCGACGGACGCGGCTGGGTCGATATGGTGACGGTTGCCGCGGATACTGGCGATGCTTCGTGTCGTCTGCGCGCCGTGCGCCTGGTCCCGCAAACAATAAACTCAAAGGAGGGATCGTGAAATGCATGGCGTTCTGCGTGAAGAGGTTGCCCAAGCGACTGTGGAATACGCCATCGTCACGGTGGCGCTGTTATCGATCGTGCTGGCGATTGCGGGACTTTGGCGTGCTGGCACCGATGGGCGCTTGGCGGCGCTGGTCGAGCGGGCGGCATCCCATGGCGTTGCCTCGATGTCGGTTATCGACGCCGCTGCGGGCGCTAAGGACATCGCGTTGTATTGATATCGCGTGCGAGGACCGGGCGCAGTCTACGGTCGAGGCCGCTTTTTTGCTGCCGACGTTTCTGACGCTCATCCTTCTCGCGCTGCAACCGGTGTGCCTGCTCTATACGCGCGCGGTCATGGAGTCTGCCGCCGCCGAGACCGCGCGGCTCATGACCACGACGACGGCGGAGGACGACGATCTTAAGGAGTTCACCCGCCGCCGGCTTGCCGCAGTGCCCAACGTTTCGATCTTTCATGCCGGCGGGCCGCTGTCGTGGGATATCGAGCTTGGCCGGGCCGGTGCGGGTGGCGTCTCGTCCGTGTCCGTTTCCGGCGAGGTCAAGCCGTTGCCTGTGATCGGTGCGTTTGCGCAGGCTATGGGTGGTACCGCCGAGGGCGGCTACGTTGAGCTCAAAGTCGATGTCTCGTATCAATCGCGTCCCGAATGGCTGGAGGGAGATTATGATTCGTGGATTGCTGCATGGGATTAAGCGTTTCTGGTCTAGACGCGTTTTGACGCACCGTCCGAGCTGCCATCGCAAGCGAGGCGGCTTTATGGGTCGAGCCGGTGTCGATCTGTTTATCGAAGACGGCTCCTATACCACGCTTTCTTCTGCCGTGGTCATCCTAGTGGTGCTCACATTGTTGTTTTCGTCGACCGCGGCGATATGGAGCATGTCGCGTGCCGGGGATACCCAGGTGGCGGCTGATAGTGGCGCGCTGGCGGGTGCCAACGTAGTGTCGTCCTATCACACGGCTGCCACGGTGGTTGATGCGAGCATCTTGAGTCTGGGGCTGGCGGGGTTTGCCACGATCGGGACGGGCCTGGTCGCCATCCTCATCCCGGGTGCCGAGCCGGTTGCCGGCAATATGGTCGACACCGGGATTGAGATCATTAAAACGCGCAACAAGTTTGCCAAAAGCGCATCGGAAGGCTTACAGAAAATCGAGACGGCCCTGCCGTATCTGATCGCCGCGCGTGCCACGCAGGCGGTGTCGGCGCAGGATACCGATAGTGTGACCTATACCGGTACGGCGCTTGCCGTGCCCAGGACATCCGAGTCGGACTTTGCTGCGCTCAAAGGGTCAGAGATCTCGACCGATACCATTAAAGACACATCAGATGATTTAGAGGGTGCGGCCGAGGAGCTGCGGAAGGCCTCGGAGGACACGGCGAAGGCTAAAGAGCGTGCTTGGCTGGCGGATTGTGGTGGGTCTGACAAGGGCTCGGTCGGCAGCTGTTCTTGCATGTGGGAGCGTGCGAAAAGCCTAACGGATCTCTCCGGTGTTCAAAATCCGCATTACTCATCGAGCGTTACGTGGGAGCCCCAAGTTGCCCTTGATCGCGCGAAGGACTACTACCATTGGCGTCTGACAAATGAGAAGCCCCACGGCTCGAGTGTCGAGATGAAGGCAGAGTCTGCGGCGCGTAAGGCGTTTTATACCTATGCGAGCGCGGAGGTCGATCGGGCACATATAACCGAGAACGGAGACAGGGTTTCCTCCTATATTCCGCTGCTGCCGCGCAACTCTGATGAGGTTCGGGCGACGGAACTCTATACCGATGCGGTGTGGCCGACGAGCGTGAACGATGACAAGGCGTATCTGCATTACGGGACGACCTGCCCTAACTATAAGAAAGGGACGCCGAGCGGATTTGCTTCGGTTGCCGATTACGATGGACAGGATAAATGCAGCAAATGCCATTTTGGCGTTTTGTCGCTTGGTGCTGTTGCGGCGCCTTCAACCTCTATCGAAAACGGCTTCGAGTATCACTTTGACAAGTTTAAAGACGCCCTGGAGGACTACGTCGACTGTCGCAACAAGGAGCTCGAGCTCGAGCGTCAGACCGAGGACGAAGCCGACCGTGCGGGCAATGCGTTCGATACCGCCATCAAAGAACTTTCCGGTGAGCGTCCGCGTATCGCCCCACCTGGCCGCAACGGCGTAGTCGCCTTTGCAGTTTCGGGTGATATTACCAGCCCCGATCAACTTAACTCTTCGTTTAACGCGGCGGTTGAGCTTGGCAGTCGCGGTGCCATCTCTGCCGCGGTACTGGCGCCCGATGAGGCGACGGCGCAAAACAACGTGCTTTCGCGATTTTTCTCGACATTGAAGGAACGTTCGGGTGGCGTTGCCGGCGTACTCGATGGCGTCATGGATGTTTGGGGGCGGCTGCTTGTGGGATACGGAGACATCCAAGGTTCGGCCGACGAACTTATGGACGAGATGATTAAGGGCCTAGGAGGGGGCAACGGCGCGTTGGGCTCCATTGCGTCGTGGCTTGGCGATACCGTTTCGGCGTCCGTGGCGGCGCTGGGTTTGGAACCGTGCGACTTGCGCCTGCGAAAGCCGGTGCTGACTGATTCCGCCAACGTCATTAAGAGCCCGGGGTCTGACATTGCTGGTCTCTCTCAAGCGCAAGACAAACTGCGAAGTATTCCGTTGGGCGTGACCGATCCCAAGGCGCTTTGCGAGGCGTTGGAATATCAAGTCGAACGCACCATCAGCGGTACGGTGTTCACGCTTGCGGAGATTCCTCTGCCCGGCGGCGGCTCCATCCCGCTCACCGTCGATGTCGCCACGCTGGTTGGCGCTCTGGGCGGTGGGTCGTAATGAGTATCCGCATGCGTCTGCGCGAGGAGCGCGCCCAAGCGACGGTGGAGATAGCAGTGGTTACGCCCGTTTTGCTGGTGCTGGCACTCATCGTATACAACGTCATGATCTATGCCAGCGCTGTCGCGCGCTTCGACCGCGTGGTGCCCGACATCGTGTTGGCGCACGCCGTGGCGCCGAGCGGGGAGGGCGACGAAAGCTCTGTCGATGCCTCGGCGACGGTCCGGACTCAAATTCTGAATGCCATGGAAGGCTATGACTTGCAGATCGAAGTGTCGAGCGAGCAAGGCGCGGAGGCATCGGATGGTGGCCTGCTCTCCCTATCCGGTACGTTTAGGACCTATACCTGCACCATGCACTATGAGCCGTGGCCGACTTCTCTCAGCATCGCTGGCGTTCCGCTGGGGGCGCCGACAACGTTGTCGCACGAGCGCGCGGTGACGGTCGATCCATGGCGTCCGGGGGTGGTCATGTGACCGCGGTCTCGTCCTACATCGCCTACGCGCGGGCACTCAATAGGCTGGGCTGGACGCCGGCCGAGTTTGCGGTGGCGGAGTCGTTTGCCGTGCGCCTGCGCGGCATGCTGGGACGGTGTCCGGTTGCCGCCAACGGTCTGCCGCTCGTCATGGCATTTCCACGCTGCTCTTCGGTCCATACGTGTTTTATGGCCTATCCCATCGATATCGCCTTTATCGATGCACGTGGCTATGTCCTCGTATGCTACGAAAACGTACGTCCCTGGCGTATGTGCTCCTGCCCCGGCGCCTGGGCCGTACTAGAGCGTCCTTCAATCATTGTTTCGACCCCTGCTCTCCAACGCGTGCCGGCTTAAGAATTGGCGACAGCGGACTTTCGTCATACGAAATTGGGTAAGATGGAGGAGAAGATGCATGGATGTTGAGATCCATCCCAACGCTAAAAAGCACCTGACGGAAAAGCAGGTGCTTAGCGCTTGGCTTGCGGTTACTGAGTGCATTCGTCGCGAGCCGAAGGACGAGCCGCCGAGATGGCTTGCGATTGGATGGCTCCCAGACGGACGAAGCGTGGAGCTTGTCGCGGTTGAGCTTGTCCGTGGGGGCTTATCATTCATGCCTTGTCTCCAGTCCAGAAGAAATTTTGGCAGGAGATTGAACGGGCTCGGCAAAGGGGTCGATGATGGGCAAGACGTATACGGCCGCTAATGGTCAGGTTGTAACGGATGAAATGATTGACGCGTGGTGCGAGTCGTACGAGCGCGGAGAGTTTCCGGATGGCGAACACACCGTTGGTGGGATCGTGCATGGACGGCCCCCACTCTCAGGTGAGGGGACGGCAACGCTGTCGGTCAAGATTCCTCTGGGAATGAAGGAGGCCATTCGTCGACGGGCGGCTGCCGAGGGGATGACGCCAAGTGAGTTTGCCCGTGCGGCTCTGAGCGAAAAACTTCTTGCTGCCGGCTGATGCCTCTGACGTGCCGATTTATAGAACCGAGGCTGTGCTCAAAAACTTTTTTGAAATTCTCAGTTGACCGGAACGCGTCCTTGGTTATACTAATCAAGCCTTGAAACAAGGCACACCTCAAATGGCTGGGTAGCTCAGTTGGTAGAGCAGAGGACTGAAAATCCTCGTGTCAGGGGTTCGATTCCCTTCCCCGCCACCTTGAATTGACTAGGACCTCTGCAAAGGGGTCCTTTTCTTTTATGTAGGGTTCTGCGGAAACTGCGTCCCAGAATAAGGGCTCAGAACGGGACACACTTTCCGGTGCCTGCCTCCGGCGCGCGTACACACCTCGTCGCACCATTCCGAGCCCGCCCGCCCCAGACATTCCTCCCACTTTCGCGTCACTTTGCAGACCGTTCGGTCGCCTGTCCGCACACGCGGGTATACTCAAAACGATACTTATCCTACGCAATACGATGCGGGCTCGACCTGCATGATCCGAAGGGGGCAGTGATGGAGAGGATACTCGGCGTTAATCTCTCTGGCTGGTTTATTCCCGAGCCTTGGGTGACCCCGTCGCTGTACGCGGCGACCGGTGCATCCAACGCGGCTGAGCTACAGGAGGCCATGGGTACCGCCGCCTATAACGAGCGCATGCGCCGCCATTACGAGACGTTTGTGAGCGAGGACGATTTTCGCCGCATGGCGCAGATCGGTCTCAATGCCGTGCGTCTGCCGGTGCCCTGGTATGCCTTTGGCTCACAGGAGTCCGATGCCTCCTACATATCGGTTGTCGATTACATCGACCGCGCAATTGAGTGGGCTGCCAAGTACGACATCCGCGTGCTGCTCGATCTGGCAACCGTGCCCGGTGGCCAGGGCGATTCCAACGATTCGCCCACCACGCCGGAGGCTGTCGCCGAGTGGCATTCGTCCACCAACGGCCGTCATGTCGCACTCGACGTGCTCGAGCGCTTGGCCGATCGCTATGGCGAGGCCGAGAGCCTGCTGGGCATTGAGCTGCTGGACACGCCGCAGATGAGCGTTCGCAAGAGCCTCTTCACCATGACGGATGGCATTCCTGCTCACTACCTGCGCAATTTCTATCGCGATGCCTACGAGCTCGTCCGTTCGTATATGCCCGAGGATAAGATCGTCGTCTTCTCGTCGTCGGGGCATCCCAGCGAGTGGAAGCATTTTATGCGCGGCGCCAAGTACAAGAACGTCTACATGGACCTTCACCTGTACCATTACCGCGACGAGTATGCGCTCGACATCACGAGCCCTCGCGGGCTGACGACGGCGATTTCGCGTAACAAGCGCGAGCTCAAAGAGGCGATTTCGACTGGGTTCCCCGTGCTGGTGGGCGAATGGTCGGGCGCGGCGATCTTTGCCAACTCGTCGGTTACGCCCGAGGGCCGCAATGCCTACGAGCGCGTGTTTATCGCCAACCAGCTGGCTTCGTTTGCGCCGGCTGCCGGTTGGTTCTTCCAAACGTGGAAGACCGAGAAGCGCATTGCAGCATGGGACGCCCGCGCGGCGCTCGGTACGCTCGAGCGCGGCATGATTGAATAGGTTGATATGACGCAAAACAGCGCCCATACGGGCAAACTCTATGTGGTCGGCACGCCCATCGGCAACCTAGGCGACCTGTCCCCGCGCGTTGGCGAGGCCTTTGCCGCCGCCGATGCCATTTGCTGCGAAGACACGCGTGTGACGTCAAAGCTGCTGATGCACCTGGGCATTTCCAAGCCGCTTGTCCGTTGCGACGAGAATGTGATCGCTAGCCGCGCTGCCGGCCTGGTCGACCGTCTGCTGGCGGGGGAGACCCTCGCCTTTGCCTCGGACGCCGGCATGCCGAGCGTGTCCGATCCCGGCCAGGCGCTGGTCGAGGCGGCGCGTGAGGCCGATGTACCCGTCGAAGTTATTCCCGGGCCCTCTGCTTGCGTCACGGCGCTTGTTTCGTCCGGCATTCCCTGCGAGCATTTTTTCTTCGAGGGCTTTTTGGGCCGAAAGCACGGCGACCGTGTGCGCCGTTTGCAGCGCCTTGCCGTGGTGCCCGGCGCACTCATCTTCTACGAGTCTCCACATCGCATCGTGGCGACGCTCGAGGCCGTGGCGGAGGTCTTTCCCCAGCGTGAGGTTGCCGTCTGCCGCGAACTCACCAAGCTGCACGAGGAGGTCTTGCGCGGGCTCGCTGCCCAGCTTGCCGAGGAACTGCGCGCTCGCGGCGAGGTAAAGGGCGAGATCGCGCTGGTCATCGCGCCGCCGAGCGAGGATGAGGAGGCCGGTATCGTGCCGGTCGGCGCCACGGCAGCGGATCCCGACGAGGCCCTGCGCGAGGATATCCGCGCCGCGCTCGAGGAGGGGGAGCCCGCGTCTGCGGTGGCCAAGCGCCTGTCTCAGAAGTATTCGCGCCGCAAGCGCGATGTCTATGCCATGGTGCTCGATATGCAATAGATGGAGGATATCCAGCCCTTGCGCTAGAATCATCCTCTGTATGCAACGTTTTTCTGGAGGACAAACCCCATGGATCAAAGCAAGCCTTCGTTCTTTATCACGACGCCCATCTACTACGTCAACGCCGATCCGCACCTGGGCACGGCTTATTCCACCATCATCGCCGACGTTCAGGCTCGCTATCGCCGTTCCGCCGGCTATAACGTCAAGTTCCTGACCGGCATGGACGAGCATGGCGAGAAGGTCGCCGAGGCCGCAGCCAAGCATGGCATGACGCCGCAGGAGTGGACCGATAGCCAGGCCCCGCACTTCAAGGAGCTTTGGAGCAAGCTCGAGATCTCCAACGACGACTTCATCCGCACCACCGAGCCGCGCCAGCATCATGCCGTGCAGTACCTGTGGGAGCGCATGAAGGAGTCCGGCTATCTGTATAAGGGCAGCTACGACGGTTGGTATTGCGTGCCTGACGAGACCTACTTCACTGATACGCAGGTCCAGAAGGGCGACGAGGAGTACGGCAGCGTCGGCCAGCACCTGTGCCCCGACTGCCACCGTCCGCTTGAGCGCGTGCAGGAGGAGTCCTACTTCTTTAAGCTTTCCGCCTTCCAGGACAAGCTGCTCAAGCTCTATGACGAGCACCCCGACTTTGTCGAGCCTGCGTTCCGTATGAACGAGGTACGCAGCTTTGTCGAGGGCGGCCTTAACGACCTTTCCGTGAGCCGTACGAGCTTTGACTGGGGCATTCAGGTCCCGTTTGACGAGGGTCACGTGACCTACGTGTGGTTCGATGCGTTGCTCAACTATATGACGGCCGTCGGCTACGGTGTCGACACCGACGAGGCCCGTGCCGAGCTGGCCTATCGCTGGCCCGCGCAGTTCCACATCGTGGGTAAGGACATCATCCGCTTCCACTGCGTCATTTGGCCCGCGATGCTCATGGCCATCGGCGAGGCCCTGCCCGAGCACGTCTTTGCCCACGGCTTCCTGACCGTGCGCAATGCCGAGACCGGTAAGGCCGAGAAGATGTCCAAGAGCCGCGGCAACGCCATCGCTCCGCAGGACGTTATCGACATGCTGGGCGTCGAGGGCTACCGCTATTACTTTATGACCGACGTGGTCCCCGGCACCGACGGCGCCATCAGCTTCGATCGTATGGAGCAGGTCTACAACGCCGATCTGGCCAACAGCTGGGGCAACCTCATTTCGCGCTCGCTCAACATGAGCGCAAAGTACTTTGACGGCTGCGCGCCCGCCAAGCCCGCATCGTTCGATGCGTTCGACAACCCGCTGGCAAAGATCGCCGATGGCCTGGTCGACCGCTACATGGCCAAGATGGACGTGCTCGATTACGGCGGAGCCAAGGATGAGGTCATGGAGCTCATCCACGCCGCCAACCACTACATCGAGGACTCCGAGCCCTGGGCACTTGCCAAGGACGAGGCCAAGGCTGACGAGCTGGCGTTTGTGATCTACAACCTGCTCGAGGCCATCCGCATTGCCGCTCACCTGCTGATGCCGCTCATGCCTCAGACCTCTGCCGAGGCCCTGCGCCGCCTGTCCTGCGAGAACGAGGCCGCGACCGACGACCTCAAGGGCATTTGCGCTTGGGGCCTGCTTGCCGGTGGTCAGCCCGTCGAGAAGGGTGAGCCGCTGTTCCCGCGTCTGGGCTAAGACGCCGCGCGCCATATCGGCAATTTGCTGTTTAGATGTAAGGGCATGGCCGCAACGGTCCATGCCCTTTCGTTTCAAGACGCCGCCATCATGCTAAGGAGGCAACTATGACAACTTCGCCTTTGGCAAACCCCACGGCAACAAGGGAGCTGCTAGAGGAGTTTGGCCTTGCGACCAAGCATCGCCTGGGCCAAAACTTCCTGATCGACAACCATGTGATCGAACGTATCTGTGAGCTCGCTGAGCTTGCGGGCGATGAGCGCGTGCTCGAGGTCGGCCCGGGTTGCGGCACGCTGACGTTGGCCTTGCTGCAGGAGGCGGCGTGCGTCACGTCGATTGAGGCCGATTCCGAGCTTGAGCCGGTGCTTGACGCCCATGCCACCGACTATGCCAACTTCCGCTTTATCATGGGCGATGCGCTCAAGGTGGGCCCGGAACAGATTGAGCAGGCTGCGGGCGGTGAGCCGACGGTGTTTGTCGCGAATCTGCCTTATAACGTGGCGGCGACGATCATCCTTCAGTTCTTCCAGACGATGCCCGCGCTCAAGCGCGCCGTCGTCATGGTGCAAAAGGAGGTTGCCGATCGCATTGCCGCAACGCCGGGCAACAAGACCTATGGCGGCTATACAGCAAAGCTCGGCCTGTATGCGCAGGTGACGGGGCGCTTTGAGGTGCCGCCGCGCTGCTTTATGCCGGCACCGCATGTGGATTCTGCCGTAGTGCGCATCGATCGCGTTGACGGCGTGGTACCCGAGGGCATCGACCGCGAGTTTGTGGCCCGTGTGATCGATGCCGCGTTTGCTCAGCGCCGCAAGACGATCCGCAACTCCATGAGCGCCAATGGCTTTGCCAAGGACGCGCTCGACGCCGCCTTTGAGGCCTGCGGTATCGCACCTACCACGCGCGCCGAGACGCTCGACGTCGCCGCCTTTGTCCGCTTGGCTCAGGAGCTTTCCCATGACGCCTAATGTCGAACGCGTGACGTTTACCAAAAAGAAGAAAACGGTGGCCTGCCCGGTGCCGCTGGCACCGCTTGCCGATACGCATGCGCACCTGCTTTCATTTTGGAGCAAGGAAGTGCCCGAGACGCTCGAGCGTGCCAAGGAAGCGGGCATTGACTTGTTGGTGACGGTCTTCGATCCCATTGCCGATAAGCGCAGCGTGGCGGACTATAACGACTGGCTGACGCGCGAGATTCTGCCGATGCAGGATATTCCACAGATCAAGTATCTCGCTGGCGTTCACCCTTATGGCGCGCCGGATTATACCGACGACATTCACGTACAGGTCGTTGCCGCGCTCGATGACCCTTTGTGCGTCGGCATCGGCGAGATCGGTTTGGACTACCACATGGATTACGACGACGATATTGCGCCGGCGCCCCACGACGTGCAGATCGACTGTATGGCACGCCAACTCGACGTTGCCGTACGCCGCAATGTGCCGGTAGAGCTGCATCTGCGTCATGAGGACACGGACGGGGAGCGCACCTCGCACGTTGACGCCTACAACGTGTTGCGCGAGGTCGGCGTGCCCCAGGCCGGTTGCGTATTGCACTGCTTTGGCGAGGACCGAGCCACGATGGAGCGCTTTGTGGATTTGGGTTGTTACATCGCCTATGGCGGCGCGGCTACCTTTAAGCGCAACGACGACGTGCGCGAGGCATTCGCGGCAACCCCGCTCGACCGTATTTTGTTCGAGACGGATTGTCCCTATATGGCGCCGGAGCCCATTCGCGGTCTTGAGTGCGAGCCTGCAATGATTTCCATCACGGCAAACACGCTGGTCAACGACCGCGTCGATCGTACCGGCGAGGACGCCGAAGCAATCGCTCGAGCCGCCTGGGAAAATGCCTGCAAACTTTTTCAAGGCTATGTCACAACAAACAGTTGATAAATAGCCATTTTTATAGGGGAGTATCAGA
>UQSB01000038.1 GCA_900543505.1 uncultured Collinsella sp. | reverse complement strand
TCCCGATGTCCAAGAAATGGGAGGCAGTTCACTGTCCCCTTTGTGGTGGTTTTGGAATTAAGCCTGAAAGGTGTCGCGGTCGGGGGCGAAGGACTGCATGGCCGCGATGGTACGGTCGAAGAGCTCGGGGAGCTCCCAGCCCAGCATCTCGGCACCCTGCGTAATCACGTCGCGCGAGCAGCCGGCGGCAAAGCGCTTGTCCTTGAACTTTTTCTTGAGCGACTTGGTCGTAAAGTCCATGACGCTCTTACTCGGACGCATGATGACGGCAGCACCGATCAAGCCGGTGAGCTCGTCGCAGGCAAACAGGATCTTTTCCATCTGCAGCTCGGGCTTGGGCAGCGAGGTGTTGAAGTCCGACGTGTGCGTCTGAATGGCGCGAATGAGATCGGGAGAGGCGCCCTCGCCTTCAAGGATCTCGGCCGCATAGATGGTGTGGTTCATGGGGTCGTCCTCATGCTCCTCCCAATCTAGGTCGTGCAGCAGACCGACGATGCCCCAAAACTCCTCGTTCTCGGGGTCGAACTCGCGCGCAAAGTAGCGCATGGTGCCCTCGACCGTTTCGCCGTGGGTGATGTGGAACGGGTCCTTATTGTGCTCGTTGAGCAGTTCGAACGCACGGTCGCGGGTGATTCCGGCGGAAAGTGGCTCTGCCATAAAAGACTCCTTGTGCTCGCAGGTATCGCTAAGAATGAATACTACTAGAACGACTAGAACGAAAAAAACCACCACAAAGGTGCCTGTCCCCTTTGTGGTGGTTTTTGGCGCGGATGGGTTAGTTGAGGGCGGCTTGGGCTAGGCGGGCTTCGGCGGCCTCCTCGGTGACGCCCAATGCCACGGCGAACTCCTCGATGGAGCGGCGCTTGGCTTCCTTGAGTACACGCATATAGTAAGAGCTGGGCTTTTTATCGGCTTCCTCGGCCTGGCGAATGCGGTGCATCATGGTCTTTGCCACGCGGACCGTCTCGGGCGCGCCCAGCTTGAGCTGCTGCTTAAAGTGTGTCTCTTCAAGCGAGCTGTTGCGCTCGGTAAAGGTGTCGCACTCCAGCTCGTCATAGTGGCTCAGCAGATGCTCGGCATCTTGCTGAGAGATGGCGGCATGCAGACGGTCGGCCTGCGCCACGGGGTACATAAGGATCGTCTGCGCATGCCCTTGCTTGGCCTCGAGCAACAACATGGGCTGCGGCGTGTCGTCCCTAAAACCGACGACGGTGCAGACTCCCTGACCCGGATGAATGACGTGTTGACCGATTGAGAACATGCTACCTCCAACTTATACGAATTTACGTATGTCTAGAATAACACGCTGACGTGCGCAAATCCTCGCTTTATGCAGGAAAAGCACACAACTCTGATAGGTAAGAGTATTCGATAAAAGACACAGCTCATTCACACCTTTATGCATTTTCAACGCGTGCATAATCTGCAGGCAGACCGGCATCTTTGAGTGACTCCATACAAGCTGTAGTCAATTTTGTGCATATGCAATTTCGATTGGCTTTACCCTGCGACAGTGCCCCTCGCTTGTGATAGAGTGCTACAAACTCTGGCTTTTGCCCTACGAGTGACCAAGAGCTCGGGGGCTTTAACACAAGGAGGATCTATGCCCGAGAAGATTGAAGAGCTGGTACGCGCTGCGCTTGCTGCGGCCCAGGAGGCCGGCGACCTTTCCGCATTTGAACTTGACGATTGCGCTATCGAGCGACCGGCTGACACTTCTCATGGCGAGTGGACCTCTACCATGGCCCTGAAGTCCGCCAAGCTGGCCCACTGCGCCCCGCGCAAGATCGCCGAGGCCATCGTTGCCCATATGCCCGAGGATCCCGCGATCGAGAAGGTTGAGATCGCAGGCCCCGGTTTCATCAACTTCTACCTCTCCGTTGCCGTCAAGAATGCCATCTTTGGCGAGGCTCGCGAGAAGGGCATGGACTTCGCTAAGTCCAACGTCGGTGGTGGCCTGAAGACCCAGGTCGAGTTCGTTTCCGCCAACCCCGTCGGCCCCATGCACATTGGTCACGGCCGCTGGGCCGCTCTGGGCGACTCCCTTTGCCGCGTCATGGACCACGCCGGTTACGACATCCAGCGTGAGTTCTACATCAATGACCACGGCTCTCAGATGAACACCTTCGGCAACTCCATCAGCACGCGCTATATGCAGCTTGCCGACATCATCGCCAAGCAGGGCGTTGATATCGACGAGGCTCACAAGCTGCTGATCGCCGACCGTGACGCCTTTGTTGCCGACGAGAACGACGAGCACCCCGAGACCCATCCGTATCAGGACAACTTTGCCGAGACCTTGGGCAAGGACTCTTACGGCGGCGACTACATCATCGACGAGGCCGCCGAGTTCTGGCGCACCGACGGCGACAAGTGGGTCGACGCCGATCCGCAGGAGCGTATGGAGAGCTTCCGTGAGCGCGGCTACGTGAAGATGGTCGACAACATGCGCGACCTCTGCCACGCCGTCAACTGCGACTTTGACCGTTGGTACTCCGAGCGCTCGCTGTATGTGAAGGACACCGAGGGCGAGACCGCCGGCACCTCCGCCGTCGACCGCGCTTTTGAGAAGCTCGACAAGATGGGCTACCTCTACACCAAGGACGGCGCCCTGTGGTTCCGCTCCACCGATCTGGGCGACGACAAGGACCGCGTCCTGATCAAGTCCGACGGCGAGTACACCTACTTCGCCTCCGACGTCGCCTATCACTGGGATAAGTTCCAGCGCGTCGACCACGTCATCGACATCTGGGGCGCCGACCACCACGGTTACATCGAGCGCGTCCGCTGCGTCTGCGACGCTCTGGGTTACCCCGGCAAGTTCGAGGTTCTACTGGGCCAGCTCGTCAACCTGCTGCGTAACGGCAAGCCCGTCCGTATGTCCAAGCGCAAGGGCACCATGGTGACCCTTCAGGAGCTCGTCGACGAGGTTGGCTCCGATGCCGCTCGCTACACGCTCATCTCCAAGAGCTCCAACCAGATGGTCGACTTCGACATCGAGGCCGTTAAGAAGCGCGACAACTCCAACCCGGTCTATTACGTGCAGTATGCTCACGCCCGCGTGTGCTCCATCCTGCGCCGTGCCGCCGACGTTACCGCCGAGCAGGCCGACGAGATGGGCATGAAGGCCGTTGCCGCCAAGGCCATCGGTGAGAACGTCGATTACTCGCTGCTGACCGACCCGACCGAGCTCGCCCTTTCGCGCAAGCTCAACGAGCTCACCGACCTGATCGCCAGCTGTGCTCGCGATCGCGCCCCGTTCCGTCTGACCCACTTTGCCGAGGAACTCGCCGGTGACTTCCACAGCTTCTACGCTGCCTGCCAGGTGCTGCCGAGCGAGGGCCGTCCCGTCGACCCCGAGCTTTCGCGTGCCCGTCTGGCCGCTTGCGATGCCGTCCGCGTGACGCTCGCCCTGGTGCTCACCCTCGTTGGCGTTTCCGCGCCCGAGCAGATGTAACCTGCGGGTCATTTGACCGTGTAGGTTTGGTTTAACTGAGGCCTATAAGCCCGATCTCCCACGGAGATCGGGCTTTTTTCGCAAATGCCGACGTATTGACGAATTTGGAACTGCTGGAAATACGAAACTATGCCGGTTTACTACGATGAATTGGGAATTTCCAACCACGCCGGCTTTTCGCAAAAAAGCGCAAGGCATCTACCTGCGGTTTTAGTTCAACATGTTTCGGAGTGGTCGCGGTTGATCGATTCGTCGTAGTAAACCGCCATAGTTTTGGCGGAGGCAGTCTGATTTGTGGGTGGTAGACCAAAGAGTGTCCCTTTTGACTAGTCGTTTAAGAACGCCCCCAATGACTAAGTTGCAGGTGGCGGCGGTTGTGTTACACTAACGCTGCGTAGTTGACGCAATCATCTCGATACAGATCAATGATGTCCGTCGTTTTGAACGGAACTAGACTGTTTAGCCGCCCTGAAGGTTTATGCAGGGAGCATGTGATCACAGGGCTTGAAAAGAAAGTTGAGCAAACACTGTGTCTGATCAACAGCAAGAAAACGAAATAACGACGACGCAAGCCGCTCCCGCTGCACCGGTTGCGTCGGACCAGGTCGCGGCGCCCGCGCAAGCCTCGGCTCCCGAGACGCCTAAGGCTGCTTCGACGCCTGCGCCTGCAACTGGTGAGGAGGCTGCTCCGGCAAAGCCCAAGCTCGCGCGCCGCACGGCCAAGCCTGCCGCTGACGGCGAGGAGGTCACCAAGCCCAAGCGCCGTACCACGCGCACGACGCGCGCCAAGCGCACCGTTGCAGCTGACTCCTCGGCGCCGATTTCCGATGAGGTCGCGCAGGCACGTGCGTTGGCGCAGATTAGCGAGGCTCAGGTGGTGCGCGCCCGCCGTCGTGCTGCCGAGCGCGAGGCCGCGGCTCTGACCGAGCTTGCAGCTCCGTCTGTGCCCGAAACGCCTGCCGCCATCGAGACCCCTGCCGCCGACCTGCCGACCGAGAAGCCGGCACCGCGCACACGCCGCCGCACGGCTGCTAAGGCCGAGCAAGTTGCGGAACAGGTAGCCCCCGAGCTCACTGAGGCTTCGGTCCGTTCCGCGGCAGGGGAGGGCGCATCGCCTGCTGAGCCCGCTGCGCCTGTCGAGGCCAGCGAAGTTCCCGTTGTCGATCCGGCTTTGCGCCCGCACCGTCGCGGTCGCAAGCCTAAGGCCTTTGTCGAGGCCGAGAAGGCCGCAGCCGCAGCCGCCGCCGCTCGGGATGCTGCGGCGACCGCCAAGTCCTCAACTGCTGCCGATGAACCCGTCCAGGATGCTACGACTTCCGAGGCCGTTTCTGCCGATGCCGAGCCCGCCGGCGTCCGTCCCGGTCGCAGGCGTCGCACTGCTGCTAAGCGCACGTCCAAGGCTAAGGCTGCCAAGAAGGGCGCGTCCGAGGATTCCGCCGAGACGACCGCCGATGCATCGACTGATGCCGTCGAGCCCCAGGACGTCGAACAGCCTGCATCCGAGAAGCCCAAGCGCGGTCGCAAGAAGTCCGTTAAGGCCAAGGCCGCCGAGCAGCATGCTGATGTCGAAGCGCAGGTCGATTCCGGCGCCGAGGCCAATGACGCCGCTGCGGCCAATGTTGACACCACCGCAACCGATGGTGCCGCCCCCGCCGAGGGCGAAGACGGCGCTCGCCCCAACCGTCGCCAGCACAAGCGCAACGAGGAGCGCAACGAGCGCAAGGACGAGCGCAACAACGACCGTCGCAACCGCCAGCGCGATCGCAAGCAACGCAACAAGGAGCGTAATGCCGCTCCCACCGAGCCAACGCTTTCGCGCGAGGAGCTTGCGGCCATGAAGGTCGCCGAGCTGCGCGAGAAGGCAAAGGAGTTCGAGATCGAGACGACCGGCAAGAAGAAGGCCGAGCTCGTCGAGGAAATCTACGTCACCGCTGCGAAGGCCGAGGGCTTCCGCGACATCAAGGGCATTCTGCAGATTCGCCCGGACAGCTCCGGCATCATCCACGCCCATGGCTACATGAAGTCCAACGACGACGCCTTCGTGCCCGCCTACCTCATCCGCTCCGCGCGCCTGCGCACGGGCGATGTCATCGAGGGCTCGCTGCGTCCTTCGCGCGGCGGCGACAAGCGCGCCGGCCTCGCCAAAATCACGACCGTCAACGGTCTGGACCCCGAGCAGATTCGCAACCGTCCCAAGTTCGGCGACCTCACCCCGGTCTATCCCAACGAGCCGCTGCGCATGGAGCACGGCAAGGACTCCATTACCGGTCGCGCCATCGACATCGTGTCACCGATCGGCAAGGGCCAGCGCGGCCTGATCGTGTCCCCGCCCAAGGCCGGCAAGACCACGATCCTCAAGAAGATCTGCCAGTCTATCTCGATTAACAACCCCGAGGTGCACCTCATCTGCCTGCTCGTCGACGAGCGCCCCGAAGAGGTCACCGATATGCAGCGTTCCATCAAGGGCGAGGTTGTGGCGTCGACCTTCGATATGCCTGCCGACAACCACACCCGCGTGGCAGAGCTCGTCATCGAGCGCGCCAAGCGCATCGTAGAGCTGGGTGGCGACGTCGTGGTGGTGCTCGACTCCATCACGCGCCTCGCCCGCGCCTACAACTTGGCGGCGCCCGCCTCGGGCCGCATCCTTTCGGGCGGCGTCGATTCGGCGGCCCTCTATCCGCCCAAGCGCTTCCTGGGTGCAGCCCGCAATATCGAGAACGGTGGCTCGCTTACCATCCTGGCCTCTGCCCTCATCGACACCGGTTCCAAGATGGACGAAGTCATCTTTGAGGAGTTCAAGGGCACCGGCAACATGGAGCTTAAGCTCGACCGCGACCTGGCCGACCGCCGCATCTTCCCGGCTATCGACCCCGTTGCCTCCGGTACGCGTAACGAGGACCTGTTGGTCGACGAGCAGATGCGTCCGTTTGTCTTTGGTCTGCGTCGCATTCTTGCCGGCATGAACAACACCGAGCGCGCAGCCGCATCGTTTATCAAGGGTCTTAAGGGCACCAACACCAACCAGGAGTTCCTGGTGCGTTCGGCCAAAAAACACAGCGACTACGAGCAGACGTTCTAGGTTGTCATCCACGCGCAGCGATAGTCATCAATGCGATAAAGGGTCGGGGCTTTGAGCCTCGGCCCTTTTCTATAGCGCCGCTCCGCGCTTATTTTTGACCGTAAGACCGACGAGCAGCAGGTTTCCCGTTTCAATCCGACATCGTCACTTGCAATCGACAGGACGGTTTCGCATAATAACTTTTAAGCTTCGCGACGGAAAACGCAGATGAAACGAACCATATACCGTTGCTTTGGGGCATAGCCCCGCTTCATCTTCTCTCGCGCAGCCAACTGAATGATGCGATTTGGGTGCTGGAAGATGGGGAGAGCTCATGGCTTCTTCTGATGCAACACAACGAGCAGTCCTTGCCGGACTTTCGTGCGGGATCGGCCTTGCCGCTCCCGTGGTTATGTATGCCGCGACGCTGCCGTTTTCGTCGGTGAACGAGACGGTCGTGGCGGGTGCGGTTCCCTTCGCCGTGGGCGCGGTGGCGGGCGTGGGCATCTATGCCGCCTCGCTGGGTATCTCCGAGTATCGTGCGCAGCGTGAAGAGCGTCTGTTCCAGCCCGATGCCATGGGCGGTGCCGCCAATCTCAATCAGCATCAAAGCGAGTTCAAGACCGCCTCGATTCCAGCTCAGCAGCAGGATGCGACTCCTTACGCTGCGACTTCTGCTTCTCAGGCTCAGTCGGAGCAGTCTACCTCGGCATTCCTTTCCGGCCTGACTGGTGCGTTCCAGCGCCGTCATGCCGATGATGGTGTCCCTACCATCGCTCGAGCCGCAGATGCTATGGACGAGGCCGAGGCTTGGTCCATGATCGACAGCATGCTCGACGACGATTCGCCGGTTAGCTGCGACCCTGCACGCTCGCGAGACGTCTATCAAGTCGCCATCGACGAGCTCACCAACGGCGGGCAGACCGGCTCCTTCAATCGCGATGACATCGCCGCCGCGGCACGCGCCGTGTCGGGCTCCCAGGCCGCCCCTGCGGGCAGCACGGCGGCTTTCGTGGCACTCGTTGCCAACGCGGCAGTCAATAACGCCTACAGCGCTACCTCGGCGGACGCGAACGCTTCTGCCGATAATTCGTACGTTGATGAAGCCATGACCGCGGACGAGGAGGCCGTTGCCGCCCGCCGTGCCGCTGAAAGCTCGCTTTGGGGCGCTCCTGCCCAGCAGCAGGCGGCTGAGGCTGCGCCGTACAACGCAAACCTCGCCAGCATGCCTATCATTTCCGGTGCCGCGGACATCGATCTCGATGACCTCGATGAGCCTGCAGCCATCACCGCATCGATTGATGCCCAAGATCGCATCGACACCGGCGACCTTCCGGATGCCTCGCTTGAGGTTGATGTCCCCATGGCCGATTACTCGGGCCACGAGGACATGTGGGCCGCCGCCACCGCGATTCTGGATGAGATTGACGAGCCTGCTCCTGTTGCAGCCCCCGCTCCCGTCACTGCCCCTCAGCCTGCTGCCCCCGCCTATGTTGGCCGTCACAGCGCTGTGTTCCCCGAGGATACTGCCCGCATCTCGCGTGAGAGCATCGAGCGAGCCGAGGCTATTGCCGCCGGCATTATGGAAAATCGTCGTCACGAGCGCGTCAATCAGATCCTCGAGGAAGAGATCGAGCGCCTGCAGTCCTCTACCGCCAAGCGTACGGGCCGTGCCTATCTGAGCGTTATCGAGGGCGGTACCGCCAGCTTCGCGCCGCTCCGCGCGGAGGCATAACTTCTGCATGGTTAAGATCAATCGAAAATGGGCGGTCGTGACCTGCCTGATGGCGCTCTTGATCTGGGGCAATTCGCTGGTTCCCGGCTCGGGGTCGGGCTCGCTGAGCCTAACGGTCATGGAAGCTATCCGCGGTTTTCTGCACGGCGTGGGACTTCCATATGCATGGGTGACCAACTTTGTTGTTCGCAAGTGCGCGCATTTTACCGAGTATATGGTGCTCGGCATCCTGGCAACGCACGCCTTTGATTTTGAGGGCCGGCGCACCTTTGACGTGCTGCTGCCCACGGCGGTGTTCCTGCTGCTGATTCCTTCGATTGACGAGACGATTCAGCTCTTTGTGCCGGGACGCGCCGGCATGATCACCGATGTGATGATCGACTGCTGTGGAGCGGCAACGGGCGTTGTGCTCCGATATCTCTTACGGTCGCTGATGTGCGCCAAAAAGGCCGCCTAGGACGTATTGTTTGGTCCTAGGCGGCCTTTTTTATTTGAGGGCTTATATGAGGCGTGGTGGCGTCGTTTCGTAGGTCGGATTTGCCGGGCGCGCCACGCCCTGTGGGTTCATCTGCTACTGAAGCGCCTGTGCGCCCAGGGCCAGGCAGCCCATAACGCCCTGCTTGCCCTCGAGGCTGTTGTTGACGATGTAGTTATTGATGTCGTTGACCTCGGTCGTGACGATATAGCCGTTGAGCATCTCGGCGCACTTTTTGCGTGCGAGCGGCACGATGGGAGTGTGGTCGGCCACGCCGCCGCCGATGATGATCTTTTGCGGCGCGTAGCACAGCGTGTAGGTCATGAGTGCCTGTGCCAGATAGCCGGCGAGCAGGTCCATGGCTTCCGGGTCATCGGCCATGTCTCCGGCGCTCTTGCCATCCCAGCGCTTTCTAACGCCGGGGCCGGCGATGAGGCCTTCGAGGCAGTTGTCATGGAAGGGGCAGGCGCTGTGCTCGCCAATGGTGTCGCGCGGGTCGCGCGTGACCAGGATGTGACCGGCCTCGGGGTGCATCATGCCGTGCACGAGCTTACCGCCCGAGAGCACGCCAGCGCCCACGCCGGTACCGATGGTCAGATACACCACGTCCGTGAGGCCCTGGGCGCAACCAAAGGTGACCTCGCCCAGGCAGGCGACGTTGACGTCGGTGTCGTAGCCGCAGGGAATATTGAGCTCGTTTTGGATGGTGCCCAGCAGGTCAAAGTAGCGCCATGCCGTTTTGGGCGTCTCCAGGATCTTGCCGTATTGGGGCGAGGCGGGGTTGACTGCGGTGGGGCCAAAGGCGCCGATGCCCAGCGCGGCGATGCCCTTGTTCGCAAACCATGCGTTGACGGCCTCGACGGTCTCCTGCGGGGTCGTGGTCGCGATCTGCTCGCACTCCAGGACCATACCGTCTGCATAGCCCGTGGCGCAGACCATCTTGGTGCCGCCGGCCTCGAGCGCTCCGATAAGCTGCTCTGCCATAGTATTCCTCTCTGGGACGAGTTGCTCCGTGACTAAAGTATAGCGCTCAAAAAAATAAATGAGGTCGCTATAAAAAGAAACCTCGTGGCCCAACGGGTTCACGAGGTTTCTTTAGTGCCTTTAGTTACTGACCGTCCTTACCCGCGCGGTTCGATTTTATCACGCAGAGACTTGAGGTTCTCCAGTGCCGCGTTAAGCGTCTCGTCTCGTTTGGCAAAGTGGAAACGAATCAGATGGTTGACGGGCTCGCGGAAGAAGCTCGAGCCGGGCACGGCGCCCACGCCCACCTTGGAGGCCAAATCCTCGCAGAAGTCGAGGTCGCTGTTATAGCCAAACTCCGAGATATCCATCATCACGTAGTAGGCGCCCTGCGGCACGTTGTGCGTGAGTCCGATGCTGTCGAGTCCCTGACAGAATAGGTCGCGCTTGGCGGTGTAGAGGTCGAGGACCTCCTGGTAATAGCTGTCGTCGAAGTTGAGGGCGGTGACGACGGCCTCTTGCAGGGGAGCGGCGGCGCCCACGGTGAGGAAGTCGTGAACCTTTTTGATGCGCTCGGTGATTTCGGCAGGAGCGATGGTGTAGCCCAGGCGCCAGCCGGTGATGGAGTAGGTCTTGGATAGCGAGCTGCAGCTGATGGTGCGCTCAAACATGCCGGGCAGCGTGGCCATGTACACGTGCTCGTGGGGCGCGTAGACGATGTGCTCGTAGACCTCGTCGGTGATGCAGTAGGCGTCATACTTTTTGCACAGGTCGGCGATAAGGGTGAGCTCCTCGCGGGTAAAGACCTTGCCGCAGGGGTTGGACGGGTTGCATAGAACGATCGCCTTGGGATCGTTGTCGCGGAAGGCCGCATCCAGGACCTCACGGTCAAAGTCAAAGGTGGGCGGGTTGAGCGGCACGTAGATAGGCTCCGCACCCGAAAGGATCGTGTCGGCGCCGTAGTTCTCGTAGAATGGCGAGAAGATGACGACCTTGTCGCCGGGGTTCGTGACCGTCATCATGGCGGCCATCATGGCCTCGGTGGAGCCGCAGGTGACCACGATGTTCTCGTTGGGGTTGATCGGCATGCCCATAAAGTGCTCCTGCTTGGCGGCAAGCGCCTCGCGCATGGCCTGGGAGCCCCAGGTGATGGAGTACTGGTGGTAAAGCGGCTTGGGGTCGGTGGCAATGGTGCTGAGGCTATCGAGCAGCTGCGCCGGGGGATCGAAATCGGGGAAGCCCTGCGACAGGTTGACGGCACCATACTTGTTGGAGATGCGCGTCATGCGGCGGATGACCGAATCGGTAAACGCCGCCGTGCGGTTGGAGAGTTCTTTCATGCCTATCCTTTCGAGCATTGGGTGGAGCAAGTTTACTCCTATGGAACCGGTGGGATTTGCTCGAAACGGGCTCGAAAAACTCTTTTCAAAATTCTTGAAAATTGGGGCTTGCATCGCGTGGCGTTCCTTGCAATAATAGTCGAGCGCGAAGCGCACAGGACACGGTGGGTGTAGCTCAGTTGGCTAGAGCGACGGGTTGTGGTCCCGTAGGTCGAGGGTTCGAGTCCCTTTACCCACCCCAGTTCTTGCTTCGTGTTGATATCGGGTCGTTAGCTCAGTTGGTAGAGCAGGGGACTCTTAATCCCAAGGTCCAGGGTTCGACCCCCTGACGGCCCACCACACGATATCTCCTCTAAAGTCCGCTATAACGGACTTTAGCTTTGGGTCGTTAGCTCAGTTGGTAGAGCAGGGGACTCTTAATCCCAAGGTCCAGGGTTCGACCCCCTGACGGCCCACCCAAAGTATGTTAAAGCGACTGGCTTAGGCTGGTCGCTTTTTTTGTTGACCTCGCATGGGGTCGAACCCGTCGGGGCGCGAAGCTGAGGAAATGCGTAAGCATTTACCAGCGCAGCGCGCAAGGCGCAAAGCGCCGAAGCGGCCGCCTGCAAAGCAGGCTGAACCCCTGACGGCCCACCAAAGCATGTTAAGACGGTCAGCGAAAGTTGGCCGTCTTTTTTGTTAACCTCGCATGGGGTCGAACCCGTAAGGGCACAGACGCTTTACAAGTCGAGCCTGCCCTGGGGGTCGGTGAATCCGTCTGTACCCTCCTTGAGCTTTTTCTCGTCTGCTTTCACGCGACGTTCGAGCTTCTTTGTATCTTCGGCAGGCGGTAGGTTCTCGGGTACAATTCCGCGGTCGATGAGGCTGCCACGCACGCTTGTGTTGTTCTCGACGTGCTCTTGCTTGATCTGGTCCAGACCGTACAGGTCGTGTTCCTCGGCGTTGAAGGCCGTCATCGAGTTCGTAAGGTCCTTTGCTTTGATGAGAACATCGGCTAGCCTGTCCGCCAATGCCGAGCTCTTGGATACGCCGAGCTGTTGCTTCATTTCCGCCGTGCTTCTGCCGCCGAATAACGCTTCATCGCCCTTCGACTTGATGATTGCGAATCCTTTGGAGTCCACGCCGCGTTTGAACGCAATACCCGAGAGCTGTTTCTCTGAATCAGATAGCGAGTGGCGCGCCTGCAAGCGCTGAATCTCTGCGAAGCGCTGCTCTATGAGCTCTTGGCGGCGCGTCTGCACGGCGAAGTACGCCTGTGCGAGCGCGATTTCTTGCTTGTTTGAATCTCCGTTCTGGGCGATTAAATAGCATGCATAGCGCGTAAGTTTGTAGTCTTTAACCGCGCGAGCGGCGACACCGGCAGTTACCATTTTCGTGGTGTCACGAAAATGGGAATCAACTGGAGTTTTGTTTGTTTCGCACGAGACTTTTGCCCTCTTAACAACTTCGGCAAAGTTCTCCCATCGAGTGTACCCCATGGGTTCCATTAAATCGCGTGCGAGCCAATACTCAACGCCGTCTTCCACATTGGCATAGCTATCAAGTTTGACACGCCACTTCTCGATATCTCTACTGTCCATATCTCCTCCTCGCTGGTCTGTTGTCTATGCGGGGTTTAGCCGCTCCGTATTCAGAATAAGGATACGCTGCCGTGCGGACACGAATGGGCCCCGTGTCACTTCGAGCTCACGGGGCCCATAGATATCGATTAGCTGTGCTTTGTTTTAGTTAGGTGTCCAGTTTAATTCGCTCGATAGTGCGATCCGAGACTTTCGGTTCGCTTGCGCATGGCTTTGACCATTTCCCGTGCCAGCTGAATCTGCGATTGCAGGCGGGCGAGGGCTGCGACTTCGCTGTCCGGGGCTTTCTGTGTGCTCAAGGTCGTTGCCTCCGTCTTCAAGCCCTCAAGCTCGTGTAGTGCCTTGGAAAGGCCTGTCTCGGTGCGGTTGATCATGCAATAGGTGCTCATCGTGTGTTTGAGGCTGCGGATCAGGTGCTCGGCGTCTGTTGTGGCAATGCCGCACTGGGGGAGGGCGATATCCGCCTTCGGGGCCGCCGCAGGTGCATTCTGTGCTGCTTGGGCTGCCGATGCGCCCGCGATACGCCCAAACACGATGCCGTTGGCGCTCGACAGGCCACCAATACGGTCGGCGCCGTGCATGCCGCCTGTCGCCTCGCCGCAGGCGTAGAGGCCTTCGACGCCCGTGAAGGCTGTCTTGTCGATCTTGATACCGCCGTTGGCAGCATGGGCATACATCGCCACACGCATCTCGTCACTCGGCGCGATACCATGCTCGTCTTGCAGCCAGGTGGCAAAGGTCTGCACGAACTCGGGGACATTCTCTCGCGGGAAGTCGTAGTGGAGCGCCAGGCCTTCGTCACCAGCATGATCGATGGCAAGATCGATGGCGCGGGAAGCCAGGCGCGAAGTGAAGGGACCATATCCGGAGCGCTGCTCAAGCAGATCGTCCAGCTTGCCGTCGGCAATATCGACCGGTTGGTCAAATGTGACGTAGCGCCAAGTCTTCTCGTTAAAGACAAGGTTTCGCTTGGGTTCGATGAAGCCAGGCATCATCTGCATGAACTCTATATTAGTAAGGGACGCACCGTGCGCCAGCGCGATAGCCTGTGATGAGCTGAGCACGTCGGCGGAAGTGAGGCTGCGCTCGAACAGGCCACCCGTGCCGCCCGCAGCGATGATAGTGGCCTTGACTGCCATAGGCACGAGACGCTCGTTTGTCCGGTCGTAGAGCGTGGCGCCGACAATCTTTCCGTCCGTATCTTCAACAAGGTCGATAAGCTCATGGCGGGGGAGCAGGCGAATGCCGAGCGACTCGATCCGGGTCGTCAGAGCGTCCTCAAGGGGCTTACGGGTGAGGCCGCGCCACATGCGCGTCTTGTGGTCAAAACAGGGGATAAATTGCTTTTGCTGGGCGCTCTCAGCGCTTTGCGGACGCTGGAGCTCAACGCCTAGGTCTTGCTCGAGCCATTCAATTGCTTGGGGAATGCTGTGGACAAACGTCTGGACAAGCTCGGGGCCGGCGACGCCGCCACCAACGGTCTGGATGGTATCGATGAGGTCTTGTTCGTCGTCTTCGTTAACGGGTCCGATAAGCCCCAGGCCCCAGGTTCCGGGGAAGAAGCTCGATCCACTCATAGTCTTTCCGGCGCTTGCCACAGTGACGGTTGCACCCGTGCGTGCCGCTTCGATGGCGGCGCAAAGGCCCGCAATGCCAGATCCAATTACCAGTACGTCAGTCGATTCCATCGGATTCCTTTCTCGTCCGGCGCATTGTCGCACGGGTGATCGGCAATGGGGCCGCAAAGACTCGGCAAATCGGTAAAGGGCAATTATGGCAGGTGGGTGTCATGGACACTTTGACGTTCCATCTCGTCTCATCTCGTATTTCGCCCCAACTGGTATATCGGCATTAGCTACCCTGCGACAGCGTAAACAAAAAGAGCCGCTACCTCGAAAGGTAGCGGCTCCAAAGCTCAACTATATGAGCATCGCGCGGGCGCGATTAGGCCTTGAGGGCCTCCTCGACGGCGACAGCGCAGGCGACGGTGGCACCGACCATGGGGTTGTTGCCCATGCCGATGAGACCCATCATGTCGACGTGCGCAGGCACGGAGGAAGAACCGGCGAACTGGGCGTCGGAGTGCATACGGCCCATGGTGTCGGTCATGCCGTAAGAGGCAGGGCCGGCGCCCATGTTGTCCGGGTGCAGGGTACGGCCGGTGCCGCCACCAGAAGCGACGGAGAAGTACTTCTTGCCAGCCTCGATGCGCTCCTTCTTGTAGGTGCCAGCGACGGGGTGCTGGAAGCGCGTGGGGTTGGTGGAGTTACCGGTGATCGAGATGTCGACGTTCTCGTGCCACATGATGGCAACGCCCTCGCGGACGTCGTCGGAGCCGTAGCAGTTAACGGCAGCGCGGGGACCATCGGAGTAGGGGATGGTCTCGACGACTTTGAGCTCGCCCGTGTAGTAGTCGAACTGGGTCTTCACGTAGGTGAAGCCGTTGATGCGGGCGATGATCTGGGCGGCGTCCTTGCCCAGACCGTTGAGGATGACGCGCAGCGGCTTCTTACGAGCCTTGTTGGCGTTCAGAGCCAGGCCGATAGCGCCCTCAGCGGCAGCGAAGGACTCGTGGCCGGCCAGGAAGGCGAAGCACTCGGTGTCGTCGGAGAGCAGCATAGCGCCCAGGTTGCCGTGGCCCAGACCGACCTTGCGGTCCTCAGCGACGGAGCCGGGAACGGTGAAGGCCTGGATGCCCTCGCCGATGATGGCGGCAGCCTCAGAAGCGGACTTGGCGCCACGCTTGACAGCGAGAGCGCAACCGAGGGTGTAGGCCCACTCGGCGTTCTGGAAGGCGATGGACTGGGTGTTGTTGACGATCTCACGCGGGTTGAAGCCCTTGTCGGTGCAGATCTGCAGAGCTTCCTCGAGGGAGGCGATGCCGTTGTCGGCGAGGCACTTGTTGATCTTGTCAGCGCGGCGCTCGTAACCTTCGAACGTAACAGTCATAGTTATTTCCCTCCCTTTCTACTCGTGAACCGGGAACACGCTGGCGACGGAGTGAGTCTCCTCGTCGGTGCGCGGGTCGATGTACTTGGCAGCGTTCTCCCACTGACCATAGTGGCCCATAGCGCCAGCGATGGCCTCCTCGGGGGTCTTGCCGGCCTTGACGGCGTCGGTGAACTTGCCGAGGTTCAGGAACTCGAATGCGATGATCTCGTTCTTGTCGTTGAGAGCCATGCGGGTGACGTAGCCCTGAGCGAGCTCGAGGTAACGAGCGCCCTTGGCCTTGGTGCCGAACATGGTGCCGACCTGAGAGCGAAGGCCCTTGCCGAGGTCGTCGAGGGAGGCGCCCACGGGCAGGCCGCCCTCGGAGAACGCGGTCTGGCTGCGGCCGTAAACGATCTGCAGGAAGATCTCGCGCATAGCAACGTTGATGGCGTCGCAGACGAGGTCGGTGTTGAGGGCCTCGAGGATGGTCTTACCGGGAAGGATCTCGGAAGCCATGGCGGCAGAGTGGGTCATGCCCGAGCAGCCGATGGTCTCAACGAGGGCCTCCTCGATGATGCCGTCCTTGACGTTCAGCGTGAGCTTGCAGGCGCCCTGCTGAGGTGCGCACCAACCCACACCGTGCGTAAGACCGGAGATGTCGGAAATCTCCTTAGCCTGGACCCACTTGCCCTCCTCGGGGATGGGTGCGGGGCCGTGGTATGCACCCTTGGCAACGGGGCACATGTTCTCCACTTCCTGTGAGTACTGCATGCCTCTCCTCTCTATCGTGTTGGCGTCCCGTCTGGGGGTCGTGGCTGGCGATTGCCGGGCGACCCTTCGAAAGGGACATGACATGCAGCCCCTATAATACCGCGAAATGCACGGAATATTCGGCGAACGGCTCAGTTTTCGTAGCGAGAAGTCCGGAAGTTTTAATTGAAACGGTTTAACTCTATATTCTGTGGTCGTGAACTTTTGTAGAGGGGGTTCGTCTTGGGCAAGCTTTTGGTCAGCTCTTGTAAGCGTTGCAGGGGCTGACCTGTTGCAACGGTGCCGTTCGCCGCCTGTTTATTGCCTTTGGCCGCGCGAATGTATTGTTTTGCGTGAATGTTTTGGTGGCACGCTTCAATCGTGTTGTATTGGATGGCAAGCAGATCCAGGCGAAGGGAGCGCCATGCAGCGCGTTTGGAGAACGGTTACCGGCTTTTACCATGTTTGTGCCCGCGGTACGGGCAAGCAGCTCATCTTTGAGGGCGATGAAGACCGGTGGGAGTTTTTGGAGCTGATGCGCGAGTGCTGCCGCGAGGCGGGCGTGACGGTTATCGCCTGGTGCCTTATGGGCAATCACGTGGATCTGGTACTCTCGGATTATGAGGACACGATGAGCGCGGCGATGCAACGACTGCTTTTGACGTACGCTCGTCGGTTCAATAAACGCACGGGGCGCACGGGCCATCTGTTCCAGAACCGTTTTGACCGGCGCTCGCTCGATACCGACCGTTATCTAATGGCCGCCATTCGCTATGTTCATGCTAATCCGCAGGAGGCGGGTATCGCCCTGATCGAGCGCTATCCGTGGAGCAGCTTTGCCGAGTATCTGCGAGCGTATGACAACGATATGACGAGGGGATTTTCGGACCCTTCTTGTGTGCTCGAGCTCTTTGAGTCTGTCAGGGGGTTTCTGGATTATTCTCTGTCAATGCCCGATGGTTCCGATCCGGTGATTCATGATATGGATGAGACAGAGTGGGAGCGGCGTGCGTTTGCCGACAAGATGGCGAAGCGCCTGGGTGTGCCGCTCAACGAACTCAAGACCGTAGCACCCTCGCGGCGAGACGGAATCGTTTTCGCCCTGCACGATGGCGGCTACACGGTGCGCGAGATCGAACGGTATACGGGAGTCAGCAAGAGTACCGTCTCTCGTATCGTGCGCGCTTATGCGCGGGTGAATGCTCAGGCTGAGGGCTCGGAATAGAAAATGGCCGAACCACTCTTGTCAAGCGATTCGGCCAATAAAATTCTTAAGATTTGGGACAAATACTACTGATTATTTTGTCCCGTGAGCATGCCGTCGAGGGTGCGCCAGGCGAGCTCGGCGCATTTGACGCGGGCGGGCATGTGCGAGATGTCCTGGAGCTGGGCGGCCTCGTCCAGGTCTTCCAAGTCCTCCTCGGAGAGCTGCTCGCCGCGGATCATGGCGAGGAAGAGCTCTGCCAAGCGGCGAGCTTCCTCGACGGTCTCGCCGGTGATGAGGTCGGCCATGATGTCGGCACTGGCCTGGCTGATGGCGCAGCCGTGGCCGGTAAAGGAGGCCTCCTCGATCACGTTGTTCTCGACACGTAGCTGCAAGGTGAGCTCGTCTCCGCAGCTGGGGTTGATGCCGTCGTGCTCGTGCGTGGGGGCGTCCATCTCGTACTTGTAGTCAGGGTGCGAGTTGTGCTCCATAAACGTGGTGGAGGTGTACAGATTACCCATTGAACGTGCTCCAAACGTGATGCAGGCCGGCGATGAACTTGTCGATATCGGCCTTGTCGTTGTAGAAGGCCACGCTGGCGCGGCAGCAGGCAAGGTTCTCGACGCCCAGCCAGGTGAGTAGCGGCTGCGCGCAGTGGTGACCGGCGCGGATGCAGACGCCGTCCATGTCCATGATGCTCGCGACGTCGTGCGGGTGGATGCCCTTGACGTTAAAGCTCACGACGCCGTGGTGGTTGTCCCAGTAGATCGAGCCGATGATCTGGACAAAGTCGAGCTGCATGAGCTCACCCATCAGGTAGTGGACGAGTGCCTGCTCGCGTGCCTGGATGTTCTCGTAGCCCACCGTGTTGACCAGGTAGTCGAGTGCCGCACCCGTGGCGAAGATGCCGGCGGCGTCCTGCGTGCCGGCCTCGAACTTCTCGGGGACGGGCGCCCAGACGGCGTCCTGCTCGGTGACAGAGTCGATCATCTCGCCGCCGGTAAGCATGGGCGGCATGGCGTTGAGCAGGTCCATCTTGCCCCACAGCACGCCGATGCCCATGGGGCCCATGGCCTTGTGCGCGCTAAAGCCAAAGAAGTCGGCGCCCAGGTCGGCCACATCGACCGGCATGTGCGGCAGCGACTGCGCACCGTCGACGACCAGGTAGCCGCCGTACTTGTGCACGAGTTTGCCGAGGTTCTTGACCGGGTTCTCGACGCCCAGCACGTTGGAGACCTGTCCCACGGCTAGGATCTTGGTCTTGGGACCCACCTTGGCAAGAACCTCCTCGGTGGTGAGCTGGCCGGTCTTGGTGGGGTAGAGGTAGACGAGCTTGGCGCCGGTCTCGCGGCAGACCTGCTGCCACGGAATCAGGTTGGAGTGGTGCTCCATAATGGTGATGACGACCTCGTCGCCCGGTTCGAGCACTGTGGGCGCAAAGCTCTTAGCGACCAGGTTGAGCGACTCGCTCGTGTTGCGGGTGAAGACGACCTCGTTGGCCTGTGAGGCGCCGATGAGGTCAGCGATCTGCTGGCGGACCTTCGCGATGGCGTCGGTGGCCTCGACGGACAGCGAGTACAGGCCGCGCAGGGGGTTGGCGTTCATGCGCTGGTAGAAGTCGCGTTCGGCGTCGAGCACACAGGCAGGGCGCTGCGCGGTGGCGGCGCTATCAAGGAAGGCGATCTCGGGGTGCTGCTGGAACAGCGGGAACTGGCCCTTGTAGGGGTTGGTCTCGATGTCCACGGTGGGCCAGCCGCGCGAAGCCTCGTCGCTGGCGTCGAGCTCCATGGGCTCGGGGGCAGTACAGGTATCGCATTTAACGTGCTCGGTGTCGATCATGCGAGCTCCTCTTCAAAGTTGTCGATCAGGTTGTTGCCTAGGCGGATGACGGCGGCGCGGGTGCGCTCGTCGGTGGCGGAAAGCGCGGCGTCCTCCAGCTTGGCGCGGATGAACAGGTCCTCGGCGGCGTTTTGGTCAAGGCCACGGCAGGCGAGGTAGAACAGCTGCTCGTCGCGGACGTGACCGATGGTGGCGCCGTGGTTGCCGGCGACGTCGTCCTCGTCACAGAGAATGACGGGAACGGTCTTGTTGTCGACGCCCTTGTTGGCCAAAAGCACCGTCTCGCGCTCGGTACCGGTTGCACCCTTGCAGCCGTGCACGAGGTCGATGGTGCCGCGGTAGACCTTCTTGGACGTGCCGGTCAGCACGCCGTTGGCGTCGATCTCGCACTCGGTCTTGCGACCGCGGTGGCGCAGCTCGTAGTTAAAGTCGCGCACCTGCTCGCGGGCGCCCAGGTAGTCAGTATCGATGGTGACCTTGGCGGTATCGCCCAGCAGGTCGCCGGCAAGGCCGGTGGCGCTGGCGCCGGCACCCAGGACGGTGTGCTGCACGTTGACGCGCGCGCCCTCGTCCAGGAACAGGCCGGTGTCGTCGAGCGCGATCCAGCTATCGTCGAGCGTCTGCGTGCAGGTCACGTTGACGGTGGCGTATTCGTTGGCACACACGCGTAGCACGGAGCCCACGACACCCTCGCCGGCAACGGGGGAGTCCAGGGCGATCTGCAGATTGAGCGTCGACTGGGGACGGGCGACGACGTCGATGGCGGCGATGGCCGCGGCGGCATCGACACCGCTCACGCGCACGGTAACCGTGGCGTGCTTGTATGCGGGCACATCGATGACGATGCGCTTGGTAGCGTGCTCGGCCAAGTAGGCGTAGGCAGCCTCGCCCATGCCAGTTTCGAAGGCCTCAGCGGGGGAGAGCTCCTCCTCCAGCTTAATGGCACCGGCCTGGTAGACAGAGGTGGCGGGCACGTCGAGCTCGGTCTCGGGCGTGATGCGGGCGCGGTCGGCGGCATCACCGGGGGCGGAGGCACGGCGCTCGGGGAAGCGCTCGGCCATGGCGTCCATGGCGGTGCCAAACGCGTCGGCAGCGCCGGAAAACTGCTCGTCCAGCCCCTCGACCTCAATGGTCTCGGCGGGAGCGGCGGCAAGCTCGTCAGAGAGCTCGAGCTTGGTCTGGTTCATCTTGAGCCAACCCCAAGTGGCAGCCGGCATAGCGTTGACCTGCTCAAGTGTGGTAGCAGCGGTGTTCGTGGTCTGTTTCATTATCCGATCGCTCCTTCCATCTCGAGCTTGATCAGGTTGTTCATCTCGACGGCGTACTCAAGCGGCAGCTCCTTGGAGACCGGGTTGGCAAAGCCGTTGACGATCATGGTGCGGGCCTCTTCCTCCGAGATACCGCGGCTCATCAGGTAGAACACCTTGTCGTCGCCGATGCGGCCGATGGTGGCCTCGTGGCCGATGTCGACGTTCTTGGCGCGGATGTCCATGGCGGGGATGGTGTCCGAGCGGCTTTGATCGTCGAGCATGAGCGACTGGCAGCTTACGGTTGCCTTGGAACCCTCGGCCTTGGGCGTGGCCACGATGGAGCTGCGGAAGGTCTGGATGCCGCCGCTCTTGGAGATGCCCTTGGTCTCGACGATTGCCGAGGTATCGGGCGCGTTGAGCACGACCTTGCAGCCGGTATCCAGGTTCTGGCCGGCGCCGGCAAAGGTGATGCCGGTAAAGCTCGAGCGGGCGCGACGGCCGTTGAGCACACTCATGGGGTAGAGATAGCCCACGTGGCTGCCGAAGGAGCCGCTGATCCATTCGATGTCGCCGTCCTCGTCCACGCGCGCACGCTTGGTGTTGAGGTTGTACATGTTCTTGGACCAGTTCTCGATTGTCGAGTAGCGCAGGTGTGCGCGCTTGCCCACAAAGAGCTCCACGGCGCCGGCGTGGAGGTTGGCCACGTTGTACTTAGGTGCGGAGCAACCCTCGATAAAGTGCAGGTCGGCATCATCTTCGACGATGATGAGCGTGTGCTCAAACTGGCCGGCGCCCTTGGCGTTGAGGCGGAAGTAGCTCTGCAGCGGGAAGTCGAGCTTGGTGCCCTTGGGTACGTAGACAAACGAGCCGCCCGACCACACGGCGCCGTGCAGGGCCGCAAACTTGTGGTCGGTGGGTGGGATGAGCGTCATAAACTTCTCGTGGATGAGCGGCTCCCACTGCGGATCGTGCAGGGCCTCCTCGATGCCGGAGTAGACGATGCCCATCTTGGACGCCGTGTCCTGCATGTTGTGGTAGACGAGCTCGGAGTCGTACTGCGCACCGACGCCCGCCAGGTAGCTGCGCTCGGCCTCGGGGATGCCCAGGCGCTCAAAGGTGTTCTTGATGTCGTCGGGCACCGACTCCCAGTCGTGCTTTTGGTCTGTGTTCGGTTTAACGTAGGTGACGATGTTGTCCATGTCCAGGCCCTCGATGGAGGGGCCCCACGTCGGATCGGGGAAGCGGTTGAAAATCTCGAGGGACTTTAAGCGCAGATCGAGCATCCATTGCGGCTCGTCCTTCTTGGCGCTGATCTCGCGCACGATGTCGGGCGTGATGCCGGCGTCGAGGCGCTCGAATCCCTCCTCGCCATAGGTGAAGTCGTAGAGGCTGCGGTCGATGTCCGCGACTTCGGTGCGGTTCTTGGTCATTGCGTCGCCCCTTTACGCCTGCTGCTCGGCAGCGGCGGCCTCGGCCTGGGCGCGCTGCTCGGCGGCCTCGCGCTCGAAGGTCTCAAAGCCGTTCTTGTCGATCCAGGGGATCAGCGAGGCGTCGTCCTCGCGCACGATGTGGCCCTTGACCATAACGTGGACACGGTCGACATCCAGATGCTCCAGGATGCGTGTGTTGTGCGTGATGATGAGCATGGAGCCGTCGCAGCTCTTGCGGTATGCGTCCATGCCGTGGCTGACGGTGGACAGGGCGTCGACGTCCAGGCCGGAGTCGGTCTCGTCCAAGATGGCGAGCTTGGGCTGCAGCAGCAGAAGCTGGAGCATCTCGACCTTCTTTTTCTCGCCGCCCGAGAAGCCCACGCCCAGCTCACGGTTGAGGTAGGCGGTATCCATGTTAAGCTCGGCCGCGAGCTCCTTGACGCGACGACGGAATTCCTTGCCCTTCATCTCCAGGCCGGGGCGGCCGGCGATACTGGCGCGCAAAAAGCTCGACAGTGGCACGCCGGGGATCTCGACCGGGGCCTGGAAGCTCAGGAACAGGCCGGCGCGCGAGCGCTTGTCGGTGGTGAGCTCGGTGATGTCCTGGCCGTCAAAGACGATGCGGCCGTCGTTGA
>UQSB01000037.1 GCA_900543505.1 uncultured Collinsella sp. | reverse complement strand
GCCCCGCTGGTTGCCGTTGGTGGTGTCCTTCAGCAGAACGTCATGGGCGCCGCCCGCTCCCCACGCGCCGGTGACGCGCGGGGACCCCGCATAGGACTCAAATGGGCAGGCGAAGCCCGCCCATTTCAAGGATTTGCTCCGCAAATCGCTTGGACGCGCAATCGCGCGGTCAGAGGGCGGTATGAGAGCCGTTCAAATACCTTAGCCCCGCTGGTTGCCGTTGGTGGTGTCCTTCAGCAGAACGTCATGGGCGCCGCCCTCGACAATGGAGGTGGCGGAGACCAGCGTCAGCTTGGCCTTCTCACGCAGCTCCGGGATCGTCAGCGCACCGCAGTTGCACATGGTGGAACGGACCTTAGCCAGCGTGGTGGCCATGCCGTCTGCCAGAGCGCCAGCATAGGGCACATAGGAGTCCACGCCCTCCTCAAAGCTCAGCTTTGCGGCGCCGCCCAGATCGTAGCGCTGCCAGTTCCGGGCGCGGGCGCTGCCCTCGCCCCAATATTCCTTCATATAGCTGCCGCCCACAAGGATCTTGCTGGTGGGAGACTCGTCAAACCGGGAGAAATACCGGCCCAGCATGCAGAAGTCAGCGCCCATGGCCAGCGCCAGCGTGATGTGATAGTCCTGCACGATGCCGCCGTCGGCGCAGATGGGCACATAGATGCCGGTCTCCTCAAAATACTTATCCCGCTCGGCGGCCACGTCGATGACTGCGGTGGCCTGACCGCGGCCGATGCCTTTGGTCTCACGGGTGATGCAGATGGAACCGCCGCCGATACCGACCTTGATGAAGTCGGCACCGCAGTCTGCCAAAAAGCGGAAGCCCTCGGCGTCGACGACGTTACCGGCACCGACCTTGACATCCTCGCCATAGTTGGCGCGGATCCACTCGATGGTGCGCTTCTGCCACTCGCTGAAACCCTCGGAAGAGTCGATGCACAGGACGTCGGCACCGGCCTCGATAAGCAGCGGTACGCGCTCGGCATAGTCGCGGGTGTTGATACCAGCGCCGACCATGTAGCGCTTATCGCCGTCGAGCAGCTCGTTAGGATTGGTCTTGTGGCTGTCGTAGTCCTTGCGGAAGACGATGCCCATAAGGTGATCGTTGTCGTCGACGATAGGCAGAGCGTTGAGCTTGTTGTCCCAGATGACGTCGTTGGCAACCTTGAGGCTGATGTTCTTGTCGCCCACGATGAGCTGCTCACGCGGGGTCATGAACTCGGAGACCTTCTTCTGATGGTCATCGCGGCTGGGGCGATAATCGCGGCTGGTGACGATGCCCAGGAGCTTGCCCTTGGGGGTGCCGTCGTCGGTGACCGGCATAGTGGAGTGACCGGTCTTCTCCTTGAGCTCAATGACCTGCTCCATGGTCATGTCGGGGGTCAGCGTGGAATCGGACTGAACGAAGCCGGCCTTGTGATCCTTGACGGCCTTGACCATAGCGGCCTCGGACTCGGCGCTCTGGGAACCGTAAATGAAGGACAGGCCACCCTCGGTAGCGAGCGCGACACCCATGTCGACGCCCGAGACGGATTGCATGATGGCGGAAACCATGGGGATGTTCAGGGTGATTGCCGGCTTCTCACCGCGCTTAAAGCGGGTTAGCGGCGTCTTGAGAGAGACGTTGTTGGGGATGCACTGCGAGGACGAGTAGCCAGGGACCAGCAGATACTCCGAAAACGTGTGGGACTCACCGGGAAAGAACGTAGCCATGTTTCTCCTTTTTCCATGCGACCGGTCGGCTGCAGGCCTCGTAGGACCCAGCCCAACCTTGGGCGCCCAATACTGGGGAAGTATCTTAACGCACTTTGACTGCTACAATGCATGGTTTAGAAAGAGCACACGAGGGTTTGACGCAGGCTTTGCGTTTGCCCAGCAAACACTTTAGCGGGAAGACGTGGAGCACATGGAGTACAAGACGACGGCAAAGTTGGTCATTCAAGCGTGCGACAAAGATCTGCCGGGCGTGTTCGGCCACGGTTGTGTCTTGCTGCTGCAGGGCATCGCCCGAGAGCACTCGCTCAACCGTGCCGCCAAGAGCATGGGCATGGCGTATTCCAAGGCCTGGCGCATCGTGAACGAGGCCGAGGGGCAGCTGGGCTGCAAGCTCATCGAGCGCGACGGCGCCCGCGGATCCACCCTCACCCCCGCCGGCGAGCGCGCCATAGCGGTCTACGAGGAGCTGCAGGCCGACATCAACCAGGTCATCGCCACTAAAGCAAACGACCTCATCGCCAGCATCAAAGAGTAGCTAACTTGCGGAGGGCGGTGTCTAGGGTGGCAGCCACTACCAGGGGATCATCAGTGCCGGCGAAGAGGCGGATAGTGCTCCCCTGCTTGCCGCGTGGGGCCGAAAGGCGCGTTGTTGAGCCGCCGGCGGGTGATGCGCGGAATTCGTCCGGCAATGTGTCGAACAGCTCGCCCGCGCTACGATCGATAAGGTCAAACTCAACTGCCGGACCAAAGCCGTGCTCGAGGATTCCCGTTGCAACCGAATGGTCGGGATGCGAGCTCAACCCGGAATAGCACACGTCGCGCACCATCTCGTTGGCGGCCAGATACTCGGCCAGCGCACGGGCGCGGTCGAAGTGTGCCTGCATGCGAGCGTTAAGCGAGGAGAGCCCACGCTCCAGCACGTCGGCCTCCTCGGCAGACAAATCGAGCGCCGACGCCCCGCAGCTAGCAAACAACGTATGCGCGCACTCGGAAGCGGCATCCACGCGATGGCGCTTGAGCTGCGAGCGTGCCACCGAAGCGGCAACGAGCTTGCGCGGAGCCTTACCGGCGCACACGCGGTCGAGCGCCTCGAGCGACAGGACGGCACCCAAACGCAGCGGATCGCACCCAAAGACGCTTGCCACGGTGTTATCCACCACGAGCAACGCACGGGCCTCACGCGCCGCCCGACCCAGCGCACGCAGATCGGGCACACGTAGGCCAAACCCGCCGATGGAGTTGACGAACCACCACAGGTGCGGACCCTCGGCATCAAACGAAGCATCCAAGCCCTCGGACGCGGCGGTAAACGCCGCAACCGACGGCTCCCCCACGAGCACAACGTCGCAGGCATCAAAGCCGCGCGCAAACGCATCGGCAAAGTCATCGGCAAACACGACCAGGCGATCGCTGGGACGCACAATCCCCAGCAGCGACAGCGCCGCCGGCACGTGCGAGGCCGCAACAAGACGCGCCTCACGCGCGCCGGCCCTTGCAGCCCAGGACTCTTCTAGCTGTTGCACGTCCACGCGGCACCATCCTTTACATAAAACCAAACCAAGACCAGCCCACCCAGGTCGAGAAAACGTCAGCGCAAGCAGCGTCGAGCGGTCCGGCGTTCGTTAGAACGCCGGAACAAAATTAGCCGTGATATTCGCCGTTGTACTGGATGAGCGTCAGGTCCTCAACGCCGTCGAGCGCGCGAATCGCATCGGCGTAGGGCATATCCACACCGTCCGAGAACACCTCGACGGCCATCTCGACCTTGTCACCGCGCATGGTCTTGGACTTGACGGAAAACTTGGTGCGCCCAAATGCACGCACGATATCGACGCCGGTGGTCTGACCCGTGTAGTGGATGACCATCATGTACACGCGCGCCTTGTCCTGGTGGCTCGCAAAGCCGGCAATCATCACCACGATCACCACCGCCGTGAGCCCCACGAGCGCATACATACCGGCTCCCGCCGTAATGCCCGTGGTAATGGACCAAAACAGATACAGCAGGTCGAGCGGGTCCTTGACCGCCGTACGGTAGCGGACGATAGACAGAGCACCGACCATACCGAGCGAGATGACCACATTCGTCGAGATCGCGAGCGTGACCATGCAGGTGAGCACGCACATGCCCACGAGCGTTACAGCAAAACTGCGCGAATAGACCACGCCGGTAAAAAAGCGCTTGTACACGTAATAGATCAGGATGCCCATGGCGAGCGCCACAAGCAGCGAAAGGCCGATCTTGGCAGGGTCGACCTGGCCAAACGCCTCCAAGACGGAGTTCTTAAAAAAGTCCCTGGTGCTCATGGTCTAAATATCCCCTCGGTTCCCAAAATCCGATTCCCAGTAGTTAAAACCGCGCAGGTAGGCGGTCTTGTCATAACACAGGCAGTACTTAGAGACCGCCGTGAGTTCGGCCGCACCTGGCGGCACCATATCGCGCACCAGCTGTGGGCAAAACTCGGTAAACTTGACCTCCATCACCAGCTTGCCGGGCTCCAGCACGGGCAACGCGGGCAACGTCGCGTCAAAGATGTCAAAGCTTCCCACCGCCGCACGCACGTTGCTATCAAAGGTAATGCGCACGGTGCCCTCGTCCATCACCCACGGCTCACGCTCGTAGTCCACGATGGTCCGCGGGCGCATCATGTTGCAGATGCACTCGATGTAGAACTCGCGACAGAGCGGATAAGGGCTCCTCAGCAAAAAGTCGTAGTCGCCGGCCAGAATCTGCTCAAACTCGCCACGCGTGAGTGGCGCGTCCTCCTTGTAGATCCAGCTGCCGTACTTCTTTTTGCGCTCGAGCTTAATCACCTTGTCGCCGCCGTTATAGATGCGCACGCGATATTTTTTTCGCATAAGAATACCGGCGTCTTTTTCCTCGTAGGCCGAGTTGCAGTAGTCGTCAAAGTACAGGCTGCGAATGGTGTAAACACCCGCCCGCGCATACTTGTCCAGTTTAAAAACCGGCGCCATGCGGCAGGCAAGCGCAGCGTGCTCGCCCTCGTTAATGAGATATTTGAGCTCGTGGCGGTAACGCTCCTGCGTGGCACGCACAGGCGGAGCCGTAAGGCGCTCAAGCAGCGCGCTAGCCCTCCTCATACGTGTCCTCCACGACCTTACCACCGTCCTGCACGTAAAAACACTTCATGCCGTAGTGTTTGCCGTCGTCGGTCACATAGTAGTCAAACGCATCTTGCGTATAGCCGTCGGAGTTGGTAGCACGCACGCGCACAAAATACTGGCCGGCATCGGGCGCATCGCAGGTCACCTCGGGCAGCAACACGTCCTCGGCCTTAAAAAGCACGTCGTTGATGGCATAGTCGCGCGCAAGCTCCACGGTATAGCGAATGTCACGCGCCTTAAAGTCGTACGACGCGTCCCAATTCACGCGCAGCTTACCGTTATCGATCTGCGGCACGCCAATGTAGAACGGCATGGGCTTTTTATAGCTCTCGCGAAAGCTCTGATAATTCTCCTCGATCTCGGAGGGAATCGCCGCGGCGATTTGCTCGTATTCGTCCTTAGTCACGGGCAAATTCTCCAGGTCGGGCGCAGCAAAGACAAGCGGCTCCGTCACCTCGCGATAATGCTCGATCATCTTGCTCAGACGCTCTTTGGTCATGTACGAGCGCAGATCCTTCACGGCGATATCGAGTTCGCTACGGAACGACTTGCTGCGCAACGCGCGATTAAATAGCACGTTGCCCCAGTAGTTGCTCACGCCGCGCTCCCAGCTCGAATAATCCGAGAACCCCTTCAGGCTCAGCTCAAGCTTGCGCAGCATGCCGTCGTTATCCCAATCCAAAAAGTACCAGGTATTTGAGTTGAGCGGGCTGTACAGATAACAGTTACGGTTCTGCGTATCGCAGTTGCCTGTCAGAATCTGAAACGCCAGCCAATAGACCAGATTCTCGGTATCGAAGTAGGTGTCGAGCACATCGTCGATCTTTTGCGTATCGTCGTTGAGCGCATCGAGCATCTCGATTAACTTGGTATGGTCCGAGTCGCCCTTAATCTCGAGCATGCCCTCAAACGCCGTCTGGTTATAGTCAGGGTCATCCGCCAGCTTGATGGTGTCTTCGAAGCGATGGAAATCAAAGCTGTTCACCTTGTACAGGTGCCCGCTCTTATCCAGACCGTGAGCTTTGAGCGCCGTCTTGTTGAGCTGCTCCACCTGCGTAAACAGACCGTAGTCCTCAAAGGTATCGTTGGACTTTTCGGTCTGGTCGCACACCCACAGATGCACAAACTGCGTGCGCAAGCCCATCATCTGGGGAATCCCACGGATGAGGTCATAAGCCATCTTGTTACGAAAACGCATACCCTCGCCCATGTGCTTATTAAGCGCAATCGCGCGCTGCTGGCGCCAGGTACCCTTGCCCTTTTTGAGCTCTACCTTGTAATTCTTTTGCGAGTTCATGCTCGACGTCTGGCCGCGCACCTGCACGGTAGCATTGGGCGCTTCCTCGCCATAGCCCACTTCACCAGCAACGGGACCGTCCTCGTCACCCGCCTGCAGCAGGCCCATAACCTGATAGCGCGTCACGCCCATGTCGGCATAGTCGTAGACCGAGTACGTATTGATCTCGGCCCAGCTATGATCGGTATTCTCAGAGCTGTTGCCGCGCGAGACCGTCAAGTACATGGTCACAATGCCCGAGTCGTCGTAGACCTCGTACAGCTCATCCTTATCGCGCAGCTGCTTGGTCCCGCTAGACGCATCGGCCTTTTTAATCTTGCCCTGCTTCTTGGTCTTTTTGGTCGAGGTTTCGTCCTGCGAAGAGCAGCCCGAAAGCAGCAATGCGCCGGCAGCTGCCTCAATCAAGCGGCGACGCGATATCATCCTATCGGTCATCAGGACCTCCCCAACGATTGCGATACACGCGAACCACCATGCGCTCAAACGCACCATGCGGCTCGCCCTCTAAACGCAGCTCCTCGTAGCGCTGTTCGGCACGGTCGAGCAAGCGGCCCAACTCCGTAAAGCGACCCGTCTTGTCGGTCGCCACAATGGGCTGTTGACTCAGGATACGATACGGCAAGTTGGCAGTATAGGTATCGAGTCGCAGCAGCGCCACAACAAAAAACACCGCCGCGCCGAGCAAAAAGCCAAAGCCATAAAACTGCTGCGGAAAGAACAGCGAGACGATGGTCGCCAGCCCCGCCACGCCCGCGAACAGCCCGGAGGCAAGCACGGCGCCCTTGTAGTCGGTAAAGTACAGCAAGATGAGCATAACCGTATTGCCCACGGCATACAGGCCATAGCCCACGCAAAGCGTACGGAAATACCCGTGCATCAGGTTGTTGAAGCCCAGTGGCAGGGCCGAGAGCACCGTGGTCTCGAGCGAGATGACTGCTGCCGTCACAAACAGCTGCTTGAGCGCGCAAAACCGCAGCTCCCTGTTGAGCGTGGCGAGCATTTCCTCCTCGGCCACCACGATGTCGCCCACCACGCCGCCGTCGTTAAACAGGCTGTAGTAGTCGCGGTAGCGCGGATAGAAGTTGACTTCGACCGACACCACAAAGTTGACGGTCGTGACCAGAATGGTCAAAAACGCAAGCAACGCCGGCACATCATGATAGGGCGCGCCGTAAAACAGGCCTTTGACCTGCACGCCAATGGGCCCTGCCCAAATAATCACCAGGTGCGCAAAGAGCCCCAGGTTGGTAAACAGGCCCGTGAGCGCCAGCGGCATAAATTGGTCGAGCCAGCACAAAAAGAGCCAGGGGCTGCGATCGCTCTGAGGAAAATACCGGTACAGCAGCACCACGTCCCAGGCGAGCATGACGCCGTAGCCCAGGGCGATTGACGCCAACAGGCCCTCGACCGGCGGCAGTCCCAGTACCAGCGCGGCCAGGGCGCACAGGCACGCCACGCCAATGGCGGCCGCAAAGCTGCACAGAATGCCACGGTAATCCTTGATGGCGGTGAGGTAGCTCATGCCGTTCCAGTTGACGATCATAATGTTGAACAGCCATAGGCACAGCAGCCCCTGCAGCAGCGTGGCGCCCGAGAACAGCAAAAAGATGCCGTAGAGTACCGTGCCCGCAACGAGCATGATGGCGTTGGAACCCCAAAACGAGGGCAGGATCTCTTCTTCGCGCTCGGCAAACAGCATGTCCGCCAAAAAGCGCGTGACCGGCATGGAGAAAAAGCTTGTGAGCGTAAGCGACGCCAGCAGCGTATACGTCACCATGCACACCAGCAAGTCCTGGTTGGCGCGGCCCACGCCCCACAGACCGCACAGCACCAAGATACCCACCTGGAGCAGCACGCCCAGCAGCATGGGGCCCGTGCACACAATGCCGGCGTAGCCATAGGCGCGCATCGTGGCAAACAGACCTTTGCGCCTAAACAGGCGTTTGAGCTCAAAACCGATTCCGGCCACCGGCTACTCCCCCTCTCTGGGCAGGTCAAACGCACGCGCCGTCTCGTCGTACAGCGCGCGATAGTTGGCGAGCATCTGCTCGTGCAAAAAGTATGTGGCAACGCGACGCTGGCCGCGCTCCCCCATCTCGGTACGGCGGGCACGGCTCGCGCACATGCGCTCCATGGCATCGGCCAAGCCCTTGCGATACATAGGCGGGGTCACAAAACCTGCCACGCCAAAGTCGTCGCCCGGGGCGCCCTCGAGCAGCTCACGGCAGCAGCCGACCTCGGTCGTCACGCAGGGGCGGCGCGCTGCAAGCGACTCCAGCACGCTGAGCGGCTGGCCCTCGGAGATGCTCGTCAAAATGGTAAAGTCGAGCTTTTCCATGTACTCGACCACGTTCACGCGACCGGTAAAGATCAGGTCGCGCACGCCCAGGGTGTCGACCAGCGCGTGGCACTCGGCGCCGTACTCCTCGTCGTCCACGCCGCCCATAATGTGCAGGCGCACCTTGGGCAGGCGCTCGTGCAGCTCAAAGAAGGCATAGATCATGGTCTTGACGTCCTTGATGGGCGCCAGGCGCACCACCGCGCCAATATCCACCCACCCGTCATCGGGCTTTACGGGAATGTCCTTAAAGCGATCGAACTGGATGCCGTTGGGGATGACCAGGCACTTGTCCGCATCGCAGCCCATGTCGATCTGCGTCTTACGGGCGTTATGGAACAGGCTCGTCACGCGGAAGGCGCGGCGGTAGATTTCCTCCGAAAGCAGGTAGAAAAAGCGGATCCAGCGGTCCTTAAACGACGGCACCACCCAGTCGGCACGAATGATCTCTTCCTCGCGCTCGCGGGTATAAATTCCATGCTCGGTCAGCAATGCCGGCGCGTTATGAACGCTCGAGCCAAGGCTCGCAAGCAGACCGCCGTAGCCAGTCGAAATGGCATGGTACACATCGGCCACCGGAACCTCGCTGCCCAGCAGATAGAGCACGGGCAGCAACATCGAACGCATGGTGTGGAAGGCGTCGGCGAAAGGCGTATACGGGTACTCGGCCAGGCACACGTCGCGGAAGATGTCCATAAAGGTGCGGCTCTGCAAAAATGAGAGCGGATGCACGTGGCGGCGCTGGAAGATATCGAACAGCACGTCCCAGTCCGGATTGGAGAGCGAAACCAAACGGCGCAACGCCTCGCGCTCGCGGTCATCGAAGTCGACTTCTTGCTGCTCGCCCGAAAGCCGCAGGGCATCGTCCAGGAACACCTCGTGCACCTCGACGACGTTGCCGGGCAGCTCGTAGACAAACTTGCCGCGGTCTTCGGCGTGAGCGCCAATCACCCACAGCACAAACTCGTACTCGGGCATCGCCGTGATGTAGCCGTGCATCCAGGTGGATACGCCGCCGTGCACATAGGGGTAGCAACCCTCGAGTACCAAGCAGATTCTCATTTGTCGCCACCCTCCTTGCGCGCAATGGTCACCGTCTTGTCCGTGGCCTTGACCAGGTACAGGTCGCCCGTCAAATGCGTAATCTCGCCACCCGTGACCGCACCCGGCACGTCGTTGTTGGCGCGGAACATGAGCCACGCTTCGCCGTGGAAATTGCCCAGACTGAGCGTCCAGGCATCCGCACTGGTATCCACGCTCACCGTCACGGACGAAAAGCGCTGGATGGCACCCGAGCATTCCGAGCCGGTCTGGCGACGTAGGTCGGGCGCAGACTTGGTAAGCCAATCCAGGTAGTCGGTCAGGCCGCCCTTGTAGACCTCCCAGCCTTGCCTGGCGCCGCGATCGGGATCCAGCAGGTCATCGGGATGCATAAAATGCGTGCTCACGTAGTGCATGTTGAGCTCGGACACCGCGGCCAGGCGCATGTAAGAATCGTCGACCATGCCGCCCGAGACAATACGCGGCTGCTCCACGATGCCATCGCTCGCCACGCCAAACTCCTGCACGTAGGGCAGGTCGGTTCCGTCCTCAAAATACGTACTGGCGATGGTCTTAATGCGCGGAACGACGGTGCCGATAAGCTTGCGCGCACGGGCCGAAAGGATATTTGACGGCGGCACGTAAACCGAGCCGTGCGCGTTGGGCAACACCTCATCTTGGAAGGCGATAAGCTCGTTGAGCGATGCGACGAGCGTTTCCTTGTTCTTCCAGGTCTTGTAGTCATGCAGTGTGCCATAGTCGGTATCCCAGAGCGCCAGAGGCTGATGGTTGTAGCCGTGAAAGCCCAGCTCTCCGCCCATCTGCAGCAGCATGCCGCCAAAGTAGCGAAACTGCGTGGTATCGGCCTGGCGCGCAGGCTCGGTCTGGTTGACCGCGTCCTCGTAGTTTTCGATCATCACGCCGGTAAAGCGAACGCCATATTTTTGCGCGAGCTTTTGCAGATCGGGCCACCAGACCTTGGTATAAAAGTCGGCGATAGAAAGCCCGTAGTCGCGCTTGATGTAGGTGCCGTCGCCCGAGGGCACGGGGCTGGGAAAGTCGTCCAGATAGAAGACGGCGCTGTTGATGACGGGATAGGCCGTGGCATCGCCCAGCAGGCTGATCGCCGCGGCGTAAAAACCGCGCATGACCTTGTCATAGATACCGATATTGCACACCACGGTGCGACCGCTACCGCAGTCATTCGACCAAATGAGCGGGGCGCCCGCATCGCCGGTTTTAGCCCACACGTGGGCCGTCTCACGCAGCGAAACCGAAAGCGACGAATCAAAGGGGTCCGATAACTCATAACGCTGGCCACCGCCGATCATAAAGTCCTCGCTCGGCACGATGCTCTCTGCCGTCGCATATTCATAGCCGGCAGAATCGATGCCCAGCTTGGGACCGATTGCCTGCAGGTAGCTGGAGTTATCCGGCGTCATGGCGAGCATCAGCGAACCGCCGGCACTCACCCAGCTCATGATGTCGGAGAGGTGCGTACCGAGCCCGTCGAGCGACGGCATCAGTAAAATCACGCGGTCGAAGGACGTGAGAGAAGGAATCGCATCAACACCATCGGTGGCAATATCCACATCGCGGTGGGCGATCTTCATGTCAGGCAAGATCTGGTCGAACTGTTCTTTGACGTCCTCGACGCCATCTTGGTCCGAGTCGGTAATAACCAAGCACGTGGGCTTTTGGCCAAACATCGCCGAGCTTGCCGGCACCGCGTCGTTTGCAGCGAGCATGCCCAGCTTATGCTGCCCGGCGCTGTACTGCACGCCGGCACGCTCGATCAACAGCACGGCGGCCATGGCAATAAAGACCGCCCACACCACGAGCAGCCCCATCCAGCGAAAATGGCCCGCACGCTCGCGGATATAATGCACCACGCTCATCGGGCCTCCTCTCCTTCACGCCAAAATGCCAGCCTCTCGCGATTTTCGGCATTCAAATACACATGCTGCTTGTCGATCGCATCGATTACGCGCCGTACCGCCTGCCCATCGCGACGAATCACAGCCAAACGCAGGCAGAGCATCCACACGTCCTGTTCGTCTGACGCATCGATCACCAACTGGCTCGCGACGTCCTCCGCCTTATCGGTCTCGCCGGCATCGGCCAGCGCCGTGGCATAGCGGATGCGCAACGCCGGCCCGTCCTCGCGTTCGCAACGACGCGCGAGCAAGCGTGCATACTGCTGACGCTGAATCTGTGCCACGCGGCCCTCTGCCAAACCCGAGTCCAGATAGGCGCCCAAAAAGTCGCAATACGCATCCAGGTTATGCGAGCTGGGATCGGTCTTAAACGCGCGCTCCAACTGCTGCAGCTTAAGGTCGGATTCCTTGGAAATCTGCGCCACCGCCGTCGCGGCATAGTGCGCGACCTCAACATCGTCGTTGAGTTTTGCTGCCTGCAACTGTGCGAGGTACGCATCCGGATCCTCGGTAAGCATGGAAAGCATCAGACGGCGGCGATCGCCCGGGTCGTTGACAATCAGTGCTTCCTCGAGCGGCACCACGCCATCATCCCCCTCGCGACCCTGCACGAGCAAACTGCGATGCATGTCGTCATTAATGCGCAGCGACTCCAACGTGGCGTCCTTAAGGTCGTCGCCGAACACCGCGCTACGCACCGAGAGTAGAGCCACGAGCAACGGGCCCCACAGCGGTACGAGCACCATCACAGCAAGCATGTGCCCTCGAACCGGCAGCAAGCCCAGTTTCATAAGCGTCCACAGCACCAGACACACCAGCGCATGAATCAGCAGCAAGACGGCAGCAACGACAAGCGAGATCAAGCGGCATCCCCCTCACCGTTGCCAGCGGGCGCAATGCGCTGCAGCAGGGCCACTACATCCTCGCTGCCGACGGGTTCCACCGTAATGTGCTTGGCGGCCAAGCGCGCACAAATAACGGGCAGGTCGGCCTCGGTCGCCTGACGCATGAGCAGGTAAAGTGTGTCACCATCGACCAGGCCCGCAGCGTCACTCTCGCGAATCGCCGACCCAATGGCGCCGACCAGCTCACCAACAGGCTCCATGCCCGGCACCACGCGCAAGAGCAAGAAGCTCCCCATCTTATTGTCCGCAAGCGCCTGCTCGGCGGCGAGTTCCTGGCCAAAGGCATCGTGGCTGAGAACGCACGTGCCGGCAACGCAGCGCTTATCCTGCGCCACGGCCTCGTAATCGAAGGCGCGTCCCAGCGCGCTTTCCACCAGCCCACACAGGATGCGGAACAGGTTTTGGTAGTACAGGGTCATTTGGCTTTCGGCCGCGCGACGCACAAAGATCAACACGGCGGGTGCCCCATCGCGCTCGATCGTATATCCAAACATGGGAAGCCCCGGCATCAGTTCGCGGTTCACCCACAGGTTCGAACGACCCCCGTCGCTCAAAAGAGGTGCAAGCTGCTCAAGCGTGAGCGAACGTGCGGCATCTTCGGCAATCGCGGGACTTGCCGCCACAAGGCGTGCAAATGCCCCGCCCGAAACATGGTAGATCGCCACCGAATCGTTCTCGAGGATCTCGCCCAGAAGCTCGCAGCACTTGCGATAGATGTCGCGTGGGTTGAGCACGTCGAGCTCCTGCGTCACGGCAAAGATCTTGCCAAAGCTGTCGTGGCGACCCACGATCTGGCGCCTGTACGCACGCTTGTCCTCGATCGCGTCGTGATAGAGCTGCGTAAGGAACGTATTGCGGTTGCGCACGAGGTCGTTTTGATCGCGCTCCGCCCTAATGGCTTCGCTGTTGCGCAGCTGCACATAGCCGCACACGGCACCCACAACAAAGTACGCAATAAACGGCAGCCAGTTGGACGGCTCGTAGAACAGGCCCTGGAAGGTATAGCCGTACAGAGTAAAGTAACTCGCAGCCAAACCCACCGACGCCAGCAGCGCCGCAACCAGGCCAAAGTCCAAGCCATACAGCGTGCCGATCAGCACCACGTAGAGCAGGCGATAATCGAGCACGTTAAGCTGGGTCGATTGGGAGAACAAGCGCTCCAGCACTTCAAAGAGCACCCAGGCGGCTGCCGTCTCCAGGCATTTGACAGGCAGCGTGCGCATTTGAATGCGGTCGATGGCCGCGCGCAAGGGGTTGACCTTCTTTGCACAGCCAGCATCCCAGCGAGCCTGAATGGTCGAGAGGTCGCGCAGCAAGTCGTAGCGCTGAAACCAGCCATAGCGCACGCGAGCGACGTCGCTGGCGGGCAGGGCGTAGCCGGCAGAATCGCCATAGGCAACTGAGAGCCCTGGGAACAGCGCCTTGAGGGCGTCGCCCACCTCACCCGCCGTGTGATGGAAGCTATCGGCAACGTCGAGCGTCTCAAAGGAGGCATCCCAGCTGTCAAAGATACGGCGCACCAGCACCGCAAGTTCCTCGGCACACAGCAGGGGAAACGCCGCATCCTGCGCGCCCTGCAGAGCGACCGATCCGGTTGAGCACGCGTCGAACAGCGGCACCAAAAACGGGTCCTCCAACGCAGCAGACGCGGTATACAGGAACGGCACGCGCAGGATCTTGGTCTGAACGCCCTCGCGAGCAGCGTAGTAGCGGCACAGGTCGTTGGCTGCGTGCGCGATAATGCCTTTGCCCGTTTGTTCTGCGGCATCGGTGGCATCCTCAGCGCCCGCGGGCCCGGCTACAAACAGCAGCTGAACCCGGCGCCCCATGCACGCACGAAAGACCGAACGCAGAAGCTCGATATCGCCCACGGTATCAGTATGCGGGGTAAGGTAATTAGACAGGTAGACCACGCGGTCGAACTCGTAGGCCTGCTCCAAGTGCTGGAGCAGCTCTTTCCACGAGGCATGGGGCGACGACTCATCACGACGCGCATCCTTGGCGGCTACAACCTTAACGTGGTCCCCGGGGAATGCCTTGGCGCAAAAGTCATCGTCAACATATGCGGTGTTGCCAACAACCAGCACCTCCATGGCGTACTCCTCCCCTAAAATCCACTTTAGTCATAGTCAAACATGCGTATTTTACGCTGTCAACGCGAGCTGGAACGCCTTTAAGGCTGTCTTAAGAACTTTTTTAGAGGATGCGGGGACTTCGAGAGTGCAAAATGAGCGCCCAATCCGGAAGTATGCGGCAAATTCTTGACATGCCGACCACACTGGATAGTGACAACGTTTCTACCTGCGGTTTCTTTACATGAAAAGGGCAATGTGCTCGAGGGCTCCGATATTTGCCGCATACTTCCGTCGAGCGATTCCGGAAGTGCGGTGAAAAACCGAGATCTGTCGACTAGGCCCCTGCTTTGGGCATCCGCGACCTGCGATTTTGTTGCCGAAAACGGGGTGTGCTCGGAGGTTTCCGGTTTTTCCTCGCACTTCCGAAAAACACGCTTAAACCGCGCGTCCCGAAGCATAAAACCGCCGGATATTTGCTTTTCCCCAAATGGGATCCTTGTTTTGCCAAGCCGAATCTTACATCTAAATAAAAAAGAGGGCCGACGCATCAACCCTCTTCAGGTGTCGCCCGAAGGCTTCCACCGCAATTAAGTGTATTCTAGTCGTTAACCTATGCTTGTGAAAGGCAAAGATGATTCAACTAGCCAACAAACATCCAGTCACTACCGGCAGTACTCGGAATCTTAGACGAATCGCCGATGCACACGATGGTCGCCGAAGCGCCGGCCACATACTTGACCTCAAGAACGGAAACACCTTGCTCCTTAAGCCTTGAGGTCATCTCGGTTATCTGAGTTTTATTCACGTCATTTTTGCTGACCAGCTTAACGCCATTGGCATCATTTTCATTCAGGCAGGATTCAACCGTATTGTAATCGGACCAATAACAGTACTCTCCAGAAAGCCATCCAAGCTCAGTGGCGCATATCGATCCAGTCGCAGAAACCGTCTTTGGAAGCAATCCGTAACGTTGCCTTTCCTCAAATTCCAGAACATCGCAAAATACGTGATTAGCATTAAGTAATCTCGTTCCACAATAGTCCCCATAAAATGGCGCAAAGTGATTGCGGATAGTCCGCGACAACATCAAGTAGTCGTAGGTGTAATAGCCCATGAAAATTCGCAGACCGTCTCCCCCGGATCCCTCAGCAGAACGACCGAATTCAACAAGGAACTGGTCCCACATGCTCTCAATATAGGGAATTGCGAGTTTAACGCTATCCCTATCAGACAGAGGAGTCTCGCTCTTCTGCTGCATTATCCCCGTAGTATTTGCCAAATGGAAATGAGCGGCCATACGCTCGATCGTTCGGATGAACTCAGGACGATTCCCATCCTCTATAGTCATAATTGCGAAGAAAACACTTCTCAACAGGAGATCATTCGAAAAACGCTGAGGTAAAAGATCACCATATTCACGCTCGTATGCGAATAGCCTGGCTTCGCCCGTATCAATTGAAGAGTAATTAAATACGGAGTACGACGGAACAACATATGACGGAATGACATATGAGCGCACACGGCTACGCTTAATTTGATAACGCTTAAAAAAGGTGGAAATCCAAAAGGTCACAACACCAAATAATGCCAGCTCAAACTCAAAGGCAATACTCGAAGTATCAAGCACATCTAGCCCCTGTCCTCCGAGATAGCCATCGATAACAAAGTGATCGAATGCGACGGACAGCAAAAGAGACATGAACGCCTCGAATGAGAAAGGAAGGGTCCGGTACCGCAATTTACCCCTTGCATGCTTGATTACCCCAAGAAACAACCAATAGAAAAGGGTGGGCATGTATCGCAGCGAAGGACCTGGAACTGAAAACGCATCGCAAATCGCAGCCACAATAAACACGGGGAGCTGGCAACAAATTGTTGGAGCGAGAATTCGGTAGGCAACGTTCAACCTGCCCGACTCATCGGAGGGGTACAGTTCCTCGACGGTGTATTGCCCTCCAATCGCCAAGGGCCCAGCAAAGCGGACAAGCTGAACGCTCACCAAACCGGTAAAGACATAAAAGACAATCCAAAGAATAGTGACCGATTCCACCTGTAAACAATCTCCTCAAGTCATACGCTTGCGATTAATTGTAGATAGACAAAATTGAACAGGAAGCGACAATATTTGAAACTGTTGTTTTACGCTCCCCGGATCAAATGCCTTCAATTAAGAAACCCGGCGAAAAACCAAGACTACAAAATCGAAGAATACGCCCATGCAGAGCTTGACCTGAGCAACAGCCTCACTGGCTTTTCCTGGAAGGTCTCGGTAACAAGTCTCGAAGAGGCGCAAGACGGCCTCATGTTGAAGCTGCCGCATCGCGTATAGTCAACCCAGCACGGGTCAGAGCGCCGCCGGGGACCAAAGCGGGCCCACCATCCGTCCCCTCCCCAACATTCCCCAGAAAGCTCGCTGATGTTGACTGGTGTTCCCGTAAAATAAACCTCAACAAAATATGTGCGGAGTGCTGGCCTGGAGCTGCCTTCGGACCCTATTGGCTGCTCACCGAGAGGCTCCGCTATGAAACGACCCCTTTACTACCTGCTCTGCGCGATCTCATGCGCATCCAACTTGTAGGGTAAATTCATCGCTCGCGTCGATTACGACCCCAATATTTCCTTAGGAAACACGCTCGGCAAATCGTTAACGCCCATAGCGAAAAGCACTTTTGCGCTGGCATCGTTGCTGAGCTCGTCGCTCAACTTAAGTGCATCAAGCAGTATATTTCGGCGTAAAATCTTATAGTCATCCTCAGTCAGCACTAGCTCAAGATCGCTTAAAACCCCTACTAGATTGACATCGTGAGACGGAGATACCCTGGCGCAGAATAGACGCTCGTCATGCGCACAGATATTTCGAAAATCTTTAATGTGATCATATGCAAGTCTTAGCCTACGTGGGCTGATGCGCTTATCGACTTCATGGGTCTCAGAATAGAGATCGGAAAACGACTTGGCAATGGAATTTCTCATGCTTTCTGGCTGAAACTCGTAGAACTTGAATGCCTGACCAAGCATCAAATAATTCATAAGAATCCATACCGGCGTATTATCGTGATTATTCTCATAATGCCGAATATAGTCCCTTTTATAATCGCTTTTCCATTTTTGAGACCTACATAGCACCTTCTCGAAATCACAAATGAGCGTGTCGATCTTTTTTCGATAACCAGCATCAGCACGGTAAGATCTTCTATCCAGGTATGCTTCCGGGCTATCTTTATGGGCCATTGCGAAACGATAAGAACAGACAGTTTTAAGAATCGCTTCCGCCTTGTTAAAGTACTCAAACATGAGCAGACGCAATGAACGGTCAAATTCGAATAAACGATATATATCAGAAAACTTCGTACCTTTTACGAATAGCTCGTGGCAAGAATCTCCGCGCTGGTCGAGAAATAAATCCTTGTAACCGTTAATAACCGGATAGTATCCCTCGCGCTCCAAAACTAAACGAGTATTGTTATCGCATTCGAGTCCACGGCTTTCAAGAATAGCAATCTGCTCATCAATAGATTTAAATGGTTTATCCATTAGGACCCCTTAAACGCGAAAACCGCCTTTCGGCGGTTCCCACGGACCAAGCCGGACGTACCGTCGCAAGGCCTCATCACAACGATTACTTTAAGGGAGAACTCGGGGTCCGTCAATCCAATACCACGAATCCCCCAAATCAACCCTTTGAAGAGACCAAACAACCAATTCAGGTAAAATAGCCCCAAGCTCGTATTTCGCCACAATGAAGAAGTCACTTAGCGACAACGGACGCGATATAACGGGCCGTTGTCGGCATGGAGCCGACCCCTTATCCCCTCGGTGGGAAGGGGTCGTGGCCATGGGAATCCCTTGCGCGGATTCTGCCGTCACGACGATGGATGATCAACTCCGACTCTTGATTGGAGCAGATGCGTCGACCGAGCTTTATTGCCTCGCTCTGCGTTGTCGTAACGAAAGAAGCGCGACATGCCCCTTCGCCCTTAACCTGCCAATTGCCATCCGAACGCTTCGTAATGTGCTGATTTCTACCTTTCATAATCACCTCGCCTTCAACTCTGAACTTGCCGATGTGTCTACAGCATGAGATATGTGACAGAAGCCCTCGTGCCGTTTTTTCAAAAGTGTAAGCACTGGCGCGGACAAAAAACGAAGCGCACACAGCAGGACCGTTGACCCACCTGGCTTTCTGGTCGCCCCGCACACCCAGGCGAAAGAGCTTTGGGACACTGAAGTTCGCACCCAAAGAGGCGTACATTGGTAAGCTGACGGACGAACGCCTCTATATAAACGCAGCCAGCTACTACCATGATCTACCCGGCAAGCAGGGTGATTCATTGGAAGCGTCTTTAGCGTACGGGACGGGTATCTACGCCAGCTGGCTCTTGCCGTTTTCCGCATGTTCACGGTGCGAGAGAGCGACATCGTTGACAGCACATAACATTCCCCGCACGGTAACGTCTTTTACGGTGCCTCAAATCTAAGCTCAACCGCCGAGGCATTCCAGGGCATCCCGCGTAACCCTATTAACAAAACGCCTAAATACACATCATTACACTCATGAAAAAAGGGCAACACTCTCTTGTCGAAAGCGTCACCCTTAAAGCTCCCGTAGAGCTTTTGTATCACAGGACAATATCCTGCACCATCTCAATGAGATGAAAGGACACATCTAGGCCTGTCCGGTAAAAGCGTGGGCAGGCCACGAATGAACGAAACGACAGCAGGACTAACGGTCACCACAATCAAAAGAGCCCAAATAACGCAGCGCACCCTTCACTCGCGGAGCATTAGGGTCTTCACCCAAGAAATTGACGCTATAAGAAGGAGATCCAACGTAAACGTGAGTCTTACCGGCCTCGCAACAGAACAAAATGTCGCCAGCGCTGTTCTGTGTCAGAGTGTTGTAATTCGAGTAATAATCAAGCTCGTCTGACGGGGCTTCTCCTACAACAATCAACCGAGGCTCCAACTTATCCAGCCATGTCTTAGGGACGCGACCAGACTTCCGTCCATGATGCGGTGCAAAAAGAATGTCCACAGGCGAAAGTGCGATGTCGTCTTCAATCGCCACCATGTAGTCATTCTCCATGTCACCAAGCCAAAGCGCACGGACTCCTTCCTCAAGAGAGTAGACAATCGCAGGACTAATATTATTGGGTTTATCAGAGCTTTCGGCATCCCGCAAAGCATCCCGGAAGGTCTCATTATTCACATCGGGCCAGAGGACGCTAATCCCAGCAGAACCGCGCTCACCATCAGAAACGTTCATCCATTTGCGCTTACACCCCTTGTATATTTTGTAAGCGCACGGCGAGCCCTTCAGCTCTTTGTACTTTTTAAAACTCTCGGTCTCCGTGGACTTGGAGACATTATTGTCGACGCAATAAAAATTCGGAATGAGCTTAAGCTCATCAAGATACTCAATACCCTGAATATGATCTTGGTCCGGGTGCGTACTGATAAAACGAACGACGCCCTTTTTCCCTGCGTGCTTTTTGACCTCATCAAGGATTTCCGACTTACGCTCATCGGTAATATTGCAATCGATCATGCTGAAGTTATCAGAATTGTGGTTGACATAAAACATGTCGCCGTTGCCAACGGACAGGGACTTAATCTCGCTCATGCTTATCACGTTCCTCAAGATTGAAGTTGATTCGCTTTTCTACATACCGCTCCTGTTTGATCCAGGAGGCAATAAATAAGGCGATAAAAGAGCACAGCGCCGCTGGAAGCCGATGAGATTCCGGCAACAATGATGCAAGCAGAATAATGACGAGCAGGACACCGGCCCCCGCCAGGCTGCGATACATGTTTGAAATCATTAAGAGTTGCTCGACCTTTGGGTCGTTTTTCTGAGCATACGCAAAGGCAGAATAGTCCCGTTTTCTGATAGGTTTCAGGTTGCGAACCAACGGCTCAATACAGAGAGAACCAATTCGCGAAGCAATGAGGCCGAGAACATAACTCATCACAAACAACGCCAGCCAATCGGAGCTGTCAACATAACAACCCAACGGCATCTCGCTTATGGAGTATGTTACGAGCGCACCCGGTATGAGCACGTTAAAGAAATCGTAAGCAGAGATCTTCCCGAGCAAATCATCAAAACAGTTACTGACCAATAATTACGCACCTCCAAGAATCAAAGCCATCCTTCGCAATTTTTGGCAAACTTAACCGTCCTGCCACGCAAGTGTCAGGTTGCTGAAGAAAAGCTATTTGTAAATGATTTGGGCAAAAGGGGGCGCATACTGCCATTGACCGACAGGCGCACACGCCCCTAAAGAAACTAAACCGACCATCTACATGGCCTCATTTTTGACAGCTATACCATCCGGCTCCTTCCGTACAATTAAGTTGTAATGGGGAAACGACGTTTCACGTTGTTTCAATTTTAGCCCTTCACTCATTCCATATCCTGTATTGTTTTTTGATCGAGATCACAAGATGTTGTGTTTTAACAGGTAGATGCAGCAATTTTTTCAGTAAAAATAATCGGCAACTTGCGGGCCACCAAATCCCCCTAGAGCCAGACCTTTTGACCTGCATAAATACAAATGGGGCTCCGCACTTTATCGCCTGACAAAACGAATTCATATCGAATGTCAGTTCTAAATTAACAAAAGATTTTGCTTGACCAACATGTTGAGACACTCGCTTATTGCCCGGTCGTCAGCCGCAATCAACCTAGGCAGCAACCTCACGGACTTTTCCTGGAAGGTCTCGGTGTCGAGTCTCGAAGAATCGCAAGACGACATCATGTTGAAGCTACCGCATCGCGTATAGCCAACCCAACACGAGCAACAGCCCCGCCGAGGACTAAAGCGGATCCACAGCCCTCTCCCCTCCCCAACATTCCCCAGAAAGTTCGCTGATGTTGACTGGGGTTCCCGTAAAATAATCCCCAACAAAATATGTGCGGAGTGCTGGCCTGGAGCTGCCTTCGGACCCTATTGGCTGCTCACCGAGAGGCTCCGCTATGAAACGACCCCTTTACTACCTGCTCTGCGCGATCGCGTGCACGTCCATGGTCGGCGCGACGTTGCCTATGGCAGCCATCGCAGAAGCTATGCAGCCTCAAGAAACCGCCGGGCAGCAGGCGCAAGCCGACGCAACGAGCAGCGACGCAGGCAAGGCCGAAGACGGCACCAACACAAGCACGACAGCAGATACCGTAGAGGACAGCACCGCAACATCCACCGGCACCAGCGCAGCCAACACGGAAAGCGCTTACGCCACCAATACCGGCACCACCGCCGCAACCGGCACCCCCGCCCCATCCCTCAGCACCCAGACCAACCCCACACCCGCCGCAATCTCCACCACGTCACAAACCGGCTACGCCCACTCCGCAACCGCAAGCCAAAACGGCGTCACCTTCACCGTCTCGTGGAACGACGCCCCCGCGGGCACCGCGACGACCTTCCACGTAACCCAGACCAGCGCCTCGTCCCAGGCCAAGGCGCGCATGGACGTGTCCACCTATGGGACGGCGGCAGCCAGGAAAGCGTCTGCGATCCGTCGCGCCAGGCATGGGCCAGCTACTACAGCCTTCGGGCCCGCGCTCGCGATCGGGCCCAAAGAATCCACGTGGGACCACAATTCACTTGCATGGAGCTAGCGAAGGTGCCTATCCCAAATCAGAAATGGTAAAACCAGCAGCAGCGCGATGCAGAGGGGCGCGGCCAGCAGAGTGACCACGCCCGAGTTGATGCGCTCGCGAATTTCTTGGGGGCTCAAGAGATGAGCTCGTTCACGCGCTTTTGCACAGACGCATAGAGGCTTCCGAGCTTCTTTGAATAGCCGGCGCGCCCCTGCTATGCGTCATACACGTTGCAATTGCCCCTACCTAGAAAGTGTATGGCACTTCGGTCAATCGCCGTTACGCTTTGGCCTACCTAGAACCGCAATCACGACGTTAACAAACACAAGCGCTGTTCCCAGCAGGAATAGCGCCAGGGAGGCGGCGATCCAGTTGCCGTCGGCGGTCTTGGGGAGCGTGACGGTGGAGACGCCAGCAGTCTTGGCCTTGGATGGCGTGGACGCCATGGTCTTGGTCACGGTCGTTTTGGTTGTCGTGATTGTCTTGGGCGTCGCAGCCGCGGGCTTTAGGACGGGATCCGTCGCGGACCCGGCACCGGGCCGCTCAACGGCAGGACCGGCACCGCCGGCCGGCTCGCCCGCGCCGCCGGGCACCTCGCGCCCGTCGGTCTCCCCC
>UQSB01000036.1 GCA_900543505.1 uncultured Collinsella sp. | reverse complement strand
GCCGACCTCGGCGTCACCAGCGGAGATGGTGCCGACGGAAGCAATCTGCTCCTTGGTCTCGACCGGCTTGGCCTGCTTCTTCATCTCGGCGACGGCGGCGTTTACAGCCTTGTCGATGCCGCGACGGATGGCCAGCGGGTTGGCGCCGGCGGCGACGTTGCGCAGGCCGTCGTTGACGATGGCCTGGGCGAGCAGGGTTGCGGTGGTGGTGCCGTCACCCACGGTGTCGTTGGTCTTGGTGGCGACCTCCTTCACCAGCTGAGCGCCCATGTTCTCGATGTTGTCCTCGAGCTCGATCTCCTTAGCGACGGAAACGCCGTCGTTGGTGATAGTCGGGGCACCGAACGTGCGCTGCAGAGCGACGTAACGGCCCTTGGGGCCCATGGTGACGGTAACGGCGTCGGCCAGAGTGTTGACGCCCTTGGCGAGCTTGGCGCGGGCATCGGTGTTGAACGTAATGTTCTTTGCCATGGTAGGTAATCCTCCAAAAGAAATGTGACTCGCGTCGCCGCTTCCGAGTCCTATGCGGCGGGCGCGTTCAAAGACGAATCAGAGATTCTGACGAGACTAGGCCTCGACGACGGCGTAGATGTCGTCGGCGCGCATCAGCAGATACTTCTCGCCGTCGACCTTGACCTCGTTGCCGCCGAACTTACCGTAGATGACAACGTCGCCGACCTGAACGTCCATAGGGATGCGCTCACCCTTGTCGTTGACCTTACCGGCGCCAACGGCAACGATGGTGCCGCGCTGCGGCTTCTCTTGAGCGTTGCTGGCGATGTACAGACCAGAAGCGGTCTTCTGCTCGGCCTCGTCGGGCTTGACCAGGACGCGATCTGCAAGCGGCTTCAAAGACGACATGCTTGTTTCCTCCTTTGTGGGCCGCGCGGTCATGCCGCGCGGGTTTCCCTACTTCGTTTGCGTACGCGTTGAATGGTACCCACGAATGGCGGGTTATACAACACGGAGTCAAAAAATCTTATTTTTTGGCACTTAGATTTTCTGAATGCCGGGGGATAACTTGTGCGCGGCCCCAAGGCGGACCGGAAAGCATGAAGTTTTAGCGCGGCAACTTTGTGAATCAGCTTCTCAAGACTACAATCCTCCAGATGAAATATGCCCAGATGAGAGGAAGGGAGGGCAGATGACTGATGAGCTGAGCACCTCGGCATGGCGAGATATAGCACCGAATCGCGATGCACGCGACTCCATGCCGTCCGTTCGCACTCGCCTGCTCGCCCTGGCTCTCGTCTTCGCCCTTCTCGCGGTAACCATCCTCTCCCCCATCGCAACCGCCCATGAGTTGCATCATGACTGCACCGGCGCGGGCTGCACCATCTGCGCCGAGCTCGCCGGCAATCTGTCGATCGCCCGTGGCGGTGACACCGTCCCCGTGGGCGCGACATCGTTCATCACCCTCTTGCTGATCTCCGCCCTAGCCGTCATCGGCACCGAGCGATCTTCATATGCCCCGGTCACCCTATTATCCCTCAGGGTCCGTCTGGACGATTAACGGCTCCCAATTGAATCAAATAGCTACCGCGTGCCACAGCGGCATCGCCTTCGGCCGTCGGCACCCCGACGCAGCCGTTTTCAATTCAGGAGCAATCTATGGACAACCGAATTTACCGTCGCCATCCCAAGCGGCGTCCTATTCGTCACCGTGGCCCCATGGCGGCGGCATATATGCCCCTTTTAAGTGCGGTCTTTGCTCTCGCCGCTTCTGACGACAATGCGTCCAGCTCGACCCCGTCGAGGGGCTCACTGACAAACAGCTTAAAGCCGGCGAGGATTACCCACCCATCATGAACGACAACCTGGAGAAGCTCGTGAAGACGCTGAACTAGGAGTAAGGAACAGAGACGATGAAGATGAGCATGAAGGATCTGAAAAGCTGGATGACCGACCATCCCTACCCCCGTACGCTGGCAACGATCGGCGGCGCATCGATATGCTCGATGCTCGCCCTTGAGCTGCCCTCCAACCATGAACTATGGAAGATGCAGCCCGGACCGGCACTTTTGGAGCTTTTGCTCATCTTCTGCTTCTTGTGCCTGTTGTTCTATCTGCCGCACCGCCGAAAGACCCCCGCAATCGTTGGCATCGTTGCGCTCGCCAGCATCGGTATCGCCGAGTACTTCGTAATCACGTTCAAATCGATGCCCATCCAACCCGGAGACCTGTTCGCCCTCTCGACCGCTGCGACGGTCGCCGGCAGCTACACCTATGAGCTCAGCACTTTCTGCTTCATGGGGCTTGCCGCCGCGGCCTTGGGAATCGCGCTTATCGTCCTCATTCCGCGTGATGCATGTGGGCGACCGCCGCGCCGCGCATCGGAAACGTCCCCCGAGCCCATCGACCATGCGATGTCTGCGTCCTTGAAATCGAAGGACCCAAAGGCGTCTCCGGCAACCGAGGGGACATCGACAGCGCCGAGGGAGCATCCAGTCGCAACCAAATCCAAGCTCCCCCTCTCCGTCGACCGTCGTACCGCACTTGTTGCCGGAGCCGTGCTGGGGGCGCAGGCCTTCATCAGCTATTACGACACCTTGGGCATCAAGCTTCATACCTGGAAGCCCCTCGAAAGCTATTACAGTCAGGGGTTTCTCCCCACCTTCATTTCGAGCGCGCAAAAAATGGTGCCGCCTAAACCCAAGCACTACAAGAGCGGTGAGGCCTCGGCGATCATCAAGCGCCTTGCCGCGCGCTGGAACGCGGGCACGAACGGCATCGCCGACCCCTCCCGTGCCGCTGCCGTCGAACAGTTTGACCAGCTCAAGCCCTCAGTCATCTGCATCATGAACGAGTCCTTCGCCGACCTTTCAATCTTTAACGAACTGGGCTGCGGCTATAAGGGGCCCGAGCGCTTCAAAGCCATCGACAACGCGCTTCTGCAGGGAGTGAGCTACATGAGCGCCTTCGGTGCCGGCACCTGTAACAGCGAGTTCGAGTTCTTAACCGGACACTCCATGGCATTCCTGGGCGCTGGCGTCTACCCGTTCATGACCTACAACCTGGCCCCGAGCGAGAACCTCGCCCGTCAGTTCAAGAGACTCGGCTATCGCACCGTGGCCATGCACCCCAACCACGCCACCAACTGGAATCGCGAGAACGTCTTCGCGGACATGGGATTCGACGAGTTCCTCTCGATCGAGGACTTCGCCGGCGCACCCGAGCTCTGCCGCAAGGTCACCGACGCCGCCACCTACGACAAGTGCCTCGAGGTACTAAAGCAGAGCGACCAGCCGATCTTCATCCACGACGTGACGATGCAAAACCACTCCGCCTATGACACGGGCTTGGTGCCCACCGACCAGCAACTGCACCTTGCCGTCGAAGGTGTGTCCGACAAAGTTATCACCTGGACCAATGAATACTGCTCGCTCATGGAAGCGTCCGATGCCGCCTTCGCCGCCTTCCTGGAAAAGCTGCGTGATCTCGACCGCCCCGTCGTCGTGGTGATGTACGGCGACCACCAGCCGTTCTTCACCGACCGCTACAACGACCTCTACTTTACCGATGAGGACGATGCCACCCATACCGAGCGCATCTGGCAGACACGCTATGTGGTCTGGGCGAACTACGATGTCGCCGGCAACGCACAAACGAGTGGGGAACTCAACACAAGCATCAATAACGTCGGTGCACTCGCACTCAATGCCATCGGTGCCCCGCTCACCGCCTACCAACGCGCACGCTTGCAAAACCGAGCGCACATGCCGGCGATAAACGTGGTGGGGGCGCAGGATGCGCACGGCGTTTGGTATACAGCCGAGGCCAAGAACGTTCCCGCCAAGACCGCTAATGCGCGCGATCGCCTGGACCGCATGCAATATCGTAAGCTCTTCGACCACGAAGGCTCGGTCTTTGCCACCCATAAGCAGGCGGCCGCCAACGAAACCGACCCCAACGCAGCTCCGGGAGCCTAGGGTTGACCAATCTCGGGCCCGGTATTCAGAAAAGTCAGTGCAGCAAAATGGCGATGCGGACAGCTACTTGGGCATGGTTTTCGCCGCTCGCACGGGTCCCCTGGGAAGCAGCGTGCATTTTTGGGAGTTTTCAGCAGGCCAGGACGTCTGCATACGCGCCGGACACACCATATTGGTCCCAAGAACGCCTTTGACCTGCGATTTGGGTCGGCGGGCAAACCCCATCAGGACAAAAAGGCGTGCCTCGCGCCGCACCGGACCCCAAAATGACGTCGATCTCCGCAATGCCACCCGACTGCAGCGGCACCGGCAGAGCTCACGGTGCTGAATACTCCATTTTTTGCACGGCCCAGGCGGGGGTACATCAGGACCGGAAAGAACATCTCAACTTTTTATGCAATCTGCAATGGGAAGTATTCAAAACACCAAGAGACAGCATTACTGACGTCCAAATTGAGCGCGGGGCAGCGGCGCCTCCGCCCCGCGCCCAAATCAAGCAGAGCGGGGGCGCTCCTAACGGACCCCATAGGCAAACAAACGCGGCTCGAGCGCCATCCCAAAATAGGCTGCCCGAGCCGCGTTTAACGGTACGGCATGAATATTAGCGCTCGTAGATTAAGTTGCCTGCCAGATAGGTTGCCTGAACCTTGGTAGCCTGGAGCTCTTGGGGGTCGATGGTGAGCGGGTTTTGGTCCAGGACTACCAGGTCGGCGTATTTGCCGGGTTCCAGGCTGCCGAGGTTTCGCTCGTCGCCTGCCGCGTAGGCGCTGCCCAGGGTGTAGTTGCGCAGAGCTGTAGCCGCGTCGATGCGCTCGCTGGGGAGCCAGCCGCCCTCGGGCCAGTGGCTGCGGGGGTCTTGGCGGGTGATAGCCGTGTAGAGCACGTTCATGCTGGTAACGGCTGTGATGGGGCTATCGGTGCCGAAGGCCTGGCGGATGCCGCGCTGCTTATAGGTCGCAAACGGCCACATGATGCGGCTGCGCTCCAAGCCCAGGTCGCGCTCCGGACCACCCGGGTCGAGTGTGATATGGCAGGGCTGGCTCGAGGCAATGACGTTGAGTTTGCGCAGACGATCGATGTCCTCGGGCAGCAGATTCTCCAAATGCTCAAGCGTATTATGGCCGTGCTGGGGCAAGCCGTAGAGCTCTGCCGCCTCCTCAAAGATATCGAGTGCGGCATGGATGGCGCCGTCGCCGATAACGTGGATGCGCACGGTGTGGCCGCGCTCGGCTGCCGCCAGGACCAGCTTGCGCATGCGCTCGACGGGAACCGTCAGACGGCCCTGGTCGCCCGGGAAGCGCGGGTTGGCATAGGGATCGGTGAGGTATGCGGTGTGCTCGCTCGACACGCCATCGAAGAACTGCTTAAAGCCCGGCGCCGAGAGCAGCGCATTGTTCGCGTAGCGGGTCTGGAGCTCTTCCAAGCGCGATTGGTCATCCAACAGCGTGGGAAACAAATGGGCGCGGATTCCCAGCTTGCCGGAGGCCTGCAGCTTGTCGTAAACATCGTCGCGAATAAAGTCACAGCCCGGCATGGGCATGAGCGACATATCGCAGATTGAGGTGATGCCTTGCTCGGCCATACGCTTCATCTGGTCGGCGTAAGCGCTCGCGATGCGGCCCTCGCCCAGCCACTCAAGACAGCGTGGCAGCAGCTGCATGGCCGCAGCCTCGTGAGCAATGCCCGTGAGCTCGCCATTTGCGTCCTTGTCGTAGCTGCCACCCGCCGGCGGCTCGCTGTCGCGCGTCACGCCGAGTGCCTCGAGCGCGCGGCTGTTGAGCCACAGCGTGTGCCCGTCGCCCGAGTACATAACGCAGGGACGATCAGGAAATGCCGCATCGAGGGAGGCCTTGGTAGGGTGCTCGGGCGGATCCCAGCGGTAATCGCGCCAGCCCTGCGTCACGACCCAGGCGTCGTCGGGCAGGTCCTGGGAAAACTTGAGCGCGTCCTGCACCAGCGCCGCCTCGGACGTGCCCATATCCATGAGCATATACGGTGAGGAGCCAACCGAGGTATGGAAGAAATGCAGGTGCGCATCGTGGAAACCGGGGCAGACAAACTGCTCGCCGTAATCGACCACCGGCGTGGCGGCAGGTGCGGCGTCAATCACGTCATCGGGCGCACCGACTGCGACGATGCGATCGCCCGCGATGGCAATCGCCAGCTCGCGGGCGGTATCGATACCGTCTTGAGCGGTAAAAACGTTCTTGGAGCGGATAATCCGATCGATATGTTGCATGGGCATCCCCATCTCTGGCAGGAAATTCAACACCCCCGAGTGTACTCCCCCGCCCTTGCAACAAAACTCCAAGCGGCAAACGGCAACTTTACCAGCCCTAGCGGCAGGTGGCATACTGGAGAGAGCCTGTACGATTTTGCGATCAACCCAGCAAGGAGCAAATCGACCATGACGAAGACCAAGGCACAGCAAATTATGGCGGCAACCGAGGTTCGCGCGGCAGACGACGTCACCGCGGCCATCCAAGATATCGCCGCCGAGTTTGAGCCCTATATCATCAAGCAGCGCCGGCACTTCCATAAGCACCCGGAGCTGAGCCTTGCCGAGGAGCGCACGACCTCCGACATCGCTAACCAGCTCGACGCCATGAATATCCCCTACGAGCGTCCCCTTAAGACGGGCCTGGTGGCAACCCTCCGCGGCACCGCGCCCGATGCCTACCGCGAGGACGGCACGCCGCGCCGTCGCATTCTACTGCGTGCGGATATCGACGCCCTGCCTGTCACCGAGCAGACCGGCGAGGAGTTCGCCAGCGTCAACGAGGGCTGCATGCACGCCTGCGGCCACGACTGCCACATCGCCATGATGCTCGGCACGCTGCAGATTCTGCGCCATATGACCGATGACATCCACGGCGAGATCCGCATCGTCTTCCAGCCCAGTGAGGAAAACGGCCAGGGCGCCAAGCTCATGATTGGCACGGGCGTGCTCGACGGCGTCGATGGCGCCTACGCCGCACATATCTGGAGCGAGGTCGATGCCGGCACCGTAAGCTGCGAGCCCGGTCCACGCATGGCCAACACCGACTGGTTCCGCATCGACGTTCGCGGCACCTCGTGCCACGGCGCCATGCCCCAGCGCGGCCACGACGCCGTTATGGTTGCCGCCGAGATCGTCAATGCCCTGCAGACTATCGTTTCGCGCGAGATTAGCCCCTACGAGCCGGCAGTCATCACCGTCGGCGAGTTGCACGGCGGCACCGCGCGCAACGTTATCGCCGGCACGGCATACCTCGCCGGTACGGTACGCACCTACGGCGACTCGACCCACGAGGAAATGCCGGAGCTTATGCGCCGCATCGTGGAGCACACCGCGGCAGCCTTGGGTGCCGAGGCCGAGCTCACCGACTACACCATCGCCAACTACAAGGTCGAAAACGACGCCGCCTCGAGCGAACGCTGCCGTCAGGCTGTAATTAAATGTCTGGGCCCCGCCGGCCAGGGCCATTACCGCGGCACGCTTTCGGGCGAGGATTTTTCGGAGTACCTGCGCCGTGTACCGGGTGTGCTCGCCTTTGTAGGTACGCGCAACCCCAAGATTGGCGCCACGTACGCCCAACATTCCTGCTTTTACAAGATTGACGAGACCGTACTGGCCAAGGGTTCCATGGTGGCCGCCCAGTATGCCATCGACTTTTTGGCCGAGCCCACGCAAGAGGAGCTCGACGGCCCCGCGATTACCGCGGTCGCCGAAACCAACCCCGATCTGGCCGCCAAGTTGCGCTCTGCCAAGGCGACGACTGCCGAAGCCCGTGACGCCATCCACGATGCCCGCACGGCTCGTCATGCCGCGATCAAGGGTATCCACGAAGCTCGCGCCGCCGCTCGCCGCGAGGAGAAGCACGACGAGTAGTCGATTCGCGACTATCTCGCAGTCATAGCCGCATCGCGATGTCAAAGCGGGGCCGAACGTTATCTCAACGTTCGGCCCCGCTCATTTGTCAAGCGCTATTTCTGCCATTTCCACCCCGTCCCCAAATGGCAGGCGGCAGGGCTACTCGTCCTGAGGGTCCTCGTCGGAACTTGACTCGAGTTCGGGTTCGGGCTCAGGTTCAGGCGTCGGCTCGGTCTCGGGCTCGGGCGCCGGCTCTGGTGCGGGCTCGGAATCAGAGGCGGGCTCAGGCTCGGGCTCAGGTGCGGGCTCGGGCTCAGGTTCGGGCTCGGGCTCAGGTGCGGGCGCGACATCCGGAGCGCTATAGCCCGAAGGGGCGGCCTTCTTCTCAAACGGCAGCACAAAGGTCAGGACGTCATCCTTATCCTCATCAGCCCATTCAGCTGCATAGCGCGCTACCCAATAGCCAACGGCACGATGCTTGAGCATCTTGCCAAAGACCGTAAGGAATACCGTGACAAACGCCGTCAGTACCAAGAACAATACGAGCGTGATGCCACCGCCGGTAACAAGCGCCTCAATAGCCGAAGGACGGTAGTAGTAGCTATACATACCGACAGAGGCAATGGTGCCAAAGACGAACGTCAGGATCCAGGTGACAACGTTGGCGACCAGACCCGTCAAAAACTCGGGAAGGAACGAAGCACAGAACAGCTTGGTCTTGTTGTGCTTAAACGCCGCCCAGACCTTATCGAGCGAAAACGCGCTCTCGACGCGACCGGTCACCGCAAAGTGCATCACGGCGATGTCGGCGAACATCTTAAAGAAGACACCCAGAATCGCCGAGGCAATTAGCGCCAGGACAAGCAGGCCGAGCGAACCGAACAGCGCAGCCTCGAGCGCATAAGAGCCGTAATAAGAATACGAGCCCGCGGCGCCAATTACCACGCCCTCCACCAGCGAAAGCACTACACCGATAACGGGAATAGCAGCGATAACCTCGAGCACGACCGAAATAACGCTCGAAAAGACTCCGAGACCAAACGACGTGGAACGCATGAGTGGACGATCCATACCGTCATCAACCTTGAGCGACAGATCGCGACCCCACTCAATACCAAAGCCCGAACCGCACACGCTCGCAATGCAGGCTGCCAAAAAGCCGATGGCAGCTGCAATGCCGCCAATAACGGGAATAAACAACACGAGCACCGACACAACGCAAATCAGCGCCGGTAAAAAGGCAATCTGGCACACGCGCTGCAGCACGCCCGGAGTCTTGGTCATATCCTCAAACGCCTGAGCCACACAGCCCTTGGACGCATTCGCCACGGGCGGTTGCGGAACAAACTGCTGGGGCTGACCCTGAGGGGCAGAGGCTGCGGCACCGGCATTGGGGGCACCACACGCGCCGCAGAACTTGTCGTTATCGCCCATGGGGGCACCACACTGCGAACAGAACATCGAGATCATCCCTTCGTATCTTGAGCGAATCATCTGGATCGCAAACGATGTCTTTGGCATCATTATCACCCAATGTGGGGACAAATACTCCAACATGACGCATTTGCAATGCGCAGGGCGCTATTCGATTGTTTGATAAGCTCGACCGCGTTAGTTCGTTCCGCGGAAACCCTTGCCGACGATCTCGGAGCTGTCGACGATCGTGATAAAGGCACCCGGATCGATCTCGCGAGCGTAGCGGCGCAGTTGCACTGCCTCGCGACGGCTCAGCACGCTCATGATCACCGTGACGCACTTGCCCGAGAAGGCGCCGTAGCCACGGCTGATCGTTGCCGTGCGGTTGAGATGCTTGACGATAAACTCCTCGACTTTGCGCGGTTCGGCGCAAATAATCGTGCAGACCTTGCGCAGGTGAATGCTCTCGATGGCCTTGTCGACCACAAGCGTCTTGGCAAACAGACCGAGCACGCAGTACAGGCCGACGCGCGGGCCATACAGGAAAGCCGCGATGGTCACGATGCCGATATCGACCAGCAGCAGTGCGCGGCCAATCTCGAGCGTAGTGCGACGTTTGAGGATCATGGCAAGAATGTCCGTGCCGCCCGTCGAGGCGCCAATGTCAAAGACAATGGCACTGCCCAGCGCCGGCAAGATGACGGCAAAACACAGGTCGAGCCACATATCGCCCGTCATCGAAACATCCGTCGGAATGAAGAGCTCAAACAGCGAGACGTAGGCCGAAAGCGCAAACGAGGCAAAGACACTCCAAAGGATTGCCTTGCGCTCCAAAAAGATAAAACCCAGGATGACCAGGATCGCGTTGATAATCCACATAAAGACGCCGACGGGCAGAGTCGGGAACAGCGTGGAAAGAATGACCGACACGCCCGAGGTGCCGCCGAAGGCAAAGTGATTGGGGGTTTTAAAGGCAACGATGGCGAACGCCGTGAGGATCAGGCCCAGGTTGAGCTCGGCAAAAAAGCGCGGAAAGCCTGGCTCCTGGCTACGCTTGCGGCCGGCGCGCTCGCCTTGCTCAATAACATCGCGATCGACCACGCGCTCCATCGGCACCACCGGAGGACGATGCACCTCCTCGGCAGCACGCGACGCCGCCTCTGCCGCAGCGGCCTCAATCGCCCATGCCTTGCTTTCGGTCTCGTGTTCGTCGGCCATTACGGCAACCCCTCGTTAACAATTTGGAAACAATGCGCCCATTAGGGTAACGCGGAACGTGGCGATTGCAACCCTTAGTTAGACGAGCGGTATGACTACATCGGGAGCGTACAAAAACGGCCGGCCGCGCTTTTGCATGCGCGACCGGCCGTTTGACGTTTACGCAGATAAAACCTGCCAAAATAAACATCCCTTTTTGGTAGGTTACTCGTGCTGGCTGGTGCGGTGCTCGTACTCCTCGGGGGTGATGACATCCTCGATGCGCAGGTTGACGCCTGCCACCTCAAGGCCGGTCATCGCGGCCAGACGCTCGGTGACGCGCGCCTTAACGTCGTCAAAGATTGCAGGCGCATAGGCGCCATACTCGATGATGACCGAGATGTTGACGACCACGCGGTTGTCGTCGGTGACCTCGACCGTCACGCCCTTGGTCAGGTTCTCGGCACCAAACTGCTCCTGCACAAAGTGCATAAGGTTACCCTTCATGCCCAGAACGTGCGGCACCTCGCGGGTGGCCATGGCGACGATCTTCTCGATCACGCCGTTGGAATAGGTCAGCGAGTCCTCGGACTCGTCCGCCTCCTCGTCGTCCTCGTCCGCCTCGTCTTTGGACTCGGCCTCGACGAGCGTCTCGTCCTCGAGCGTTACGTCCTCCGCCTCGGCGGCGACGGCCTCGTTCGCCTCGAGCTCGGTATCGGCCACATCGACCTTCGTGTTAAAAGCCATGGTTCCTCCTTATGCCTGCCGCGGATGCGACAGTCGAATACGTATCAGCGGCCGCTAAACAGACGGCCGAAGAAGTTGACGATACCGTTCTCGCCGTCGCGAATCTGGCCGATCACGGCGCCGATCAACACAAAGAATGCGATGACGAGCGTGTCCCACAGGCCCAATGTAAGTACCAGCACGGCGAGGATAAAGCCTGCCACGGCACCGAGCGTAGTGTTGGGGTGGCGCACGGCGTAGCTCCAGATAGCAGCGCCCGTACCTTTGATGAGACCCATGGCCTCGTCAAAGTCATTAGCGGCGCTGTCGTGCTGCTCGCCGGCCTCGGGCTTGGTGTCGGCGGACTCGCCTGCCGGCGTAGCGTTCTGGTCGATCGTCAGGCGCGGCGTGCGGGCGGTCTTGTCTTGGTTGGTATCACTCACCGGAAACCTCCACGGTCTGGACGGTAGTCTTGGACGGCAAAAAACGGACGCGCGCGGTCGTGCCCGGCGTGCCGAGCATGGTGTCACAGGCCTTCTCGATGCGCTGCTGCATCGAGGTGGCAAGAGCGGCAACGTCCCTATCATCGAGCGCGATGGCCTCGACCTTAAAACGAACGTGCGACCCGTCGGAGCCTTGAACGCGCGCCTCGATATGCTCAACCATCACGCGTTCATCGCACTCCGCCGCGGCACGGGCGCACGAGGAAAGCGCTGCGAGCGTGACCTCGATATTGCGCTCCCCCGCCGGATGCACGCAGGACGGCTCGCGACGCGCAAACATCAAGCGGAAAAAACCGATGAGCACGCCAAGCGCCACGATGGCGGCGCACACCGTAACGACGACGCGAGGCATGGTGTCACGCAATAGCAGCATAAAGCGATACGTATACGGTCCCCAGAACTGGCAGACAAGCGCACCCAGCGCCACGATGGCGGCGGCAAGATACACGATCGCTAGGGCTCGTTTGAGTACGCGCACGCGCGCTCCCTTCAGGTTTCGGTCCACAGAATGCAAAACGATTCGCATCATTATAAAAGAGCCGGGTCCGGTGCCATACGCACGCGGATCCGGCTCATCTATTCCACGAGGCTTGCATGCTCGCTTCATTATGCCCAGATATGCACGGCTTAACCCGTGCAGGCGCTACTCCTCCTCGAGGGCAGCGATGACCTCGTCGGTCATGTCCATGGTGCTGTAGACGTCCTGGACGTCGTCGAGCTCCTCGAGACGGTCGATGAGGCGCTGAACCTTCTTGGCGTCGGTACCGGAGACCTCGGTCGGGGTGGTCGGAACCATGGTGGTCTCGGAACCCTTGACCTGGACGCCCTGCTCCTCGAGTGCCTTGGAGACAGCCATGACGTCGTTAGCAGCGGTCCAGACGATCCACTCCTCGCCGGCGTCCTCGTAGTCCTCGCCACCGGCCTCGGCGATGGCCATCATGAACTCATCCTCGTCACCGGCAGCACCGTTGGCGATCATGGTCTCCTTCTTGGCGTTCTCGTCCAGGATCTCCTTGGCGACGACGATCTGGCCCTTGCGCTCAAACTGGAAGGCGACGGAGCCGGAGGTGCCCAGGTTGCCACCAGCGTGGGAGAAGGCGGAACGGACATCGGCGGCAGTACGGTTGCGGTTGTCGGTCAGGCAGTCAACATAGACGGCGACACCGGCGGGACCATAGCCCTCGTACACGATGTTCTCGTAGACGGCGGCATCGGCACCCGAACCAAAAGCCTTGTCGATAGCGGACTTGATCTTGTCCTTGGGCATGGACTGAGCCTTGGCCTTAGCAACGGCAGCGGCGAGGCTGGCGTTGTTCTCGGGCAGCGGGTCACCGCCGAGACGGGCAGCAACGGTGATGTTGCGGCTCAGCTTGGAGAAGAGGGCGGAACGCTTGGCGTCCTGCGCGCCCTTACGATGCTTGGTTGTGGCCCACTTAGAGTGTCCGGACATACGTGTCTCCTATCGGTTTTGACCTAAAGCCCAGCGCAGATGCTCGGGCAATATAAACAAACGTCGTTATGATATACCTACTGGCCTGCGAGATAAACCCCAAAATGAAGGCGTCGTGATGATGCCATCCTTTGGTGCAAAGCGACCTGTCCCCTTTGCAGCAGATTAGGACCAGAGGAGGTCGCTGCGAGTGATGGTGGCCCCGATGGCAAAGGGCATGCAGGCGATGACCGGATACAGGTAGCGCATATAGGTCGAACCGTTGCAGGGACCGATCAGGCACACGGCAAGCACGCCCAGCAGCGGCAACCAAATGGCCAGACCGCGCCATGAATGACGACGTAGCAGATAGACCACCACGGCGATCATGATCCACACATAGGTGGCCGAGCTCATGGTGAGCGAGATAAACGGAATGCGCTGCACTGCCACGCGATACAGGTTGATCAGGTGGTCGCACCAGCGCACAACCTTGCTATCGACCGGATGGAAGTCAAAGTACTTGAGGTTATCGGGCTTCGCCATAATCTCGGCACTGCGCGCCGTGCTGTAGACCCACGCATCGCGGGCACTCGGATAAAAGTAGCCGTAGTAGTTATTGATGAGCGCCGAGATGTAGCACTCGGGATCCTTTTTGAACATCTGCGCCCAGACCTCAAAATAGGCCTTGATGTCCTCCTGCGAGGCGTACTCGTTAAAGCAGTTCTTGACGGCGTCGGACTTGTCGGGGTTGTAACGGCGGCCCAGATTGTCGTACTTGAGCACACGGTCGATCACGGCACGCTCATCGTCGGTCACCAAGCCGTCGCAAGGAGCCTCCACGATAGTGCCGTCCTCCTTAACCGTAGGGTTGACACCCGAGTTGAGGCCGTCGTGCTTTTGGACGAAACGAGCCGTCTGCTGGAACGGAATCGAGAGGATTTCGCGCTTGGAACCAGGCGTAATGTCGTGCGCCGGCATAAAGACCTTGGTGAAGTACATATTAGAGGCAAGGCAGAGTGCAAGCACCGCAAGAACTCCCATCCAGCGGAAACGCGGGATGGAGCCCGAAGACGCAGCACCAGCCTGCTTGGCTGCGCGACGAGCCACATGCGCGTCCCATACGCAAAACGCCGCCGCGATTACGCATACCGCCAGGGGAAACACCAGGCCGCCGTTGCGCAGAAACGTGGAACCCATGGCACCCAGAGCGAGCAGCAGCCAGTCATGGCGCGCAAAGAGCACGGGCCTCTGTTCGCCCGCACGCTCGGCATTGGCATCGCGACGGGGCAGGCCGCATGCCACGAGCTTCACGGCCTGCACCAACAGCACCAAAAACGCGTCGGCAAACAGCACATCTTTGGTAAGCAGGGCCGCGTAGTTGGAGAACATGGGCATAAACACAAAGAACAGCAAGATCACGCCGCGAATCGGCAAGCTCACGCCCAGCTTGCGCAGCGACGAGATGGAATAGGCCATGCAGGCGGCCGTAATGACGAACTGAGCGCAGGTGTAGATGGCAAGACCTGCGTTGGCACTGTTGAACAGTGAAAGCCCCAGCTGGACGCACGAACCGATGATAGCCGTGTGCACCACGGGGTGATGTCCGTTGAGCAACACATTGGGATTGAGCAGACGCAGGTAGTCACTCGTGCCGTTGGGGTAGTTGAACCACTGGCGAATCTGCGCACCCGTATCTCCCATAAAAAGGCCGGGCAGCGAAGCGATGAGCGTGGGCGCCCAGGCGACCATAAGCACCAGGAAGGGCCCGGCAAAGGGATGGACCGAGAGTACGGCGTGAGCCACACGCCATACGCGGCCAAAGTGCGCTTCGGAAAACGGAATGCGCCGAGAGCTCAGCCAATCTAGACACTCAAAAGCCAGGTAGAAGGCAACGACCGCCAAGAGCATCCAGCCCGCACCGGCTATCCAGGCGCAGATGATGCGAGCCTTGTCGCCGAGTACGATCTCGGCAGAATCGGTGAGGTCGTAGCTGCGGCCAAACACCATGCAGACGGCAAAGAACAGCGACGGAAGGATCACCGAAGGACGCCAAGCATCGCCGCGGCCAAAGAATACGTAGCGAAACGGCAGCGTGAGCAGGCAGGCAAGCGCAAGCAGCATGACCGCGTCGGTATGGCCGGCAAACGAGAGGAGCACCTCGTAGCACACGTACAGCATGCCCGAGGCTTTGGGGTCAATCGCCAAGACTGCGTTGCTCGAGACCGGCGCGGGATCGATGGAAAACGCCGTGGTCGCCAACAGCGCGAGCAGAAATGCGATGAGCGTCTGCTTGGCGGGGTAGCGCTTAAACCAGACGATGCGGGCAGCGTCGCGCGCAGCCGTTGTGGAGAGGTCGGAATCCTTCACAGTCCAAAGAGCCTTTCTAGAAACCTGCCAAAAAGGGACAGGTTTATTTTGGCAGGTTTTATCTGGGAAAACGTTACGGTTCTGTCATCGTTGCCCAGCAAACCACCACAAAGGTGCCTGTCCCCTTTGTGGTGGTTTTGGTGATTAGGCGTCCAGGTAGATGCGCTGGGGACGGTTGCGGTGTCGGGCGAAGATGATGAGCGCCAGGCCGGCGATTACGAGCGGCAAACTCAGCAGCTGGCCCATGGTGATAACGCCTCCCAGCAGATAGCCCAGCTGCGCATCGGGCACGCGCACGAACTCAACGAGAAAGCGGACGATGCCGTACCCCATCACGAACACGCCCATAAACGTGCCCTGGGGCAGCAGCGGCTTTTTGCGACTGAGCACCCGTAGGATGCAAAAGAGCACGATGCCCTCTAGAAACGCCTCGTAGAGCTGGGAGGGATGGCGCGGCATATCGCCCGCAGTGCCGCCAAAGACCACACCCCAAGGCAGATCGGTCGGCTTACCCCACAGCTCGCCGTTGACGAAATTGGCACAACGGCCCAGGCACAGGGCCAGCGGGGCGCCGATCACGGCAAGGTCGGCGACGGTCCAGGCGTCGAGCTTATACATGCGGCACACGATGATACCGCCCAAGATGCCGCCCACCAGGCCGCCGTGGAAGCTCATGCCGCCCTCGTTGGTGGCAAAGATCTCGAGCGGGTGGGTCCAATAGTAGCCATCGCCGTAAAAGACGACGTAAAACAGGCGCGCGCCGATGATGAGGCCAAAGACCGCGCCGACCACGACGCTCGTCAGGTCATCGATCGTAATGTCGAAGCCCCAACGACGCTGCGTGCGGTACATAACGACCGCCGTGAGCAGGGCGCCGACCACGTAGGCCAGGCCGTACCAGTAGATAGTGATGGGGCCCGCCGAGATCGCGACGGGATCAAGCATATGGTAGAGGTCGTTGAGCATATCGATCCCCTGCTCCCTACATACAAATGCGGCCGCGGGCCTTGCGCTCGCAGCCTCATATCTGGGCGTAACGTCTATGCGGAGCATGTCGTCCGCAGCTTTCGCATCTTAGAACGGCGCGTACTCGTCGTACAGTTCGTCGGCCTCGCCGGAAGCATTGACCTGCTCGACGCGGGTGACGCCGGGCACGTGCTCCTTCAGGATGCGCTCGATACCCATAGACAGGGTCAGCGAGCTCATGGGGCAGCCGGCGCAGGCGCCCTGTAGTTCCAACTTGACGACACCCTCGTCGTCGACGCCCACATACTCCATATCGCCGCCGTCGGCCTGCAGGTTGGGGCGAATCTCTTCAAGAACCTTCTTAAGCAGCTCTTCGTTAACAGCCACAGGGGCTCCTTTCTCACAATAACGCGGGCACGCCCGCGGACAGGGGCTATGTTACTACAGCCATGTACCCGCTTAGGCGCCAGCCATGCGTGCGGACATGACTTTCACGAGCAGTCAATTTGGGACGGGGCTCTTTTGGCTGTTTTGCCGCCAGCTGGCGTCGGCACGCGCTACTGCCGAGCCTGTCCCCCGGTACCAATCTGGACATCGACGATGACCTGGCGGTAGCTGATGCCGCAGGAGTCGAGAATGCGGCGGCTGATACGGCCGTCATCGGTGTCGGCATACTTATTGTCCAGGTAGACGACCTCGCCCACGCCCACCTGCGCCAGGATCTTGGCGCAGTCGTGGCACGGGAACAGCGTGACGTAAACCGTGGAACCCTCGAGGTCCTTGAGCGAGCCACGGTAGTTGAGCACGGCGTTGGCCTCGGCATGGACCACGTAGTTGTGCTTGTCCTGCAGCGGGTCATCGCTCGTACCCCACGGGAAAAAGTCGTCGTTGAGCGCCGAGGGCGTGCCGTTGTAACCCACCGAAAGGATGCGGTGGTTGGTGCTGGCGATGCACGCTCCCACCTGCGTGTTGGGGTCCTTGCTGCGGCGCTGCGCGGCGATGGCCACGCTCATAAAGAACTCGTCCCAGCTAATAACGTCGCGGCGCTTGCCCGACGCGGTTTGATGAAGATCGTCCGACATGGCAGACACCTCCGCAATCGCAATAGTTTGGCCCATTGTAGCAGGTGAAAGGTAGGGGCGCTTATCCCACCAGCCCCTCGCCCTACGCGCGGCGGGGCTTTTGGTTGATGCGGTAGAGCTCGGCGAGACCCCGCAACGTCAGCGCGTCGTCTACCGTCAGGCTGTGGCCGACCAGCGCCGCAAGTGCCTCGGCATCGTCGCCGGTAATGACGATGGGCACATCGCCCTCCCCCGCGGCCTTGGTCGCGCGCATCTCGGCAAGCACCATGTCGAGCATGCCGTCGATGCGGGCTACCTCGCCCAAAACCACACCCGAGCGCATGGCCTCGCGCGTGTTGCGTCCGATGACGTGCGTTGGCGCCGAGGGCTCAACCTGGGGTAGGCGCGCTGCTGCCGCCGAAAGCGAACGGGCGCCGAGGGCCAGGCCTGGCGCGATAACGCCGCCCACAAAGGTACCGTGCGCGTCGATGACCTCGATATTGGTCGTCGTGCCCAGGTCAATCACGATGCACGGCGAGCCGTAGACAGCGCGGGCCGCCACGGCATCGGCGATGCGGTCGGGGCCGATCTCGGCCGGATCGTCGTAGTGCACGGGTATGCCGGTCTTAAGTCCCGGCCCCACGGTGAGCACGCGCCCCGTGCAGGTGCGGGAAAGTGCCGCCTTCCACGGGCGCTCGAGCGCCGGGACTACACAGCTCAGCACGGCCGCGGCGGGTGCAAGCACCCCGGGCACACTTGCATCGGCGGCGAGCGCGCCCATGACCTGCGCGAGCCTCATGCGCGCCTCGTCGGCCGTAATACGGGCCGGCGTCGTGATCTCGCACGTCGCGAGCGGACATTCCTGCGCCGCGGCCGAATCCTCTGCAAACAGGCCAAAGCGAATAAACGTGTTGCCCACGTCGACCGTCAATATATATGCGCACCCATTAAGCATCGTCGGCGCTCCTTTCGTCTGCCCAGCAGTATATCCCGATGATTATTCTGGGACGGGGATTTAAAAATCATTGCGTACCTGATGATTTTTAAATCCCCGTCCCAGAATAATCATCCTTCGGCTTCGCTTGGGATAGCTAAAAAAGCCCAGTCCCAAATTAACTGCCGTGCCGCTATACTGGTGCGCGGCCGTTTGCGAGCTCACGCGGCGGCCCTTGGTAACCCGACTTCCCGCGCCGTATCCGTAACGGCGCTCCCGGGGGAAGCGGATATACGCAAAGGAGTTTTATATGAGCAATCCCTCGAACCGCGCTTCGATGCGCGGGCAACTCACGCTGCGCGGCGTCGTCATCGGCGTCCTTGGCTGCGTGATCATCACGGCAAGCTCGGCCTACACGGCCCTCAAGATGGGTGCCCTCCCCTGGCCGATTATTTTCGCTGCCGTCATCTCGCTGTTCTTCCTGAAGCTCATGGGCAACGCCAGCCTCAACGAGGCCAACGTCACCCACACCATCATGTCCGCGGGCGCCATGGTCGCCGGCGGCCTGGCGTTTACCATCCCGGGCGCCTGGATGCTGGGCTATGCCGACCAGATCAGCTGGCTCGACATGTTTATCGTGGCACTCGCCGGCACCATCTTGGGCCTGCTGGCCACGGCACTCATCCACCGTCACTTTATCGTGGACGCCGCGCTTGAGTTCCCCACTGGCAACGCCGCAGCTCAGACCCTGCGCGCGACCGAGGCCGGCGGCAAGACCGGCAAGCAGCTCTTTGGCTCCATGGCCATCGCCGGCATCTATAGCGTGCTGCGCGACGCCCTGGGCATTGTGCCCAGCATGCTGTGCACGCTCAACATTCCCGGCGTGACCTTTGGTATCTACAACTCGCCCATGCTGCTCTCCGTCGGCTTCCTCGTGGGCTTCGCCCCCGTCGCCTTCTGGTTTGCCGGCGCCCTGCTGGGCAACTTTGGCATCATTATGGGCGGCACCGCTGCCGGTCTGTTCGACGTTGTGACTGCGCAGGGCATCGTCAAGTCCCTGGGTATGGGCCTCATGATGGGCTTTGGTGTCGCCGTCGTCCTCAAGGACATCCTGCCGCAGGTCGCCGGTATCGTCCGCGGCCTCGCCGCCGACAGCTCCACCGACACCGACGAGCAGCCGCTCATCTCGGGTTCCCTTAAGCTCGACGCCGGTATCATCGGCCTGGGCGCTGCCGCCATCGCCGTGATCATCGCCATCGTGCTCGACCTTGGCCCCGTTCCGGCCGTCATCGTCACGCTGTTCACCTTTGTCACCACCATCATGAGCGCGCAGAGCTGCGGCCAGACGGGCATCGACCCCATGGAGATCTTTGGCCTCATCGTCATGCTCATCGTTGCCGCCTTCGCGCAGCTCGCTCAGGTCAAGCTGTTCTTTATCGCCGGCATCGTGGCCGTAGCGTGCGGCCTTGCGGGCGACGTCATGAACGACTTTAAGGCTGGCGCCGTGCTGGGCACCAACCCGCGTGCGCAGTGGATCGGCCAAGCCATTGGCGGCATCGTGGGCGCCCTGGTCGCCGCAGCCGTCATGGTCGCGCTCGTCACCGCCTATGGCCCGGACGCCTTTGGCCCCGACAAGAGCTTTGTTGCCGCGCAGGCAAGCGTCGTCGCCACCATGGTCTCGGGCATCCCGAGCGTCCCGTGGTTCGTTGGCGGCTTTATCGCCGGCATCGTCATGTACTGGCTCGGCATTCCGGCCATGATGATCGGCCTGGGCGTGTACCTGCCGTTCTACATGTCACTCACGGCATTCCTGGGCTCCTGCGTCAAACTCGCCTACGACAAGTGGTCCGCTCACCGCGACGCCACCGCTGGTCTTTCTGACGAGGAGAGGGCTGCCAAGGATGCCGCCTTCCAGGAACAGGGCTTGGTCGTTGCCAGCGGCCTGCTCGGCGGCGAGTCCATCGTCGGCGTTATCCTGGCGTTTGTCTCTGTTGGTCTGAGCCTGCTAGGGTAGGCTGAACAACAACGCACCAGCGCAGAGCGCGGGGTCGGAATCAAACCGGCCCCGCGCTTTTTTGTCTATTTGACTCTTATGATCCTCACGGCGTTTTAGCCATGTCGATTGGCCTGACTTCCAGGTCAACAAACCTTGTCTGACACCTCGCCTAACGCGGTGTAGAGTAAAGACGACAGACGCAAGAAGCGGCTCAGAAGCTAAACGAGGTAAGCATGGAACTCGACAAACAACAGATCAAGCGGCTGCGCGAGCGTCATCATCGTCGTCACGGTATACGCCCTGCACACAGCGAGGCCATGGAGAATGCCACCCGTTTCCTTAAGCAGGCGTTCAACATACGCGAGGGACGCGCGCCCTATCACGTGATTCGCAAGCGCTTTGTAAACGGGGCGCGCCTGACTGGCTCACACTTATGCATCCTGATCATTGCCATGTTGATCGCGAGCATCGGCCTCGATATCGACTCGGACATTGCCATCGTGGGCGCCATGCTCATCTGTCCGCTCATGGGCTCGGTCCTTGCCATGGCATACGGCATCGCCACGCTCGACCGCGAGATTGCCGTCGAGGCAATTGCCGGCCTCGCGCTGCAGATGGTCTTTTGTCTAATCACGTCCACGCTGTACTTTAAGCTCTCGCCCCTTGGCACCACCACGGCCGCCATCATCGACAACTCGACACCGACTGTGTGGGACCTTGCCGTCGCGCTCGCGGGCGGCTTTGCGGGCGGACTGGGCAACTCGCGCGACCAGGAACCCGCCACGCTCATCGCCGGCGTGGCCGTGGCGACCGCGCTCATGCCGCCCCTGTGCGCGGCGGGCTATGGCATCGCCATCGCGAGCGGGCCGCTGTTTCTCTCGGCCCTCTACGAGTTTGGCATCAACGTCGTCTTTATCGCGCTGGCGGCCGAAGCCGTACTACTTCTTTTGCGCGTGCCGCTCAAGCGCGACCTCAACGGCGACGGCATTGTGACCGCCGAAGAAGATGCCGAGGTCGATGAGCTGTCACACAAGGTGCGCCGCCGCATCATCGTGGGTACGGTGATCTTTGCCATCCCCTGCATCGTTATGACGGCGGGGTCTATTGGCTCGGCGCAGGCCGGCGTGCAGGACGGTTACGGCGTCACCGAAACCACGCGCGAGCTTGCCGCGGTGCTGCCGGGCTTTAAGGATTACACCGTTGCCGTCGAGACCTCGGCCACCGAAGGCAGGGAGGAGGGTATCGTCGAGCGCGAGGTTGTCGCCCATGTGACGACAAGCGAGGCGCTTGGGGCACACGACCGCCGTGTAGCCCGCAAGCTCATCGATCTCAATGTGCCCGAGCTCGATCGCGTGGAGTTTGATGTGCAGTAATACGCGACGTGGGATGGATGCGCGCAGCCGCGAGTCACGACATGGCGCAGACGTGACGCGGGCCACGAGCAAATAGCGGGGCGCGGTCCATGGCCGCGCTCCGCTCGCTGATTTATTGCCGTGAATCAGCTGTCCGCATCGACATCGCCAGACTCCACTGTAAACGCCGGACCGGTACTCACCAGATAAAAACGGGTCACCCTGGTATCTCTAAATAGGTAGAGCACGCCCTGATCGCGTCGGCGCGAAATATACGCCACGTGGACCGTACCGAATTCTTCGCCGTTTTCCTTCTTTAATATCAGGATGTTGGGGTCATCCGTACGCTTAAACTGCCCGTCTGTGCAGATTCCGTCTTGGTCGACCAGCTGCCATCGACAGTTGTCCTCCTCAAGAAAAGCCAGGGTTTCCCGACTTGTTTCGTCATCCCGATAGTAACCGTCAATGGCAAAGCCTTCGGAAGCACATTCCTGCATATAGGATGTTTCTCGACTTATGGCGAGTTGCCCTGTAGCGCCCAGAAGCACTGCCAGGCAAACCACTGCAACGGTTATCGAGACAAAACGGCGGCTCATGTCAGCCAGCCCGATACTTGTTTAACGGAGCACGAAACATACCCGGAACCTCCGATATCAGGGGGAACGTCACCTACGGCCTGCCGGTAATCATATGTTTCCAACATCAAACCATATGACTACAACTCGTTGGAGATAGATTCCATAAACGGACAATGATATACGGCGAACGGCTACACTCATCAATAAACCCAGAGTTATGGAGGCCGTTTTTCGTACTGCAAGATCGCAGTTTTCGGAAGTGCGGTGAAAAATCGAGTTCTGCCGACCAGACCGACTTTTTTAGCAACAAAACCGCAGGTCACAAGAGTTCAAAAGAGCAGTGTGCTCGAAGGTTCGGAGTTTTCCCCGCACTTCCGAAATCCGAGTCCACGAAAGGCGTCGGCAAGGCCATTTACGCAACATGTATCCAGTAAAAAAGGGGCGCAGCCGGTACGGCTACCACCCTT